>DATMBA010000038.1:0-14046 GCA_035559635.1 Roseiflexaceae bacterium
GAGCCTCTCCCCTTTAGAAATCCATGCAGCGCGCTATAATGCCGACGAGGAGAGGCGGCCGCGCTACCGCCCCCGCAATGCCTCCCGCAACGCGTCCAGCAGCGTCTGCAGCTGCCCACGCCGGCGCACATAGTCGATCAGGTTCAGGATCACCATCGCCTTCGTCTCGCCGCCCAGGTTCTCCACGTCGATTCCCAGGTCGCTGCACAGGAACGAGACCTCGTCCATACTGAGCGCCGCGCCCATCGCCCGGCGCAACTCCGGCAGCTTCACGCTCGCCGCCGGCTGCGAGGCCAGCGCCCACAGACGCCCGAAGGGTGAGTCCTGGTTGTGGGACCCTGGCGGGGGCGGGCGTTCTGCGTCCGAGGAGGTGAGAGTCGCGCCAGCACCGGGCGGCACCGGGCGCGCCGGGTCATGCGCCGGGACCGGCGCCTGGCCGCGGCGCGCATTCCCGCCAGCGGCGACGTTGAACAGCACCCCGTCCGGCGCCCGCGAGAACAGCGCCGGCGTCGCCCACTCCAGCGTGTCGGCCAGCAGGCTCAGCGCCTTGCGCGCCTCGGCCAGCGCGGCGTCCACCGGGTAGTCGTCGGCGAGCGCGGTGTAGAACTCGCGCGCCAGCTCGCGCGCCGCCTCGTCGGACACCTGCTGCTGGCCGGCGAGCACGGCGGGCAGGCCCCGGCGCACGAGCGTGGCGGCGACGCTGGAGAAGATCGCGCGCTTCTCGGCCCGCGCGCCCTCGCAGCTCCCCAGGATGACCAGGCGCAGCGGTGGGTGATCGCCGAGCAGCCGGGCGAGCCGGGTGGCGGTCATCCGCTCGGCATCGCCGTCCGGGCTCGCCAGCGCGATGAACCCCTCGCCGGCCTGCCTGTCGAAGCCGCCGTGGCCGATGAAGTGGAAGATATGGTGCCGCCCGGTGCGCAGGGCAGCCTGAAGATCCCGCCAACTCTGCCCTTCCAGCCAGGTCAACTCCACCAGCCCACGCGCCGACAGGGGACTCAGCGCCTGTGCCAACTGCGCCCGCTGGCGCGTGGTGTCGATCGGCGCCATGCCCTGCGGGCTGGCCGACATCCCGAGCACGCGCAGGGGCGGCTCCACGGCCAGCGGCTCGGGCGGCTGCGGCAGCTCCAGGTGACGGACGATCGGCGTCGCGTTCGAGAGGCAGAGAAACTCCCCCTGGCGCTGGTCGTAGAGCAGCTCCCATGGCAGCGCGGAGAGCTCCGGCGCCAGGACACGCAGCCGGATGCGCAGCCCGCGTCCCTGATCGTCTGCGCGCTCGCGGCTGCTGTCGTAACGGCTGCGCACATCTCCGGCGAATAGCGCCTCGAACATGCGCTCACCGAACGTGCGCGCCGCCGCGAGCGCCGTTAGACTCCCGAGCGCGTCGAGCCGTTCGTCCAGCTCCTGCGCCGCGTACGGCAGCCGCAACGAGCCTCGCGCGTTCCCGCCAGGAGAGTTCAGCACCGCCACCGGGTAGGCCCCGTCCTGCTCCGCCTCGCCGATCTCCAACTCGAAGTCGAGGTACTGCATGGGAGTGACTCGCACCTACTGGGCCACCACAATGGTATGGGTGGGTATTCAGGGGCGGGGAAAGCCCTCCCTGAACTCTCCCCCTGCATCCGTCAGGATCAGTGTGGCTGACCACGACAGCAGAAGGGCACGGGCGATTATAGATCGCTCGTGCCCTCGTGTCTTCGCGTCTTCCCGATCGGGGGCATGGTGTCGCCCCGTGCACATCGCGCGCCCGGCACGTACGCAACTTGCATACGCCTTCCTTGTCGGCGCCGCCCTCAGCGCCTCAGCGTTCGCTCTTCGCCAGGCCGCCGGAACTGTTCTCGCGCCGGGCCTCGATCACGTCCGAGAGGCGATTGAGCTTGTCCAGGATGGTGGTGAGCTGCGCCAGGCTGTGGATCTTGAGCGTGGCCAGCAGCACCGCGCGGCCGTGCTTGCGGGTGGGCACCTGCTCCACCGCCTCGATGTTGATCCCCGCGTCCGCCACCGCGCCGGAGACGTCCCGCCACAGCCCCACCCGGTCCCAGGCCTCGATGCGCACCGGCACGGGGTAGCCCTGCTCGGGCAGCTTGGCGCCCCACGTCACCTCCACCAGCCGCTGCCGGTCCCGCTCGTTGATCACCGTGCGGCAGTCCGCCCGGTGCACCGTGATCCCCTTACCGCGCGTCACGAAGCCAACGATCGGCTCGCCCACCACCGGGTTGCAGCACTTCGCCAGCCGGGTGAGCAGCCCCTCCACCCCGCGCACCGTGATACCCTTCGGGTCGGTCGTGCGTTCCGGCTGCGGCGCCACCGCCGGCAGCGCCGAGAGATCCTCGGTGGCCTTAGCGTGCTGGGCGAGCACCTTCTGCGCCACGTGGCGGGCGGTGGTGTCCCCGCTGCCGATCGCGGCGAACAGGTCGTCCTGGTTCTTATAGCCGGCCAGCTGGGCGATCTCATCGAACGGCGCCGTCAGGCCCAGGCGCTTCAACTCCTGGGTCAGCAGGTCACGCCCGGCGGCGACATTCTCGTCGCGCGCCAGGCGCTTGAAGAAGCTGCGGATGTGCTTGCGCGCGCTGCTGGTCTTGACGAAGTTCAGCCAGTCGCGGCTCGGGCCGCGCGGCGTCTTCGACGTCATGATGCTGACGATCTCACCGTTCTGCAGCTCATAGTCCAGCGGCACCAGCTTGTTGTTCACCTTGGCGCCCACACAGGAGTTGCCCACCTGCGAGTGGATGCGGTAGGCGAAGTCCACCGGCGTCGAGCCGAGCGGCAGGTCGATGATCTTGCCCTTGGGGGTGAAGACGTAGACCTGTTCCTCGAGCTCGTCCTCCTTGAGCGACTCGACGAACTCGCGCGCGTCGGTCATCTCGCGGCGCCAGTCGATCAGCCCGCGCAGCCAGGCCAGCTTGGCCTCGAACGAGGTGTCCGAGCGGCTGAAGCCCTCCTTGTAGCGCCAGTGGGCCGCGATACCGTGCTCGGCCACCTCGTGCATCTCCTGGGTGCGGATCTGCACCTCGCACGGCTGCCCGCCGGGGATGAGCACCGTCGTGTGCAGCGAGCGGTACATGCTCTCCTTCGGCATGGCGATGTAGTCGTCGAACTCACCCGGCACCGGCGGCCAGGTGGTGTGGACGATCCCTAGCACCCGGTAGCAGTCCCCCACCGTATCCACGATCACTCGCACGGCCAGCTGGTCATAGATCTGGTCCAGGCTGACCTGTTTGCGCTCCATCTTGCGATAGATCGAGTAGATATGCTTGGGGCGCCCGGTGATCTCGGCCCGGATGCCCTCCTTGTCCAGCAGCTGGCGCAGGCGCGCGATCACGCGCTGGATGGTCTTCTCGCGCACGTCGCGCCGGGCGGCCAGCTGGCGGCTGATCTCCTGGTACTTCTCGGGGTTCAGCACCGCGAAGGCGCGGTCCTCCAGTTCCCACTTGATCTGCCAGATGCCCAGGCGGTGCGCCAGCGGGGCGTAGATCTCCATCGTCTCGCGCGCGGTGCGCCGCTGGCTCTCGGGGCTCTTGGCGCCGATCGTGCGCAGGTTGTGCAGCCGGTCGGCCAGCTTCACCAGCACCACCCGCGGGTCATCGGCCATGGCGATGAACATCTTGCGGTAGGTGCCGGCCTGCGCGTCCTCCTTGCTCTGCGCCTCGAGCTTGGTGAGCTTGGTGACGCCGTCCACCAGGTGGGCGATCTCGGCGCCGAACAGAGCCTCGATCTGCTCCTTAGTGATGAGCGTGTCCTCCACCACATCGTGCAGCAGGGCGGCGGCGATCGAGGCGGCGTCCAGGTGCAGGTCGAGCAGGATCTCCGCCACCGCCACCGGGTGGTCGATGTACGGCTCGCCCGAGGCGCGCAGCTGGCCGTCGTGCGCCTCGTAGGCCACGGCGTAGGCGCTGCGGATGAGCGCGGCGCCGCTCTCGACGGCGCTGCCCCGCTGATAGGAGGCCAGGCGGTTCACCAGCGCGCTCGCCACCGGGCTGTTGGCGTACTCGGGGTTCGGGCGCAGGGGGGGAAGCGGCGCAGGTGCGAGGGCGCGCCGGGAGAGACGGAGCGACTCGGCGGCCTCACTGCCGCCCGTCGCGAGGGTGGTGGTCGAGTCCATCGCGGTACCTTGCGGCGCGGCGACTGGGAGCCGTGGCGGTGATCCCATTGGTGAAGAGCGTCCGGCCGGGGATCACGGGGCTGGGCGTGCCGTGTAGAATAGCACGCGGGATTCGCCTTGTCAAGGAACCGAACGCTGAAGAGTAGGGCGCTGTCAACGTCCCCGGCGCCGCACCACGCCCGGCCGGTGAACGGGCGCCCTAGCCGGTGCAAAGGCCGCCGGCGCGGCCTGCACCCCAAACCCCGCCGGCGGGCTTGGGCATGAGCGCCCGCCAGTTGACCCACCGGGCGTGGTCGGTGGCGCGGGAACGTTCGTCACACCCCACACCAAAAAGCCTGAGGTGGTGCATGCGGTACGTGTGTTAACACACACCCGCCGAAAGGGGTGGGTGTGAGGGAGGGCGAAGCCCTCCCTCGCCCTCCTCTTCTTTACAAGGGACCTACCGGATGCACCAGTTAGTAATGGATCTCGACGGGGGTCCCCACATCCGCCCACTCGTAGAGCCACTGGGCGTCGTCGATGTTCAGGTTGATGCAGCCGTGCGACATGCGCACCCCCGTGCCCCACAGATCATGCCAGTAGGTGCCGTGCAGCGCCACGCCACCCACCACGTACTGCACCCACGGGATGTCCGGCACGTACCAACTCTCGCCCCCGGCCGAGCCCTGCATGGTCTGCATCTCGTACTTGGCGTAGATCGCGAAGCTGCCGGCCGGGGTGTTGAACCCATCCCGCCCGGTGGCCACCGGCGCGCTGAACACGGCCACCTCACCTTCGTAGGCAGTGAGCACCTGGCGCGTCAGGTCCACCCGGATGAGCCGTGGGAAGAGCTTCGGCGACCACTCCGGCGCGCCGGGCAGCCGCACCGCCGGCCCCTGGCGCACGCCGCGCCGCTGCAGCGCCTGGCGCCCCAGGTCGCTCAGCTGCACCTCGCGCAGTGCCTGCAGTTTCAGCCCGAGCGCACCGGCCTGCTGGTGGTAGAAGCCACCCAACTCCTCCGGGAAGTACTCGAAGCGCGCCCGCTCGAAATACTGCACGATGCGCACCTGGCCGTCGATTTGGCTGACCTCCTCCAATGGCTCGCTGATCGGGAAGCCGAAGACCGCCAGACCGCCGCGCTTCTGCCAGAACTGCAGGAACTTGCCGCCCAGCGTCTGGCGCGTCTCCGGGAAGAAGACCCGCCCGTCGCTTGGCTGGCCGTCGGGGAACGCCCGGTCGCCGAACAGCTCATTGCCGAGCAGCGAGAGCATCACCTGGCCTTCGGCGCCGAGGTGCTCCGGGTGGTACTCGAAGCGCGCCCGCTCGAAGTACTGCACGATGCGCCCGTCCTCGACGATCTCGCCGGTGAGCGGGTAGCCGAACACCAGTAGCCCGCCGTTCCGGCGCCAGAAGCTCAGGAAGCCGCTGCGGTCACTCACGTGGAACCCGGAGGGGCCGAAGTACATGTTCTGTACCAGCGGCAGCGCCGCGGCGTCCTGCATGCCCACCTGCTCGGCGGCCGCCTCTCGCTGCCGCAGCTCGGCCTCCTGCGCCGCCGCCACGCGCACGATGGCCTCGGCCACCGGCATGGGGGGCCGGAAGTCCGCTACCGCCGGGCGGCGCGCCTCGAGCGCCACCGGCAGGGCGATGGTGAACGCGAACAGGAGCGCGGCGAGGGCCAGGGCCGGCCTCAGACGTGGGTTGGTGCGTCTCATGGGCGCTTCCTCGGCGAATAGAACATTTTTTCGGGTATTGCGAGGGGCGCAAACGCCTCAGGCGCTCGAAACACCCCTTGAGGATCTATGAGCGGGGTTTCGAACCTCCATACCCCCCAGCGTACGCCGTGTCATGATTATAAACGCTGCCAGCGGCAGGAAATATCGGTCTTTCGACAGAATATGGAACCGGCGCTCTGAGGGGAGGGTCAGGGAGGCTTCGCCCTCCCTGCGACCTGCCCACCACACCGAGGGGAGGGTCAGGGAGGCTTCGCCCTCCCTGCGACCTTCGCATCACAGCGAAAGGGGTGTGGGGAGCTATGTAGACGCCGTCCCCAGGGTGGTGACGATCAGCCCCTGGCCGGTGAGGTATGTCAGCCAGATCGCGTCGCCGATGTGTGGGAAGAACAAGCCTCGAAACAACTCGCCGGCCAGGATCAGGTCGGAGAGGAAGAACAGCGCGCCGCCGGCAGCCAGCGGGGCGTAGCGCCGGTCGCGCCAGGCCAGCGCGCCTCCTAGCCCGGCCATGGAACTGAGCAGCAGGGCGTAGGCCAGCGCGGCGTAGCCAAGCGGCGCCGGCTGGGACGGGCTGTAGACCAGCGCGCGCCAGCCGGCCACAGCGACGGCCGAAGAGGCGATCAGTGCAGGACGTGATCCACGAAGAGCACGAAGGACCCGAAGGTTGGAGCCGCCCAAAGCTTCGGGACCTTCGTGTCCTTGATGGATCAAAAAGGAGGCCGCCCGCATGTACTGCACGTGTCCCGCACCGAAGGCCAGCATGCCGAACATCACATGCTGCGGCAGCGGGATGACCCTCGCCATAACCAGGTCGCCGAGGAAGCCGCACGCCATGCCGGCCGCGGCCAGCCCCGCCCGCGCGCGCAGGGGGCCATGAGGTGCCGCGCGCCACAGCACGAGCGCCGCGGCCCACACCAGCGCCGAGGAGAGCATGCGCAGCGGCAGCGGGATGCGGTTGCGCCTGTCGCCGCGGCCGAACACCAGCCCGGCAAGCAGCGCAGCCGCGGCGAGCGCCAGCAGCCCATAGGCGCGACGTCGAGCAGGCATAGCGCCTCACACTGGTCTGTGCGGCTTCGTGGGGACGCGGGGCCTACCCCAGGCGCTCGAAGATGCCGGCCGCGCCCATGCCGCCGCCGATGCACATCGTCACCATGCCGTAGCGCCCGCCGCGCCGTGCCAACTCGTGCAGGATCTGCACGGTGAGCTTGGCGCCGGTGCACCCCAGTGGGTGGCCAAGCGCGATCGCGCCGCCATTGACGTTGACCTTCTCCTCGTCCAGCTCCAGCTTGCGGATCACCGCCAGCGCCTGGGCGGCGAAGGCCTCGTTCAGCTCCACCAGGTCGATCTGGTCGATCGTCAGCCCGGCGAGCCTGAGCGCCTTAGGCACCGCCGCCACCGGCCCGATGCCCATCACCTCCGGCGGCACGCCCGCCACCGCGTACGAGATGAAGCGCGCCAGCGGCTTCAGCCCCAGCGCGTCGGCCTTCGCGCGGCTCATCACCACCACCGCCGCCGCGCCGTCGCTGGTCTGCGAGGCGTTGCCGGCCGTTACCGTGCCTTTGGCGGCGAACACCGGCTTCAGCTTCGCAAGCGCCTCCGCCGAGGTGTCACGCCGCGGCCCCTCGTCAGTGTCGAACACGGTGGTCTCGCGCCGCTGCCGCCCGCCCTCGAACCAGACGTTCTCCACCTCGATCGGCACGATCTCGTCCCGAAACAGGCCGGCGTCGATGGCCCGGATGGCGCGCTGGTGCGAGCGCAGCGCGAAGGCATCCTGCTCCTCGCGGCGCACCCCGTACTGCTGCGCCAGGTTCTCGGCCGTCAGGCCCATGCCCAGGTAGACGTCCGGGTTCAGCTCGGCCAGCGCCGGGTTGGGCGCGAAGTGGTGGCCGCTCATCGGCACCAGGCTCATACTCTCCGCCCCGCCGGCCACGATCGCCTCGCCCATGCCGGCCATGATCTGCTGCGCCGCCAGCGCGATGGTCTGCAGGCCGGAGGAGCAGAAGCGGTTGACCGTCTGCCCCGGCACCTCCACCGGCAGGCCAGCGCGCAGCAGCGCCTGGCGTGCCATGTTCAGCCCCTGTTCGGCCTCCGGCATCGCGCAGCCGATGATCACGTCGTCGATCTCCCGCGGGTCCAGGCCGGGTGCGCGCTCCACCGCGGCCTTCACCGCCGCCGCCGCCAGATCCGCCGGGTGTACGCCGCGCAGCGTGCCGCGGGGGGCCTTGCCGACGGCGGTTCGCGCGGCCGATACGATCACTGCCTCTCGCATGGTGTACGCTCCTTAACCACGGAGGCACGAAGGCGCAAAGACACGAAGCGGTGCTCGCTCGGACCTCCGTGCGATCGGCGGGCAGGTGGATATGCCGGACTGCAGCGCAGGCGCGCACGAATGGTCCCCTCCTACTTCGTGCCCTCGCATCTTCGTGGCTTCGTGGTTCATACCAGCATCAATTCCGCACCGGCTTCCCGGTCTGCAAGAACCCCACGATCCGCTCCTGGGTCTTCGGCTCCAACGCCAGCTTCATGGCCTGCTCGAACTCCAGATCCAGCATGTACTGTTCGCTGACCCACTGCGGCGTGGTGAGGTCGCCGCCGCTCATCACATAGGCCAGCGCGGTGGCCACCTTCTGGTCGTGCTCGCTGATATAGCCACCCACCCGCATGCCGTGCAGCGCCGCACGCGCCGCCGCGATGCCACGCCGCCCAAGCGCGTACACTGGTTCGCCCGCCTCCGGCACCGGAGTGTAGCCGACGGCGGCCATGGCCAGCACCTCCTTCTTGGCCTCGGCGATCAGCCGCTCGCGGTTCATCACGATCCGATCGTCCGGCATCAGGTAGCCGAGCTCGCGAGCCTGTTCGGCGCCGAGCTCACTCACCTTCGCCATGCCGATCGTCTCGAAGGCCCGCTGAAAATAGGGCAGCGCGTCGGCGCCGGAGACGCGCATGTGCGGCGAGACGTGGCGGCGTACGAACTCCTTGCAGCCGCCCCAGCCGGGGATGATGCCCTGGCTGGTCTCCACCAGGCCCATGTAGCTCTCGGCGGCCGCCACGCGCCGCGCCGCCGCGAGGCAGATCTCCACGCCGCCGCCCATCACGTAGCCGTAGGGCGCGGCGACGACCGGCTTGGGCGCGCGCCGTATGGCGAAGAACAAGTCCTGCGTGCCCTTGGCGAACTTCTGGACCTCCTTGAGCTGGCCGCTCGCCAGCGCCATCGCCATCACCGCCAGATTGATGCCAGCGCAGAAGTGCTGCGCCTGGTTGCCGATCACCATGCCCACCCAGCGGTCATCGCCCTTCAGCAACTCCAGCGCCCGCCAGCCCATCTCGGTGATCAGCGGGTCGATCACGTTCATCTTGGTGTGGAACTCGAGGCACAGCACGCCGTCGCCCAGGTCCAGGATGCTCGCGCTCGGGTTGCGCTCCAGCTCCCGCCCCTCGGCCCGCAGGTCGTCCAGCGCCAGCACACCGGCGGGCTGCTCGTAGGGGACGTAGCCCTTCGCCGAAGGACTCCACACCCCGGTGATGCGCCCGCCCTCACGCGTGTAGAAGCTCTCCGCGCCGGCGGCCAGCATCTCGTCCACCCAGGGCGCCACGGCGATGTCGCGCGCGCGCATCATGTCCGCGGCGCGGCGCACCCCAAAGGCGTCCCACATCTCGAACGGGCCGAGCTGCTGGCTGAAGCCCCAGCGCATGGCGCGGTCCACGTCCACGATGCTCTCGGAGATCTCGGGGATGCGGCGGGCGGTGTAGGCCAGGATGCGCAGCGTAGTGTCGCGCAGGAACACTCCGGCACGGTCCGCGTCCGCGTTCTCCAGCAGGAACCTCAGGCGCTCGCGCAGGTCCTCGATCTTGCGCGCCCTGCCCACCAACTCGAAGCGCGGCTTCTTCGGCGGCTCGTGCTCCATCGTCTGCAGGTTGAGCGGCCAGAACTCCTTCCCGCCCGCACCGCGCTGCTCCTTGTAGAAGCCCACGCCGGCCTTGTTGCCGAGCCAGCCGCGCTCGGCCATGGCGCGCAACTGGAGCGGCACCTGGAAGATCGCGCGCTCCTCGTCCTCCGGCACCGCCTCATAGAGGTTGGCGGTCACGTGGTTGGCGACGTCCAGGCCCACCAGGTCCAGCAGGCGGAAGGTAGCCGTCTTCGGGCTGCCGATCAGCTCCCCGGTGAGGGCATCCACCTCCTCGACGCTGTAGCCGTGCTCGAGGGCGTAGAGGATGCGGGCCTGCATGGCGTAGCTGAAGATGCGATTGCCGATGAAGTTCGGCCGATCCTTGCACACCACCACGCCCTTGCCGAGCCGTTCCTCGGCGAAGGCGCGCATGGCCTCCACCACCGCGGGGAGCGTGTCCGCGGTGGGGATGACCTCCAGCAGGTAGAGGTAGCGCGGCGGGTTGAAGAAGTGGGTGCCGAGGAAGTGGCGGCGGAACTCCTCGGAGCGCCCGGCGGCGAGCGCGGCGATCGGGATGCCGGAGGTGTTGGAGGAGACGATACTGCCGGGCTTGCGCACCGCCTCAACCTTCGCCATGAGCGCGCGCTTGGGCTCGAGTTGCTCGACGATCGCCTCCACGATCCAGTCGGCGTCGGCCAGCAGGCCCATATCGTCCTCGGTGTTGCCGGTGGTGATCAGGCCGGCGCGCTCGGGGGCCATGAAGGCGGCCGGGCGGATCTTCTTCTGGCGCTCCAGGCCAGCGTTCGCCAGGCGGTTGCGCACCTGGCGGGACTCGAGCGTCAGGCCGGCGGCCTGCTCCTCGGGGGTGAGCGCCGTGGGCACGGCGTCCAGCAGCACCACCTGCAGGCCGGCGTTGGCGCAGTGCGCCGCGATCCCGCCCCCCATGGTGCCGGCGCCGATCACGGCCACCTTGCGTATCTGGGTCATCAGTGATCTCCTTTGATTGGGCGCATCGCTGCGCGGGTGGCACGCCGCGCAACATCAGCGCCCTGGGGGGCGTCGCCGTACCGATGAACCATCGTGCAACGGCAACGCCGTAGGAGTGTAGCAGGTGCACCTATCGATCGGACCACGTTGTCGAGAGCGGCACCTGCTGCGCCCCTACGGAATCAATTCCGGACCGTGCGTGCGGCGCATCTATTCTACCGCAACTCTTTGCTGGTGTACCCGAGCAGCCGCCTGGCCACCACCAGCCGGTTGATCTGCCCGGTGCCCTCGTAGATGTCGTTGATGCGCGCGTCGCGCATCCATTTCTCCACCAGCAGCTTGCAGGAGTAGCCCTCCGGCCCGAGCAGCTCCACCGCCTTCTGCGCCACGAAGTTGGCCACCTGCCCGGCCTTGACCTTGCACATGCTGGCCTCGAGCGCATTGTCCTCGCCGGCGTCCATCTTGGTCACGGCCTTGAGCACCAGCAGCCAGGCCGCGCGGTGCTGCGCCTCCATGTGCAGCAGGTCGCGCTCCACGGCGCTGAGTAGATGCGGCGCCACGCCGTAGCGCACCTGCACGCCGCGCTCCTTGAGGTACTGCGCGGTGAACTCCAGCGTGGCGCGGGTGATGCCAAGCGCCGAGGCGGCTACCAGCGGGCGGGTGGCGTCGAAGGTGCGCATCGCGCCCTTGAACCCCTTCGTCCCGCCGTCGCCCTGCGCCACCTCCTCGCTGCCGAGGATGTTCTCACGCGGGATGCGGCAGTCCTGGAACACCAGCGCCGCCGTGTCCGAGGCACGGATGCCGTGCTTGTGCTCCAGCTTGGCCACCGTCATCCCCGGCGTGCCGCGCTCGACGATGAACAGCTTCATCCCGGCGCGCCCGGCCGTGGGGTCCACCGTGGCCCACACCGCCACGAAGCCGGGCGAGTCCTGGGCCGCCATGCGCCCGCCGGTGACGAAGATCTTCTCGCCGTTCAGGATCCACTGGGTGCCGTCCTCGGAGAGGCGGGCGCTGGTGCGGATGGCGGCGGTGTCCGAGCCGGCGTGCGGCTCGGTCATGGCCATGGCGGCCCACTTCGGCTCGCCCTCGGCGAAGCGCTTGAGGAAGCGCTCCTTCTGCTCGGGGGTGCCGGTGGCATCCACCGCGGCGCCGCCGAGCGAGCTGCCGGGCGTGCAGAGGTACAGCCCGGCGTCGCCCCAGGAGAGCGCCTCCACCGTGTGGGCCAGCATGAGGTAGCCGATGCGCGGGCGCGGCTTGCCGTCCGCTCCCGCCGGCTGGCTGTCCATGTTCACCGAGAACGAGCGCCCGCCCTGGTCGCGGATGGTGGGCCAGATCAGGTTGATGTAGTCCCAGGGCACCTCGCCCTCGTGCTCGTCGTAGTAGCGCGCCACCGGCCGCATCACCTGCTCGCCCAGCATGGTGATAAGCTGGACCTGGCGCTTGATAGGGGCCGGGATCTCGAAGTCGATCATCGCTCTCGCTCCTTTGTGCCGCGTGGCCACGGGGAGGGGCGGAGGGGCACGCTCCCTCCGCAAAGGTTTTTCGCGGGGCCTGCGGCCCCGCTTGCAGTGCTAGATCATTGCCAGGCCCAAAAACGTCGCAAACCCCCGGCCATTGCGCAGCCAACGCTCCACCGGGTGCTCACGGATGTAGCCGTGGCCGCCCAACACCTGCACGGCGCGGTCGGTCACGAACAACGCCATCTCGTCGGCGTACTGCTTGGCGAGCGACGCCTGACGGGTAGCATCCTGGCCCTTGTCCAGTGTCCAGGCGGCCTCCAGAGCCAGGCCGCGCGCGGCCTCGACCTCGATCGCCATCTCGGCCAGCATGAAGGCAATGGCCTGGTGCTGAGCGATCGGCTTGCCGAACGCCTCGCGGGCTTTGGCGTAGTCGCGGGCGTATTCGAAGGCGCCGCGCGCCACGCCCACCGCCATGCTCGCCAGCGCAACGCGCGAGTAGTTCAGCAGCAGCTCCAGGTCGCAGCCGCGCTCGCCGCCGAGCCGGTTGCTGGCCGGCACGCGCACGTCGTCTAGCCGCACCTCGTACGTCGGCAGAGCGCGGATGCCCATATGCTGCTCGCGCTCCAGGATCACCAGGCCCTCGGCCCCCGCCTCCACGATGAACGCCTGCGTCGTGCCGCGCTCCCTGGCGTACACCAGCATGGCGCGGGACTCAGCGGCCAGCGGCACGTAGGACTTGTGGCCGGTGATCTCGTAGTAGTCCCCCACGCGCTCGGCGGTGGTGTTGGGCGCGTGCGCATCGAAGCTCCAGCGCGGCTCGATCATGGCCGCGGTGTACGGCACGAAGCTGCCCTCGGACATGGGCGGCAGCCATGTGCGCCGCTGCTCCTCGGTGCCACAGTGCAGAATAGGGATGGCGAACAGGTTGGGGGTCAGCAGGTAGAGCGCCATCGCCAGGTCGCCGTAGGCCAACTCCTCGGCCGCCAACGCGCCGGTGAGCGCCGCGTGCTCCTCGCCGAAGCCGCCGTACTGCTCGGGGATGGCGCTCGGCAGCAACCCCAGGTCCCAGCCCTTCGCGATGATGTCGTCCGGCGTGTAGCGGCGCTCGTCGGCCTCGTGCGCGGCGGGCCGCATACGCTCCAGCGCGTAGCGGCGCACTGTGTCGACGATCAGCTGCTGCTCCTCGCTTGGTGTGAATGAGATCATTCCACGCTCCTTATCCAAGGCAAGGACGGAACGCCCTCACCCCAACCATTCTCCCGCGCATGGGAGAGGGGTTGGGGTGAGGGCACCTACCCGCTCAGCGCCCCGATCTGCATCAACAACGGCAGGCTGCCCTCGAACCGCAGCTTGCCTAGCATGAAGGCCATGGTGCCGTTCAGCTCGCCGCTCATCATGGCGCGGTAGTCCTCGGTGGTCATGCGCAGTGTCACGGCAGGCTCGGTCTGGCCGCCGAACACCACCGTCGTCTCGTGCAGGCTGCCGTCCGCGTGCGTCAACTCCAGCGTCACCGCGCCCTTGATCCCTTTGGCCACACCCACTTTACAGCGCAGCACGTAGTCTACTACTAGCTCGGCCGCGCCGGACTCGACGCCTCTGAGCCAGTGCTCGTAGCTCTGCCGCACCAGCAGATCGCTACCCTCGATCCCGCCGGGGACGTAGGCCAGGGTGCGGCCTTGCGTGCGCAGACCGAAGCTGCCGCCTTCCGCGCCGTCGATCGTGTAGGTCACCGTCAACTCCGGCTGGTCCAGCACGCGCTCGGGCGCGCCCACCAGCGCGGCGGCGTACTGCCGCGGCACATCCCGCTCGAAGTATACGTTGGGGGGGGTGGCCATGGTTGCTCCTTGAGCTCCATCCGAGAACATGAGGCGGCCAGGCGGAGGCGTTGGTGCGCCCCGCCGCCC
>DATMBA010000039.1:0-4830 GCA_035559635.1 Roseiflexaceae bacterium
CCGCCTCTCCTGCACGAACGACCTGGGCGACCTGGCGCTGATCGCGATCGACGGCGGCGACTACGCGCGCGCTTGGGAGCACGCCCGCGCGGGGCTGGCGCTGGCGCGCGAGCTGGACAGCGCGATCTACGTCGCCTACCACCTCTGCATCCTGGGGCACGTCGCGTCGGCTCGTGGGGAGTTCGCCACCGGGCGGCGCTACCTGGCCGAGGCGCTGCGCACCACCTGGCAGGCGCGCCTGTGGCCGCAGCTGGCCTTCGCGCTGTATCACACGGCGGTGCTGCTGGCGCGCGAGGCGGCCGCCGCTGGTGTGGACCACCCGGCCCGCGCGCCCCAGATCGCCCGCGCGCTGGAGTTGCTGGCCGCGATCGAGGCCCACCCCGCCACCTGGCACGTCTACCGGGCCCGCACCGGGTACCTGATCGACGCACTGCGGCCCGCCCTGCCGCCCGCTGCCGGCGCCGCCGCGCTCGCCCAGGGGCGCCGGTTGGACTGGCAGGCCGGCGTGGATGCCCTGCTCGCCGAGTTGGCCCACCCCCAGCCGTGGGTTGAGCACCGGGCTGTTGCGTGACCCGCCGCCGGGTGCTGCACGCACGGCGGGTGAATACGGTCTGTGTGTTGCGAGGGTGACCCCTCGCGCCCCCCCCGTCGGGGGAGTCAAGGGAGGGCGAAGCCCCCCTGACTCCCCCTGTTCCATACCCCCCCGCAGTACGTGGTATACTACCGGCCGTGCAACCGCGGTTCGCCCGTGGTCGCACGGCCGGTTTTGATTCTGGAGGACCACATAGGATGGCAGTCACACGCGAGCGCTTCGAGCAGGGCATGACCTACGAGGCGTACAAGGCTCAGATGACCCGCAACCGCGAGCGGTTGGAGGAGAACGAGCGCACCGTCGAACTGGTGCCGGAGGACGTGCGCTTCTTTGCGCAGCTCCCGCGGCTGCACGTGCTGGTATTGGCCGAGGATTGGTGCGGCGACGTGGTCAACAATCTGCCGGTGCTGGCGCGGCTCGCCGAGGCCAGCGGCACGCTCGACCTGCGTATCTTCCTGCGGGACCAGAACCTGGACTTGATGGACCAGTACCTGAACCAGGGCGTCCACCGCTCGATCCCGACCTTCGTGTTCTTCGACGAGGACTTCCGCGAGCTCGGCCACTGGATCGAGCGCCCGGCCGCGATCACCGAGCTGCAGCGCCAGGGGCTGGATGAGCTGTACGCTACCGACCCGGCGATGGCCGGGGTGGCGCGCGGCACCTCGCCGGCGCTGATGCCCGAGGCGGCGCGGGTGCGGCAGGCGCAGTTCTACAGCGAGTTCCGCGCCCGGAACCGCGCCCTGGCTGACCGCGAGGTGGTGCGCGAGATCCGTGAGTTGCTGGCGAGCCGCCTTCCGGCGGGTGCCTGATCAGGAAGATGGGAGGGTCAGGGACGGCGAAGCGCTCCCTGAGCCCCACCCCGATGGGGTGTAAATAATGGAACTCCTCGAAGCGACAACTACCGCGCGCACACGCGCGCCAGTCAAGGTCAGCATCGTCTACTGCGCCTCGTGCGGCTACGAGCCGCAGACGCTCGAGCTGGCGCGGGCGCTCATGCATACCTTCACCTACGAGCTGGCGTCGATCGAGCTGATCCCCTGGCAGGACGGCGCGTTCGACGTGGTGGTGGACGGCGATCTGGTGCACTCGATGTACCGCGACGGCGGCTTCCCGGCCAGCGAAACGGTGATCCAGGCGGTGCGCGAGAAGCTGGGGAAGTAAGGGATGGGGGGTAGGGGTTGAGCTGCAGCCCAACCTCTACCCCCCATCCCCCATCAGGAGGTGGGCGGCGAGCTGGAGGCGGAAGCGCGTCTCGGGGTTGTGCAGGTCCAGGCCGGCGAGCTGCGCGGCGCGCTCCAGGCGGTAGCGCAGCGTCTTGGGGTGGATGCGCAGCTGCCCGGCGGCGTGGCCGAGGTGGAAGCCGTGGCGCGCGTAGGCCAGCAGCGTCTCCACCAGCACCGCGCCGTTGCGCCCGGCGCGCACCGCGCCCAGCAGTTCGTCCAGGAAGTCGCGCCGCGCCTCGGCGTCCCCCGCGAGCACCCTGGGGAGCAGCAGCCCTTCGGCGGGGGTGCATGCGCCCGGCCGCAGCAGCGGCACCGCGGCCTGCACCTCGCGGTAGGCGCGCCGCACGCCCTCGGCCCCCTGGTGCAGCCGGCTGAGCGTGAGCGACAGATCGGCCTCTCCTAGCACCTGCCACAGCCCGGCGCCGTCCGCGCCCTCTGGCAGCAGGAACGGGATCTGGTTGGCGTTCAGCGCGAGCAGCGAGGCCGATCCCACCTCGGCCAGCCGGCGCCGTAGCCGGGTGGCGAGCCGCTCGCGGCGCTGGAAGGACTCCGGGCTGAGCGGCAGCGGCACGTGCAGCAGGAACAGCCCCACCCGGTAGCGCCCGCGCGGATCGAAGCCGAGCAGCCGCGCCCGCTCGGCCGCCTGCGGCGTCAGCTCGAATCGCCCCTCCAGCAGCGCGTCCAGGAAGGCGTACCCCAGGCGCGCCTCGCTCGTCTCGATCTCGCGGCGGTGCAGGATGTGCAGCGCCGCGATCAGCGCCGCCTGCTCGGCCGCGCGCAGGTCCAGCTCGCTGAGCGGCCGGGTGCCCTCGATGATCCAGGCCCGCCCCACCAGCTCGCGCTTCAGGCGGATGGGGCACACCACCCGCCCGGTGGCGCCCGCCTCGGGCATGGGCGGGACGCGGATCGGCCCCTGGGCGGCCGCGACGGCGCGGGCGTAGCCGTGCGCCTCCAGCAGCGCTTGGTAGTCCGGCGGCGTCCGCCCCAGCGCCAGCGTCGCGCGCCGCACGGCGTCCTCCAGGTCCGGGTGGCGGTGGAAGGCCAGCAGGCGCCCCTCGTGGTCCTCGATCGTCACCGCCCGGTCCAGCAGCCCCCCGAGCGCGCTGGCGATGTCCTGGAGGCTCTCGGCCTCCAGCGCCGCGCGGGTCAACGCCCGGTGGATGGACTCGGACTGCTCGATCACCCGGTACTGGTGCACCACCAGCGCCTGCAGCAACTCCTCGGCGATCTGCGCGAAGGGGATCTCCCACGGGATCTCGATCAACGGCAGGCCGAGCGCGTCCGCCTCCTGGCGCATGGCGGCCGGGAAGTGCTCGAAGAACTGCGGCACCGCCAGCCCGATCGCGGCGATCTCGCGCGCCGCCAGGGCGCGGGTGAGCGCCCGCTGGGCCACCTCGGCCCGCGGCCAGGCGTAGCCGGTGGTGAGCAGCAGCATCCCCGGCCGCACCCACTCCTCCGGCTCTGGCAGGTCCACCACGTGCACCCAACGCACGTCCCGCCCCAGCCCGCGGGCGCCGGCCACGACACTGGCCCGCTGCAGTACCGGGAAGCGCACCGCCTCCGCCAGGTTCATATTTGCCTCACAGGTCGCACGACCACCGCCCGCGCACGCTCACATACGGGAGGCGTGGAGGGCTTCGTCCTCCCCATCCTCCCCCACCGGGAAGGGGTTCGCGGGGCCACCTATGCCCCCCGCACCCCCACGCCGCGGGCAGCGCCCGCGTATGTGAAACGTATTGCCCCCAGGGCCACGGGGGCGGCGGCGCCGATCGAAGCAGTACGGCCTCGATCGCACCCCGAGCATTCGGTGTTCAGCGCTCAGCGCTCGGCGTTCAGCCCTACGGCGCCCCCGTCTCCTGCGCGGCCTGGCTGGTGTGCTCGAGGAACGGCCGCAGCAGGCCGGTGAATTCCACCGGGACAACGAACTTGCTGGCCGGCGAGGCCCCCAACGCCCGCAGCGCGTCCAGATACTGCAGGCTCATCGTCTTACTGTCCACCTGCCGGGCCACCTCGAAGATCTTCCCCAACGCCAGGGCAAACCCCTCGGCGCGCAGGATGGCCGCCTGCCGCTGCCCCTCGGCCTCCAGGATGGCCGCCTGCTTCTGCCCGTCCGCCAGCCGGATGGCCGCGTCGCGCTTGCCGTCGGCCTCGGTCACCACCGCGCGGCGCGTGCGCTCCGCCGACATCTGGCGCGTCATTGCGTCCTGGATGTCCCGCGGCGGGACGATCTCGCGGATCTCCACCGCGGTGATCTTGATGCCCCAGCGGTCGGTCACCTCGTCCAGCTTCCCGCGCAGCATCTCGTTGATCTGCTCCCGCCTGGAGAGCACCGCGTCCAGCAGCATGTCGCCCACCACCGCCCGCAGCGTGGTGATCGCGATGCCGCGCGCGGCCCCCTCGTACTGCTCGACGTTCAGCACGCTCGAGAGCGCGTCGACGATCTTCATGTAGATCAGCAGGTCGATCGAGACGGTGGCGTTGTCCTGGGTGATGCACGGCTGCGGCGGGACGTCGAGATAGCGCTCGCGCAGGTCGACGCGCACGCCCCGGTCGGCGATCGGGATGAGCAACACCAGCCCCGGCCCGCGCGCGCCGATCGCGCGCCCCAGCCGGAACACTACCAGGCGCTGGTACTCCGGCACGATCCGGACGCTCGCCAGCGCCACGCCTGCGGCCAGCAGGAACACGAGGACCAGCACGATCAGCTCAATCATGGCTCTCCTCCATCTCCGCTTGCAGCGGCTGCACCCACAGCGTGACCCCCTCGACGTGCACCACTTGCACGTCCTCCCCGGCGCCGATCGGCTCGCCCACCGCCACCGCACTCCACACCTCATGGTCCACCCGCACGGTCCCACGCGGCGCGAGGTCGGAGGTGGCGACGCCGGTGCGGCCGATCAGGGCTTCGATCCCGGTGGCGACCGGGCGGGCGCGGTTGCTGATGGCGAGCCAGATGCTGGTCCCGGCGACGATCGTTGCGAGCAGCGCTGCGGCGGGGACCACCCACCCCGCCAG
>DATMBA010000040.1:0-3352 GCA_035559635.1 Roseiflexaceae bacterium
GCCCGTGCGGCCGCACAGCAGCGCTGCAACCCGCACCAGCGCTGCGCGGCCGAGGGCGAGCGCGCGGGGCGCGGCGGCGACAGCCGTGGTGGCGAGTGCGCACCCGGCCGCGACGCGCCAGGGGACAGGGGGGCGCCAGAGGCCGAGGCGGCGGTAGGCGGGTGTTGAGAGGAAGCGGGCCATCGGGCGATCCCTGGGCGGAGGCAGAAGGGCGCACACGGTCGGCATCCCCCGCCGTGGGCGCAGTATAGCACCCCCGGCCCGGAAGACGATAGGCAAGTATGTTGCGGGAATGTACCGAGACGGTCGCGCGTCGAGCGGCGGAACATGAGCGGGGAGGCACAGCCTTCCCACAACCCTCCCCCGCCCTGTGGTAAGATGACGTGAGCAGACCAACAGGAGACGGGACATGAAGCTCTCCCCCGCGAAGATCGAGCAGCTCGCCAGGGACCTGGTGGACCAACTGGCCGAGATCGATGGTGTGCTGTTCAAGGGCGAGGACGGCCAGATCCGCCAGGCGGCCGAGCAGATCATCACCGACGAGTTGATGGTCGAGGAGCAGCTGGACGCCGAGATCCACAAGCTGCTCCAGGCCTACAAGTACGAGATCACCATGGGCCGCATGAGCTACGACGAGCTCTTCAAGAAGACCAAGGCCCGCCTCGTCCGCGAGCGCAAGATCGTGCTGTAGCAACATCTATGACCGAAAGCACCGCAGCGAGCCTGGGTCTCTGGTACCGCCAGCTAGGGCGTATCTGCAAATTGCGTTTGCAGGGGCTTGGGGGCGCAGCCCCTCCAACCCTCCCGCTTTGCGGATAGGCTCGCCCCCGCATGACGCAGGCTTGGCCTGCAAGCACTTAGTACCTATCCGGCTACCTCGGAGAGGGTGGGGTGTCAGGGGAGGGCAAAGCCTTCCCTGAGTGTGGTGCGCCACCACGTACTCGGTTATTTGGGACAACTTCAATAGGCCCCCGCAGCCCCCACTTGCACGGATCAAGCCCCCTCTGCTATAGTGCGCGCCGGTCGTCCTTCGGCCTCGAACGAGAGCGTACACAGGAGGGCCCTATGACCGGCAACACCCTCACCGCCCGCATCCTGCTCGACACCGAGCGCACCATCGCCCCGATCTCCCCGCTGCTGTTCGGCGGCTTCGCCGAGCACATGGGCCGCTGCATCTACGGCGGCATCTACGACCCGCGCTCCGCGCACGCCGACGAGCACGGCCTGCGGCGCGACGTGCTTGCCGCGCTCAAGGAGGTGGGCTACACCACCATCCGTTACCCCGGCGGCAACTTCCTCTCCGGCTACCGCTGGCAGGACGGCGTAGGTCCGCGCGAGCGCCGCCCCCGCCGCCGCGACCTCGCCTGGCAGTCGGTCGACACCAACGCCTTCGGCACCGACGAGTTCATGGCATTCTGCCGCACCCTCGGCGCCGAGCCGATGCTGGGCGTCAACCTCGGCACCGGCACCATCCAGGACGCCGCCGACCTGGTGGAGTACTGCAACGCGCCCACCGGCAGCTCCTTCGCGGACATGCGCGCTGCCAACGGCCACTCCGATCCCTACGGCGTCAGGCTCTGGTGCCTCGGCAACGAGATGGACGGCCCATGGCAGATCGGGCACCTCGACGCGATCGACTACGGCAAGAAGGCGCGCGAGGCGGCCAAGATGATGAAGTGGCAAGACCCCTCGATCAAGCTCGTCCTGGCTGGCTCCTCCAGCACCAAGATGCCCACCTACCCCGAGTGGGACCGCGTGGCGCTCGAGCTGTGCTGGGAGCAGGTGGACTACCTGTCCATGCACTACTACGCGCGCAACGACGAGAACGACACGCCGAGCTACCTGAGCTACGCCGCTCACTTCGAGCAGCACGTCGACACGCTGGCCGCCGTGCTGCGCTACGTCAAGGCGCTCAGGCGCAGCGCGCACAACGTCTTCCTCTCCTGGGACGAGTGGAACGTCTGGTACAAGGACACCAGCGGGCGCGGCGGCTGGCAGGAGGGGCCGCCGCTCAGCGAGGAGCTCTACAATCTGGAGGACGCGCTGGTGGTGGCCCAGTGGCTCAACGTCTTCCTGCGCAAGGCGGACGTGCTGAAGATGGCCTGCGTGGCGCAGATTGTCAACACTATCTCGCCGCTCACCACCAGGGGCGATCGTCTGCTGAAGCAGACGACGCACTATCCGATCGCCCTCGTCAGCCGCAATGCCTCCGGGGTGGCGCTGGACGTGCTGACGCAGGCGCCGCTCTACGACACGCGGGTCTACGGGCCGATGCCGGTGCTGGACGTGGCGGCGAGCTACGACGCGGCGCAGGACAAGGGGGCGCTGTTCGTGGTGAACCGCAGCGTCCAGCCGGTGACGGCGGAGGTGGTCTGGCAGGGCGCGGCGCCGGTGCGGCTGAGCGGCGGCTACCGGTTCTCCGGCACCGACCCGAAGGCGGCCAACACCTTCGACCAGCCGGACCTGATCGTGCCGCAGACACTGCCCGGCGAGCCGCTGCGCGATGGGCGCCTGACACTCGCGCTGGCGCCGCTGTCGTTCACGGTGCTGCTCACAGCTGGCTACAGCCAGCCGTGAGCGGGGGCACGGGGGCCTGCGACCCCCGAAAATATCCGTAGGTATTCATTTGGAGGGGCGCCGCCCCTCCAAGCCTCTCCGAGGGGCCAGCAGGTCCCCGATCAGAATCGCGAACAGCAGCGCAGCGGCCAGCTGCAAGCCCCCACCCAGCGCGCGCAGCGCCAGCGCCTCCGCGAGGCCCGCGGCAGACGCGGCCCAGCCGAGCGCGGCCAGGGCCACGCCGGCGATCGCCAGCCAGGACTGCGCATCCGCCAGGCGCTGGCTGCGCAGGGGCCGCCCGGCGAAGCGCGGCAGCATATGGTAGCCCATGCCGTAGATCAGCAGCGTCACCCAGCCCCACAGGTTCAGTTCGGCGTGCAGCGGCCGCAGCGCCGCGCCGAGCGCCCGGTCCAGCGCGAAGCTGACGCCCAGCGCGATCCCGAGCGCCAGGTAGATGAGCGCGGCGCGCGCGCAGCGTACGGTCAGCGCACTCATCTACGCCTCCCTCGGCTTCAGCTCGATGGTCCCCGGTCGCGGCCGGACAGCGCTGAGAGCCGGCCAGATCGTATAGGCGAACAGGGCGGCCGCCAGCGCCACGAGGGCGCCGCCGGTGGCGAATGCGCGCGGGAGGCCCAGGCCAAGCCCGGCGACGATCAGCGCCAGCCCTGTGAGGTGGCAGGCGAGCTGCGCCCAGGCCCAGACCGCGCCCCGTAGCCTGCGGCCGCTGAAGCGCGGCAGCACATGATAGGCCACGCCGACGATCATCAGCGTGACCCAGCCGAGCGCCGCCAGGTCC
>DATMBA010000041.1:0-1162 GCA_035559635.1 Roseiflexaceae bacterium
AGGGCCCGCCCCCGGGCCAGGTAGTCGTCCCGCACCTGCGTGCCGGAGATCGCGAGCACGCGCGCGCCCGCCGGTACCTCCGCATCCTCCACGTAGCGGTCGTCGTCCGGCAGGTAGACGTACTCCTTGAACGGCACCATCTGTACGCCGATCTCGCGGGCGTGCGCCGCCACCAGCCGCTGGGCGTCGTAGGGGCCGTAGAACGGCCGGCCTTGGCTGTCCTGCCCCGGCCCGGCGTGGTCCCGCCCGACGATGAAGTGGCTGGCGCCGTAGTTGCGCCGGATGATCGCGTGCCAGAGCGCCTCGCGCGGGCCAGCCATGCGCATCGCCAGCGGCAGCAGGCTCAGCACGGTGCGCTGCGGGTCGTAGTAGCGTTCCACCAGCGCGCGGTAGATCCGCACCCGGCTGAAGTGGTCCACGTCGCCGGGGCGCGTCATGCCCACCACCGGGTGGATCAGCAGCGCGCCGCCCACCTCCTCGGCCGCGCGGCGCGTCAACTCCTCATGGACGCGGTGCAGCGGGTTGCGCGTCTGGAAGGCTACCACCTTCGTGGCGCCCATCTCGGAGAGCAGGCCGCGCACCTGGGCCGGCGTGCGGCGCAGCTCGGCGAAGTCATAGGCGCGCGGCAGGCTCACCACGCGCACGGCGCCGGAGATGCAGGTGTCCTGCCAGGTGATCATCTCGGACACCAGCGGGTGGCGCGGGTCGGTGGTGCCGAGCACCTGTTGCGCCTCCTCGCGCGGGTCCCAGGGGAAGGCCTCCTCCACGTCCATCACGGCTAGCAGGTTGTTGCGCGCGTCCCGCAAGGCCAGGCGGTGGCCCATGCCGGCCAGCGCCGCGCCGCTCACCGTGAGGGTGATCGGGATCGGGAAGAGCGCCCCGCTCGCCAGGCGCATCTCGTGGAGCACGCGCTCGTAGTCGGTGCGGCCCATGAAGCGGTCCAGCGGCGAGAAGGCGCCGGTGGCGAGCAACTCGAGGTCGCACAGGCTGCGGTTCGAGATCTGGATGGAGGGCAGGTGCGCGGCCTCCGCGAGGAGCGCGTGGCGCTCCTCGCCGCTGGCGACGAGGTTGATCAGGCGGCCGCCATACGGCGGGATGAGGCTCCCCAGCCCGTGGGGGGTTCGGTTCATCGATCCTCTCACTTGCGTTACACAACGGCGCG
>DATMBA010000042.1:0-13986 GCA_035559635.1 Roseiflexaceae bacterium
CCCATCGCCACGCCCATCGCCCGGCCCGGCGTCCCATCGCCACGCCCATCGCCCGGCCCGGCGTCTGTCACCCCCATTCCCCCCGCCACACCATCTGCCATCCCATGATATGATGACCTCCACCCGCCCCCGCGCACCTCAAAGGAGTGCACCATGCGCATGGTCGGCATCGACCTCGGCACATCGTTCGTGAAGGGCGCGGTGCTGGACCTGGATGCCCTGCACCTGGAGCACGCCCACCGCGCGCCGTTCCCCGCGCCCCTCGCCGGGCTGCCCGCCGGCCATCACGAGATCGACCCCGAGGCAGTGGTGGCCACCGTCCGCGAGACGCTCGAGGCGCTGCTGGTCCGTGCGCCGGACTGCGCCGGGGTGGTGCTGTGCACCCAAATGCACAGCGTGCTGCTGGTGGACGCAGGTGGTGCGCCGCTGACTGGCGCCGTCACCTGGTTGGACCAGCGCGCGCTCGAGGCGCACCCGGCGGGTGGTACGTACTTCGACGCGCTCGCGGCCCGCATGGGCGCCGAGGCCCGCCGGCGCAACGGCAACGAGCTGCGCCCCGGCCTGCCGATCGCCACCCTCTTCTGGCTCGCCGAGCACGGCGCCCTTCCCGCCGGCGCCACACCGCTGACCATGGCCGATTTCGCGCTCCTGCGGCTGTGCGGCGCGCCGCCCGGCGTGGACGCCACCAACGCCGCCGCCAGCGGCGCTCTCGACCTCACCACCGGGGACTGGCAGCACGCCGCGCTGGCCGCGCTCGGGCTGCATGGCCTGGCCTGGCCGCGCATCGGGCCCCTCGGCGAGCCGGCCGCCGGCTACCCCTTCCGCGGGCGGCGCATCCCCTGCTACCGGCCGGTGGGCGATGCGCAGTGCGCGCTGGCCGGGGTGGGCCTTGTGGCCGGCGAGTTGTCTGTCAACGTCGCCACCGGCTCGCAGGTGAGCCTGCTGCGTCCCGAGCCGCTGCCCGGCGACTTCCAGACCCGGCCGTTCTTCGACGGCCAGTACCTCACCAGCGTGGTGGGCCTCCCGGCCGGCCGGTCACTCAACGCGCTGGTGGCCCTGCTCGGCGAGTTGGCCGCCGCCCACGGCGCGCCGGTGGCTGACCCCTGGCCGTACCTGCTGCGAGCGGCCGAGGAGGCGCCGGACGGCCCGCTGCGCGTCAACCTGGCCTTCTTCGCCGGCGCCGAGGGTGCGCCCGGCGCGATCGAGGGGATCACCGAGCAGAGCCTGACCGCCGGGCAACTGTTCCGCGCCGCCTTCCGGCGTATGGCAGAGACCTACCACGCTGCGGCCGTGCGCCTGGCGCCCGAGGGTGGGCTGCACGGCCTGGTGTTCTCCGGCGGGCTGGCGCACCGTGCCCCGCTCTTGCGCGATTTCATCGCCGATCGCCTCGGCCTGCCATCCCGCCTCGGCCCCGAGGAAGACACCCTCCATGGACTGCTGGCGCTGGCGCTCGTCTGCGCCGGGCGCGCGCCGTCGGTGGTGGCCGCGGCGCAGCAGGTGCGGGGAAGCCTGGAGGACCGCACCCCCTCCATAGTAAAGGATTGAGTCGCCAATGCCCGACAAGGTCCACTACCACGAACTGCTGCCCGAGGAACTGCGCGAGCGGCTGGCGCGCTGCCCGGTGGCCTACCTGCCGCTTGGCACCCTCGAGTGGCACGGCGAGCACAACGCCCTTGGCGCCGACGCGATCATCTCCGCCGGGCTGTTCGAGCGCGCCGCCCGCGCCTTCGGCGGCGTGGTGCTGCCGCCGCTGTTTCTCGGCCCGGACCGCGCCCGCCTCGAGCCGGACGGCGCGACGCTGCTCGGCATGGACTACGCCGAGGTCACCACCCCCCCGCGCCGGCTGGACGGCAGCTGCTACTGGGTTCCCGAGGGGCTGTTCCTGCTGATGCTGGAGAGCATTATCGCCCAGGTGAAGCGCGCTGGCTTCCGTGTGCTGGTGGCCGATGGCCACGGCCCCTCGCGCTGGGCGCTCGGGCGGCACGCCAGCGGCTGGGAGGCGCAGTACGGCCTGGCGATCGTCAGCGTGGCGCGCGACCTGCACCAGGGCTGGCGCAGCCAGATCGACCACGCTGCCCGGAACGAGACCTCGCTCATGCTGGCGCTGCGCCCGGACCTGGTAGACCTCGCCCGGATCCCGGCCGACCGCGCCGTCTGGCCCCAAGGGGTGGGCGGCGAGGACCCGCGCGATGCCACGGCTGCGCACGGTGAGGAGTGCATCGCCGCCAGCCTGGCGCTGCTCGAGGCGCGGCTGCGGCAGTTGGGTGTGCTAGCACCAACATAAGGTTCGCACGTACGTGACCGTCCGCGCGCACGCCGCAGGCGTTCCCGAAGGGTACGCACATGGGGGTGTGGGGGGGCCGCAGGCCCCCACAGCAACGCTTTTTCGGAGGGGCTTTGCCCCTCCGAGCCTCCCCAGGCTATAAAGCTGGAGGCCGCGCAGCGAACCCATGGCTTAAAATCCAAAGAGGTGCTGCAGCAGCGGCAGCAGAAAATACACCACGAACGCCAGCGCCGCGCCCCACAGCAGCGGGTGGATCTCCCGCGCGCGGCCGGTCATGGCATGGATGAGCGCGTAGGCGATGAAGCCGGCGCCGATACCGTTGGTGATGCTGTAGGTGAACGGCATGAGCGCCATCGTCAGCAGCGCCGGGAAGCCTTCGGCGAACGAGTTGAAGTTGATGTCGCGGATCGCGCCGCACATCAGGAAGCCCACCACAATCAGCGCCGGCGCGGTGGCCTCGGCTGGTACCACCCCGGCGATCGGCGCCAGCAGGATGCTCAGCAGGAACAGCACCCCGGTGACCACGGCCGTCAGCCCGGTGCGTCCGCCCTCGGCCACCCCCGCCGCGCTCTCGATGTAGGTGGTCACCGAGGAGGCGCTGAAGATCCCGCCCACCATCGCCGCCAGCGAGTCCACCAGCAGCACCCGGTCTGAGCCAGGCAGCTCGCCTGCCGCCGTGAGGAATCCGGCCTGCTCCCCCACCCCGATCACCGTCCCCATCGTGTCGAAGAAGTCGGACAGCATCAGCGAGAAGATCAACGCCACCGCCGTGACCACCCCCACCAGGCGGAAGACGTCCACGTTCAGGCCCTGCCCGATCGTCTCGAAGCTCGGCGGCGGAAACGGGGAGGGCAGCGCGCCCTGCACCCCCGGCACGGCATTGGTGACGTCCGCCCCCAGCGCGTAGTGCGCCGCGATGCCGATCAGCGTGGTAGCCACCACCCCCAGCAGGATGGCAGCCCGCAGCCCGCGCGCCACGAAGAGCATGGTCAGCAGCAGCCCGAGCGTCGCCAATAGCACCGGGAAGGTCGTCAGGTCGCCGAGCGTCACCGGTGTGCCCTGGCCTTGGCGCACCAGCCCGGCGTTGTTGAGGCCGATGAACAGGATGAACAGCCCGATGCCGACGCTGATGGCGCGCTTGAGCGCCAGCGGGATGGCGCGCATCACCACGGTGCGGAAGCCGGTGAGCACCAGCAGGGTGACCAGCAGCCCCTCGAGGAACACCACGCCCATGGCGGCCTGCCACGGCAACCCCAGCCCGAGGATCAGCTGAAAGGCTACCACGGCGTTCAGGCCCAGGCCGGAGGCCAGCGCGAAGGGGTAATTCGTGAACAGCCCCATCGCGATGCTCATCAGGCCGGCGGCCAGGCAGGTGGCGGTGACGGTGGCAGCGAACGGCGGCCCCTGGCCCTCCAGCGGCCCGCCGGAGAGGATGGCCGGGTTGACGAAGATGATGTAGGCCATGACGAAGAACGTGGTGAGGCCAGCGACCACCTCGGTGCGCACACTGCTGCCGCGCGCCGTGATCTGGAACCAGCGCTCCAGCGCACTCTCCCCGCCGGCGCGGCGCGTCTCGGACTCGGCCATGGTCCACCTCCTGGCTCGGTGCGAATCGCGTTTGGGTGCGCACGATTATAGCGCAAGCGAGCGCGCATATGACCAAAATGGGGAGGGTTTCAGGGCAGGACTTCGCCCTCCCCTGCCCCCACCCCCGGCCCCACCACCTCCGCCGTACGCGCGACGGCGGCGCGGTACTTCGCCACGAGCGGTGTCTCGTGGCGCACCAGCACCCCCTGGGCGTCGAAAGCCGAGTCCCACAGCCCGAGGTGCAGCAGGTGGCGCTCCACCGGCAGCTCGGAGGTGCGGTACGCCCAGTCCACCATCGTGATCAGCGGGAACCAGGTGTAGCCGATCGCCGGCACCCCCTCGGCGCGCACCTGGCGGACTGCCGCCAACGTCTCGTCCATCCAGGCCGCGCGCCCCTCCACCGGCTCCTTCGCGCTGGTCTCGGTGACCATCAGTGGCAGGCCAGTATGGGCGTGGCAGCGCCGCAGCACGTCCGCCAGCAGCCGTCCGTCGCGCGGCACCGGCAGTGTCCGCACCGCGCCGTCCGCGCCCATTTGCACCTCGCAGGCCGACCAGGGGTAGAAGTTGACACCGAAGATGTCGTGTTTCACCCCCCAAGCGCGCAGCTGCTCCAGCTCAGCCGCGCTCGCACTGTGCTCCAGCAGGGAGGAGTAGAGCGGGTGCCGCTCGTCCACCAGGCCCGTATAGAGGTCCCACGCCAGCAACTCGCCGCGGTCGCGGCGCTCGGCGGCCGGGCGGGCCGCCTCGGAGCTGGCGCGGCACCAGCCCATAGCCTCCACCGCTACCAGTACCGCATCCGGGTCGGCCGCGCGGATCGAGCTGGCGCTGAGCTGCACGCCGCGCGCCAGCTGCAGCAGCACTCGCATGTAGCCGGCCTCGCCGCTCAGGTAGGGCGGCCACTCGCCGCGCCGCCCGCAGAAGTCGGCGTTGACGGTCGGCTCGTTGAGGGGTGTGTAGTAGCGCACCAGGCCGCGGTAGCGTGCGGCGAACGCCCGCTGGTAGGCGGCCACCAACGCCGGGTAGGAGGGGTCGTCGAAGCTGCGCTCCAGCCAGAGCGGCGTGCCGTAGTGCATCAGGTCCACGATCGGCTGGATGCCAAGCTCGCGCACCATGAAGGGCAGCACCTCGTCGGTCCAGCTCCAGTCGAACTGGCCCTGCCGCGGCTCGACCCGGTACCACGGCACGCCCCAGCGTAGCATCTGGATGCCGAGCGACGCCGCGCGGCGCAGGTCGTCCCGCCACTGGTCGTAGTGCTGGGTCAGCTCGTACTCCTCCAGCGGGCGCAGGCCGGGGCGCCCTTGGGGGATGAAGGTGTCCTCGATGCCGCCGGCCCAGATGAACGATGAAGGGATGGGGATCATGGGTGATTCTCTTCACATACGGGAGGTGTGGAGGGCGAAGCCCTCCACACCCCCACCGGGAAGGGGTTCGCGGGGGCCGCAGGCCCCCGCACCCCCACGCTGCGGGCAGCGCCCGCTTATGTGAAAAGTATTGCCCCTAAAACCCCGCCCCAACGTAGCTTTCAGCGCAGCGCGCTATAGATACATGCTCCTATAACCTATAACCTCTGACTCTCACCCCTGCTGTGGATAGCGCCCACCGATCGGTTGGAACAGCTCGAGCTCGTTGCCGTCGGGGTCCTTGAAGAAGGCCAGGCGGGTTTGCGGGGACTCGGGCGGGAAGAACTTGGGCGGCACGTGGAAGGCGACGCCCTTTTGCACCAACTCGGCGTGGGCAGCGTCGGTGTCCGCCACCTCGATCGCCAGGTGGTGCAGGCCGAGCGAGGGTGCAGCCAGCGTACCTTCGGCCTCGATCAATTCGATCGTCGTGTCGCCCAGGCTGAGGAAGATGGTGTTGCGGCCGGGGAAGCCGCCGACATACTTCAGCCCGAGGGTCTCGGTGTAGAAGGCGCGCATGGCGGCGAAGTTGGCCGTCTTGATCGCCACGTGGTGGGTGCCGACGATGTCCATCCAGGAGTCGCTCCTTGTGCTGCGTGAACGCCTGCGGCAAGGTACCACGCAGCACAAGAAGCGTCAAGCGGCCACTACCAGCTCCACGAGCGGTCCTCGTCCTCGTCTTCCGGCAGGCAGCTCGGGCAGCGCGGCTCCCAATCCATCAGCGCGTAGCCGAGGTCGGCGCGGCTGGCGATCGGCGGGCTGCTGTATGTGCCGAGGGCACAGCCCCCGCACGGCCGCACGATCGTGAGCACGCCACTGCGCAGCTGAAACACCACGCCGTCGACCGCCGCCGTCGCGCTGCGGGACGCGTCGTCGCTCACGATCTGCTCGGCAGCGACCCGGCGCCCGGTGAGGGTCAGGATGCGGCTGGCCAGGTCGGCGCGCAGTACCGCCCGGTCGTGGTCCTTCGTCTGCCGGTAGGCCTCGACCGCCGCGGCGCGCCAGTCGGCGGCCATCTCGAGCGTCGCGATCGGGCGGAACGAAGCCGGCCTCCTGGTGTCGATCTGTACCGTCAAGGCTGTGCCTCCCTCATGCCATCGTTTCTATAGCTGAGGACGCAGCCGCGCGCCTCAGGGTTACACGGATCGGGCGGAGTGAGACGCGCTGGCCCAAAGATACACCGGACGACCTACCGCGGGCGGGCCGGATGCCGGAGGGCGCTCTCGATCCGGTGGTAGGTGTCGCCATTGTGACGTGTGACGGGGTGGGGCACTTGCCATGCCTGCGGTGTCACCCTCACGCGGGCGATGCCATCGCCGCGTAGGTGCGCACCAATGTGTGCGCCCACATTGCAGTCATTGCCAGGCAGCGCTGCGGCGCCTCACCGCAAGCAATGCGGTACAATGGGGGGCAGACACACCCGTCTGCCCCTACGCGGGGTGGGCGGTGCCGCAGGGCCGGGGCGATTCCGTGAACACGAACGCATCGTACTGGAGAGGAGTTGCACCGATGACCACCTCCCCCACGCTCTCGGTCTCCACTTGGAGCCTGCACCGCGCGCTTGGCCGGCCGGGCTTTTATGGCCCGGCCGATGCGCGCATCCCGGCCGAGACCCACGGCCGCGGCGCGCTCACGCTGCTGGAGTTGCCTGCGCGCCTGGCGGCGTTCGGCATCCGCACGCTGGAGATCTGCCACTTCCACCTGCCGGCCCGGGACCCATCCTACCTGCGCGCGCTGCGCGGCGCGCTGGAGGCCGCCGGTGTACGGCTCTTCTCGCTGCTGGTGGACGACGGCGACGTCACCGGGCCGGAGGCCGCGCGCGACCTGGAGTGGATCCGCGGCTGGCTGCCGGTGGCCACGGTGCTGGGTGCCGAGCGCGTGCGCGTGATCGCCGGCAAGTCCGAGCCGTCCGAGGAGACGCTGGCGCGCAGCGTGGCGGCGCTCGAGGGACTGGCGGCCGATGCGGCATCCTCTGGCCTGCGCCTCATGACCGAGAACTGGTTCGCGCTGCTCTCGCGGCCGGACACGGTGCTGGCGCTGCTGGACCGGCTGGAGGGGCGAGTGGGGCTGTGCCTGGACTTCGGCAACTGGGGCGGCGAGGGCAAGTACGAGCGCCTGGCGGCCATCGCCCCGCGCGCTGAGTCCTGCCACGCCAAGGCGCACTTCGTGGCCCCCAATGCGCCGGACCGGGAGGACTACACCCGCTGCCTGGAACTGACGCGCGCCGCCGGTTTCTCCGGCCCCTACACGCTGATCTACGATGGCCCCGGCGACGACGAGTGGGCCGGGCTGTCGCTGGAGCGCGAGCTGGTGCGCCCCTTCCTGTGATCGATGCGGGGGGGGCCTGCCAGGAGGGGAGCGGGGAGATTCCCGGCTCTCCTCGCTCCCCTTCTGGCGGCGTATTGTTAACAAACCGCTCACGAACGGCCCTTGGCCGGGACGCGCGGCCAGTGTATAACGGGAGCAATTGCAACCGACCGCCTGCTAAGAGGAAGCCGCGCCATGACCACCTCGACCGATATTCCCAGCGATGTCGCCGCCGAGCTGGAGGCTCTCCGCCGCCGCGTCGCCGAGTTGGAGGCGGCCACCGTCACGCTGGGGAGGGAGGCGGACGAGGCCATCCGCGCCACCGAGAGCCGCTTCCAGACCGTGTTCCAGAGCAGCCCGGCAGCCATCAGCATCAGCACCCTCGCCACTGGCCTGATGATGGACGCCAACCAGCGCTGGCTGGAGCTGTTCGGCTACACCCGCGAGGAGGTGATCGGCCACACTGTGTTCGAGCTGAACATGTGGGCGGAGCCGCAGGTGCGCCAGGCGCTGGCGCAGAAGCTCACGCGCGACGGGCGCATCCGCGACGAGGTCATCGGTCTGCGGCGGAAGGACGGCAGCATCGCCGAGGCGATCATCTCGGCCGAGCCGATCCAGTTCGCTGGCGAGCTGTGCATCCTCACCACCTTCATCGACATGACTGAGCGGCGCAGGATCGAGCAGGAGCGTACGCAGCTCCAGGAGGAGGTCATCCGCGCGCAGGAGGCCGCTATCGCCGAGCTGTCCACGCCGCTCATCCCGATCAGCGAGCACGCCATGGTCATGCCGCTGATCGGCTCAGTGGACTCGCGCCGGGCGCAGCAGGTGATCGAGTCGCTGCTGGACGGCATCGCGCACCACGGCGCCCGCGTGGCCATCCTGGACATCACCGGGATGCCGGTGGTGGACACGCAGGTAGCCAACGCGTTGGTGCGCGCGGCGCAGGCCGTCAAGCTGCTCGGCGCCAACGTGATCATCACCGGCATCCGCCCCGAGGTGGCCCAGACGCTCGTCAGCCTCGGGGTGGACCTCAGCGGCATCATGACCCACGGCACGCTGCAGAGCGGGATCGCCTTCGCGCTAGGGCTAAACGCGAAACGCTGAAGGCTGAAGGCAGAGCGCTGAACGGTTGGCGCCGGAACGCTCCTGCTACCCTGGAAGCGCGTCCCATCGTCTATCGCCCATAGCCCATCACCTGGCGCCGCCAGCGAGCGAATCGAGCACCTCGGCCACGAACATCGTCTCCTCCCAGCCCTCGCCGTGGTCCTCGTAGCTCCACCAGGACGAGAGCACGGCCTGGAACAGGCCCCACCTCAGCACGCGCGCCCGCTCGAACCCCAGCGCCTCGGCCAGTTGGTCCACCCGCCGCGCCAGGGTGCGCCGGATGGCGGCCTGGTCCTGCGGCAGCTGGTTGTAGAGCAGCGCGCCCACCTCGTAGCCGGGGTCGCCCACCAGCCCCTTGGGGTCGATCGCCAGCCACGGCTCGCGCGCGGCGGCCAGGATGTTCTCGTGGTGCAGGTCGCCGTGCAGCAGCATCGGCGGGCCGGCCGCGGTGTTCAGCTCGGCGAACGCGCGCTCGGCCGCCGCGACCAGCCGCTCGGCGAACGGCCCCGTGCCGCCGCCGAACTCCTCCCGCAGCCGTACCAGCCCCTGCGCCCAGTCCGCCACCGTGGGGAAGGAGTGCACCTCTGGGGCAGGGCGCCACAGGCGCAGCATGATCTCCGCCGCCACCGCCGTGGCCGCCTCGTCGTCCTGGGCCGCCAGCGGCGCGAGCGTGGTCCCCGGCACGAGGCGCTCCAGCAGCATCACCCCCTGCTCCTCGTCGGCCGCCAGCAGCCGGCAGATACCATCGCCGGCGTAGAGCCCCAGGGCCGCGATCTCATCGCGCACCGCGTCGTCCGGCACACCGGCCTTGAGCACTACCGGCACCCCATCGGCCAGCACGCCCGGCGCGGCATAGTTGTATGATAGGTTGGGGAAGGGCGGCAGCAGCGTGAGCGACCAGTGGCGCTCGCAGGCGGCGAGCAGCTCAGGAAGGCGCCCAAGCCACGCGCGTCCTTCGTCGCCGTGGAGATCCGTAATGATGCGGACGAACTGCTCGGGGAGACCAGGGGGGATCGTCATATCAACCTCCGCGCGTGGCCCCGCCGGCGCGGAGCCGGCGCCATGATAGAGCAATCCTGGCCCCTGCGGGGAGGCGTGGAAGGAAAAGATCCCTCGGAGATTCTTTTTCGGGGGCCGCCGGCCCCGAACGGCGCTTTTCAGCGGGGGGCCGGGGGCCGCCGGCCCCGAATGGAGCCTCCCATACGGGGGGCCGCCGGCCCCGAACGGAGCCTCCCACACGGGGGGCGCGGGGGCCGCCGGCCCCGAATGGAGCCTTCCAGGGGGGCGCGGGGGCCGCAGGCCCCGAACGGAGCCTCCCATACGGGGGGCCGCCGGCCCCGAACGGAGCCTCCCACACGGGGGCGCGGGGGCCGCAGGCCCCCGGAAAAATTATCATCTCCTTTCGTATCGCGGGGCGCAGCCCCGCCATTCCCTCCGAAGGAGGCCAACCATGAACTGCGCGTGGTTCCTGGAGGTGCTCGAGGCGTCCTGGCGCCAGCTGGACGAGGCGATCGAGGGGCTGGACGACGCGGCCATGACCGAGCCGGGCGTCACCGGCGCGTGGTCGGTCAAGGACCTGCTCGGCCACGTGGCGGCCTGGGAGCAGCTGGCGCTGCGTCACATCGAGGACTGGCGCGCCGGCGCGGCGCCGCAAGGGGTTTGGGGCCCGGCGGTGGACAGCTTCAACGCCGCCGAGAGCGAGCGCCGGCGCGAGGCGCCGCTCGCGGCGGTGCGCGAGGAACTGACCGGGACGCGCCAGCGCCTGCGCGCGGCGCTGGCGGGTCTCACAGACAGCGACTGGGACGCGGTGGTGGGCGAGGGCGAGGACGCGGCGCCGCTCAGCCGCTGGGTGGGCGGGTCGCTCGGCGGCGCGCTCGGGCCCGGCACCCACGCCGCCGAGCACGCCCACCAGATCCTCCTCTGGCGCCTCCGGCGCACTGGATAGGGGAGGGTACAAGGGAGGACCAAGCCCTCCCGTGAGAACCTACCCCTACCCTCGCATCTCCAGCGGGAGGGTTCCAGGGAGGGAAGCCCTCCCTGGAAAACTCACCCCTACCCCCGCATCTCCATGAGGTTGCCGGACTCGTAGCGGCGCAGGCCAAGGGCGAACACGGCCCAGCCGGCTGCCAGCACCCCCAGCGCGCCTGCCAGCGCCAGCGCTGCGTCGGCCAGCGAGAGCGTGCGCAGCGCCAGCACCGGCACATGGGTGACGAAGCCAGCCGGGATCAGCGTGTAGAGCAGGATCTTGATGCCGCCCTCGAACAGCACCGCCGGGTAGGTGCTGAACGTGAGCATCGCCATGCGCCACTGCTCGGCCAGCGCGGCCCCATTGCCCAGGAAGAACCCCAGGCTGCCCGAGAGCACGCTGAAGCCCACGAACAGCAGCGCCACCGAGAGCGTCAGCGCCGTGAACAGCAGCAGGTGCGGCAGGTCGGGCCGCACGAAGGCCAGGTACACCACGTAGCCGAACAGCGCGTCGCCCCAGGCGGTGGCGCTCATGCGCCCCAGCAACATGTGCGGCAGCAGCGCGCGTGGGTAGAGCATCCACACGTCCAGCTGCCCCTGGGCGATCAACGTCGGCAGGATCAGCCCGTTGCCGTAGATCGCGTGCGCCAGGCCGAAGCCGGCCGCCGCCAGCGCCCAGACCGTGATCACATCCGTGGCCGTCCAGCCGCGCAGCACCGGGAAGCGGGTGAAGAATAGCACCCAGAACGCCACCCACACCGCGTCGTTCAGAAACATGGCCGCTACCTGCGCCACGAACGCCCCGCGGTACTCCAGCTGCGCTCGCAGGTTCAGGTGGGTATAGGCTGCCGCCAGCCCCAGGTAGCGCCAGATACGCTGTATCATGATTTCGCTCCGCGCCACATGCCCATCCAGATCCCCCGGCAAGGGAGGGGGTTTGAGGAGGGCGATGACCCCCCGGCCCTCCCGCTTACTCCCCGGCGGGGGAGGGGGTTTGGGGAGGGCGATGTCCTCCCCGGCCCTTCCGCAGGTCAACCTCCGTTCGAATGGATCCGCCGGATGCCGGCGCGGTACACGGCCGCGGCCGCCAGGCTCAGCAGCGCGGCGGCGGCGAGCTGGCGCGCGAACAACTCCGCCAGGAACCCCGCGTCCGGCAGCACAAACATACGCCCCGGGCCGTACACCATCCCGGAGAACGGCAGCGCGCGCAGCAGCGGCTGCAGCTGTGCCGGGAACAGCTCCAGCGGCAGCAGCATCCCGCCCAGGATCATCGTCACCCGCGAGTAGATCAGCCACAGCCCGCTGGTGTCCTCGATCCAGAAGGCCGCCAGGCCGATCAGCAGCAGGAACAGAAAGTCCAGCACGAAGGCCGCCAGCAGCGCCACGGCGAACAGCAACAGCCCCTGCGGCGCCAGCGGGATCGGCCCCACGAAGGCCAGCGCGATCGCCGCGCCCACGGCGGCGTTAAGCGCGAAGCGCACCAGCCGCTCGCCGAGGGTCATCCCGAGCCGGCTGAGCGGGTAGGCCAGCGGGCGGATGAGCTGCACCGCCAGCGCCCCGGTGCGCACGTCCTGGTCCACCTCGTGCGAGACGCGCGGCGCGGAGAGGACGATCGCCTCGGTGATCGCCAGGTACCACAGCATCTGTGCCAGCGTCAGGCCGCCCAGCCGCGCCGCGCCGCTCTCGGCGAAAGTGACGCGCCACAGCTGCAGGAAGATGAACAGGATCACGCCCAGGAAGATCGTGCGGGTGACGACCTCGCCGGCGTAAGCCAGGTGCGAGCGGGCCGCTACCAGCCCCAGCCAGGTGTACTTGCGCACGGCGATCATGGCGCTGCCACCTCCTCTGCCTCCATGCGCTGCGGCGCCACGGTGCGGCCGTAGATGTGGGCGATCACCTCCTCCAGCGGCGGGTCCTCGATCGCGATGTCCGCCACCGCGCCCGCCCGCAGCACCGCCGCCATCACCTGCTCGATCGGCGCCACGCGCGTGTCCACCTCTAGCTTGAGCGCGTACTCAGTGGCCTTGAGCGTGGTCACGCCCGGCAGCGCCAGAGGCGCGGGCGGCTCGTGGAACTTGACGCTCAGCACCTTGGCGCCCAGGTACTGGCGGCGCAGCGCCGAGACCTTGTCGTCGAACACCACCCGGCCGTGGTTGATGACGATCACCCGCCGCGTCACGCGCTCCACGTCGCCAGCGTCGTGGCTGGTGAGGAAGACCGTCATACCCTCCTCGCGGTTCCACTCGCCGATCAGGTCGCGCAGTTCCTGGCGCGCCACCACGTCCAGCCCGATCGTCGGCTCGTCCAGGAACAGCACGTGCGGGGCGTGGAGCAGGCTGGCAGCCACCTCGGCGCGCATACGCTGGCCGAGCGAGAGCTTGCGTACCGGGGTGTCCAGGAACGACCCCAGGCCGAAGCGCTCCACCAGCATGTCGCGCCGCCTGCGGTAGGCGCCCAGCTCCAGCTCGTAGATGCGCGCCAGCAACTCGAAGGTGTCGCGCGGGGGCAGGTGATACCAGAGCTGCGAGCGCTGGCCGAATACCGCGCCAATCCGCCGCACCAGCGCGCGCCGCTCGCGCCAGGGGATGTGGCCGAGCACCTGTGCGCTGCCGCCGCTCGGGTGCAGGATGCCGGTGAGCATCTTGATGGTGGTGGACTTGCCGGCGCCGTTCGGCCCGATGAAGGCCACCGCCTGCCCCGCGCCGATACTGAAGCTGATGCCATCCACCGCTACCACCTCGCGCCGTGTCCGGCGAACCCAGCCCGACGAGAGGGTGAAGGTCTTGCGCAGCCCCTCGACGACCACACTGCTTTCCATAGCGCGCCTCCGGCGATCCTGGCGCCCTGCGGGCACACCTCTGGGACAGGAAGCGGCGGTGCGAGGGGCGTCCCCTCGCGCCCCGCGCCTCAGGTGGGTGCAGTATAGTCGCCGCCCGCCGCGCTGTCCTCCGTCCCACGGCGGGTTGTGGCGTGGCACGGCGTGGTGGGGCGGGCACGGCGGCGCGATGGGGTGTGGTGGGATCGTTGGGGGGCGGACGATGGCGCAAGGGCACACAACGGGATCGTAGGGGCGCAGCAGGGGCCGCCGATTTCAACGGGCGTTGTCGTGAATGGCCCCTGCTGCGCCCCAGGGCGCGGGGGCCGGCACGGCGTGGTGGGGCCGGCACGGCGTGGTGGGGGGCCGGCATGGCGACGGCGGTGGCGGGCACGGGGGCGGGGGTGCGGTGGGATCGTTGGGGCGCGGACGATGGCGCGATGGCACACAACGGGATCGTAGGGGCGCAGCAGGGGCCGCCGATTTCAACGGGCGTTGTCGTGAATGGCCCCTGCTGCGCCCCAGGG
>DATMBA010000043.1:0-6528 GCA_035559635.1 Roseiflexaceae bacterium
GAGGGCGAAGCCCTCCCCTGAAACCCCACCCTGACTCCAGGTTCAGCGCGGCGCGCTATCTCACAAGCGCACAAGCAGCATGGAGGAAAGGGCATGGCATCAGGGCAACCCTTGACCAACACCGCGGCACGCGGTCCGCTCGCGTTTATCTTCACCGTCGTCCTGCTCGACCTGCTGGGGGTGACGCTCCTCATTCCGGTGGCGGCCTACATCGTACGCGAGTATAGCACCGATGCGCTCGCCGTGGGGCTGCTCGCCGTGATCTACTCGGCGGCGCAGTTCCTCGCGGCGCCGGTACTGGGCCGGCTCTCGGATCGCTATGGGCGGCGGCCGGTGCTGCTGCTCTGCCTACTCGGCTCAGCGTTCGGCTATGTGCTCTTCGGCATCGGCGGCGCGCTGTGGATCCTGTTTCTCTCCCGCCTGATCGACGGCATCACCGGCGGCAATCTGTCGGTGGCCCAGGCCTACATCGCGGATGTGACGCCGCCTGAGGAGCGGGCCAGGAACTACGCGCTGATCGGTGCGGCGTTCGGGCTGGGCTTCATCCTCGGGCCGGTGCTCGGCGGCACGCTCAGCCAGATCAGCCTGTCCGCGCCAGCGTACGCGGCAGGCGCGCTATCACTCGCAAGCGCGATCGTCGGCTTCTTCGTGCTGCCCGAGTCGCTGCCGCCGGAGAAGCGGTCGACCGCGCAGCTCTCGCTCGCGGATGCGAATCCGCTCGCGGCGATCGCCGGTATCGCGCGCTTGCCAGGGCTCGGCCCGCTGCTCCTGGCGAGCGCCGCGTTCAACCTGGCCTTCAGCGGGATGGTCAGCAATATCGCCGTGTTTCTGATCGAGCGCTTCGCCGTGCGGCCGCCCGATATCGCGCTGCTGTTGACGGTGACGGGCGTGGTGAACGTGGTGATGCAGGGCGGGGTGGTGCGCCGCATCGCGCCCAGGTTCGGCGAGCGGGCGCTGGCGCTCGCCGGCCTGGCGACGCTCGCCGTGGCCTACCTGGGCATGGCGTTTGCCCCCGCGTTGTGGGTCTTCTACCCGCTCACGATCCTGAGCGCCATCGGCAATGCGCTGACCATCCCGACCCTCACGGCGCTGATCGCCAACCAGGTCTCGCCGCAGGATCAGGGGCGCGTGGCGGGAGTCTCGGCCGCGATCGGCAGCCTGATGAACGTCGCGGGGCCGCTGTGGGCCGGCGCGACCTATGACTACCTCATGCCGGGCATGCCGTACTGGTCCGGTGCGATCTTCTTCATCTGCGCCTGGCTGCTGATCGCAAGGCGGCGCAGCGCCGCACAACCGGCCCCGGAGCCGGCCCCTTCGCCGCAGTAGGAACCCTTTGAACCACGGAGCCACGGAGCGAGAAAGCCAGCTCTGTGCCTCCGTGGTTAGGCGGTACAATACGCACACGCACCGCCGCTGCGGAGGAGGCCGCCATGAATCTGCCGACGATCGAGATCTATTCGAGCATCGACTGCCCCTTCGCCTACCTGGCGGTCCACCGGCTGCGGCAGGTGTGGCCGGCGTACGAGGGGCGTGTGCGCGTGGTGTGGCGCGCCCTGGCGCTGGAGTATGTTAACCGCGAGGGGACGCGCAAGCCGCTGCTGGACGCGGAGGTCGCGCTCATGCCGCGCATCGACCCGTCGCTGCCCGTCCGGCGCTGGCCCCGGCCGGATTGGGAGTGGCCGGTGACCTTCTGGCCGGCGTTCGAGGCACTGGCCTGCGCCCAGGTCCAGGGCGCCGATGCCGCCTTCGCCATGAGTTGGGCGCTGCGCCACGCTTTCTTCGCCGAGGGCCGCAGCCCGGCGCTGCGCCACGAGTTGCTGCAGATCGCTTCCGAGGTGGCGGCTGAGGCGCCGCTGGACCTCGCCCGCTTCGAGGCCGACTGGGACAGCGGACGCTATAAAGCCTCCGTGGTGGCCGAGAGCCGGCGCGGCTGGGAGGAGCTGCGCGTCCCAGGCAGCCCGACCTTCCTGATGCCGGATGGGCGCATGGTCGAGGGGCCGGCGGTGGGCGAGCTGGACTTCGACGAGCGCGCGCTGCTGGTGCGCCGCTTCACCCCGTATCCCGGCGACCCGCTCGACGCCTACCGGGCGCTGCTTGAAGAGGTGGAGCAGCATTGGTAGCTAAACGGGAGGGGATCCTCACCCGCTGTGTAGCTGTCAGCACAGCGCGCTATTGTTTATGCTCACGATCGCTCAACGACTATAATTGTCGGCGACTGTCCGGTGAAGCTGACAGGAATCAGCTTTATTTGGCAGCCCTGCATGTACTTCTTGGCGTATTTGATCAACGGTTCAGATCTTGGGGTGAGTACACAGACAGTCCCGCGTCCCTTCACAATCCGGCTATATTCTTTGATTGTCCCTTCGAAAAGAGCGGCCGTGCTTCGCAGATCGACCTGTTTTCCCCAAGGGAGGTTCGAGATCGCGCAATCGAAGGACCCGTCCGGCCAACCAGTTTTGACGGCATCGAGGACTCGAACTTGAGGATCGAGGCGAGCAACAACATTCTTGAGATTTGACACGCTAATACTCACACTTTCCGCGTCAATATCACCACCGGAGACTTTATTGCCAATTGCCGCGGCCTCACACAATATAGTCCCACTTCCACAAAGGTTATCGACAATGGAAAGGCCCCCACGGAATCGTGTCGCCAGGTAAACCATCGCTGCAGCGACTGTAGGGCGAAGCGATCCGGGCTTACTACGTTTCTTGTAGGTACGATGCATGAGGCTTTGTGCAGTCAGCCGAACAGCGATATATGCTACCGTTCGGTCAATAAATATCCGCACGTCAAAATGACTATGATCTCGTTCGGTATAGGACCATGAGTATCGCATCCTTAAGTCGCTCTGCACTGCATCAGCCAGTTGCGCCGCCGAGAAACTCTCCACACCAACCATCGTTGTGGTGATCGAGAAATCATCTTTGAGCGCTCGCAGCTCGCTTATGATGGAACGAGGACGATCAAAATCCGCTTCACGAACAGCAGACAGCAGACTGGCGATATTTTGCGCGGATTCTATTTTGGAGACGAACAGACAAAGGTCATCAACTGTCCTAAGACTCGTAAGAGTTGCTAATGGCTGTTCCGAATCGAACAACACCCTCTTGTCGCCAACTTCCAAGATATCAACATCTGTTATGAGGTGCTTGAGCTCTTCGACGACGACTTGCTCCAGTCCTTTGGTGACAAAGGCGATATATCTCATAGCGACTCTCCTCGTACACGGGACCCTGGTAGCACGGCGGCGCCGTGCCCCGATTATATTATGAAATTGCGCCCTACGATCACGTCACGCCCCTGATCACGCATCTTGCGACCGCATGATTCGTTTCGCGAGCTTATGGTCTCCGACTTACACCTCCCAATCTTCGTCGCCATCCCCGCCGGCAGCTTCCCCATGGGCACCCCTGAGCGCGAGCTGAGCGCGCTGGCGAAGGCCCACGGCGGCACGCGCGAGTCCTACCGCGAGGAGTCGCCGCAGCATCCGGTGGCGCTGCCGGCTTACTGCATCGCACGCACGCCGGTGACCAATGGCCTGTACGCCGCCTACGTGGCCCAGGCCGGCGCTCGCCCGCCGCCCGGCTGGCGCGGCCCGCAGCCCCCACCGAACCGGCTGGATCACCCGGTGACGGACGTGAGCTGGGAGGAGGCCCGCGCCTTCTGCGCCTGGCTCACCAGCACCATTGAAGTTTCCAGATTGAAGATTGAACATGCTACGGTGCACGGCGGCGAGATCAACGCTCAATCCTCAGTCTTCAATCTTCAATCTTCAATCATCCGCCTCCCGACGGAGGCCGAGTGGGAGCGCGCGGCGCGCGACGTGGACGGGCGGCGCTTCCCGTGGGGCGACGCGTGGGACGTGGCGCTCGCGAACACCCGCGAGGCGGGCCTGGGGCGCACGACACCGGTGGGCAGCTACCCGGAGGGCGCCAGCCCTGCCGGCTGCCTGGACATGGCCGGCAACGTCTGGGAGTGGACCAGCACGCTGGACGCGCCCTACCCCTACCGCCCACACGATGGCCGCGAGGACCCGGACGCGGCCGGGCGGCGCATCCTGCGCGGCGGCTGCTACGCCAACCCCCACGGCTACGCCCGCTGCGCCTGCCGCTTCCGCCTGCCGCCCACCATGCGCAACGAGTTCCTCGGATTCCGCCTGGCGCTTTCTTGACCGCATCCCACCGGCGTGCTACATTGAACCGCAGACATATCCCAGTACGGGAAGGGCGGGGAGAGCTTTGCCCTCCCTGCCACCCTCTTTCTATAGGACTGCATCCCGATGGCGACCGTGTTCCTTCACCCCGGCAAAGAGCGCCCGCTCCAGCAGCGCCACCCCTGGGTCTTCTCCGGGGCGGTGGCGCGTGTGCAGGGCTACGTGGGCCGCGGCGACGCGGTGGAGGTGGTGGACGCTGCCGGGGAGTGGCTGGCGCGCGGCACCTGGAGCAGCGGCTCGCAGATCCGTGCCCGCATCTTCACCTGGCAGCCCGACGAGCCGCTCGACGAGGATCTCATCCGCCGCCGCGTCGCGCGCGCCGCCGAGGCCCGCCGGCTGCTCGGGTACGAGGGTCCGGATGCGGCCTACCGCCTGGTGTACGCCGAGTCGGACGGGCTGCCCGGCCTGATCGCAGACCGCTACGGCGACTACCTGGTGGTCCAGCTGCTGACGCAGGGCGCCGCCACACGCGCCGAGGCTATCGCGCGCGCCCTGGCCGAGGTGACTGGGGCGCGCGGCATCTACGAGCGCAGCGACGCCGAGGTGCGCGAGAAGGAGGGCCTGCCGCCCGCCGAAGGGCTGCTGTGGGGCCAGGCGCCCCCCGAGCGCCTGGAGGTGCGCCAGGCCGGCGACATACGCATGCTCGCCGACCTGCGCGGTGGCCAGAAGACCGGCTGGTACCTGGACCAGGCACTCAACCGCCTGCGGGTGGCCGCCCACTGCGAGGGCCGCGCGGTGCTGGACTGCTTCTGCTACACCGGCGGTTTCACCGTGGCTGCCGCCCGCGCCGGCGCAGCGCACGTCACCGCGGTGGATAGCAGCGCCCCGGCGCTCGAAACGCTGCGCGAGAACCTGGCCCTCAACGGTGTGACGGCCCCGGTGGAGACCGTGGCGGCCGACGTGTTCCGCCTGCTGCGCCAGTACCGCGCCGAGGGCCGGCAGTTCGACGCCGTGATCCTCGACCCGCCGAAGTTCGCCCACAGCCACGGGCAACTCGAGCGCGCCACCCGCGGCTACAAGGACATCAACCTGATCGCTATGCAGATCCTGCGCCCCGGCGGCATACTCGCCACCTTCTCCTGCTCCGGGCTGGTCTCGGCCGACCTGTTCCAGAAGATCGTGTTCGGCGCCGCGCTCGACGCCCGGCGAGACGCGCAGGTGATCGAGCAGCTCACGCAGGCGCCCGACCACCCGGTGCTGCTCACCTTTCCCGAGGGGGAGTACCTCAAGGGACTCGTCTGCCGCGTGTGGTGATAGTCTTCATGTGGGGGTACGGGGGCCACAGGCCCCGCAAGAACCCTCGAGGGTTCTTTTGGAGGGGCGAGACCCCTCCAAACCTCCCCGCCGGGGTGCGGGGCGGCATCCCCGCATACGTCCCGTCAACACGGAGTTATGAGCTACAGCGTTATCGACGACGGCCATGTCTCCAGCCCGGGCGGCTTCCGCGCCACCGGGGTCTCCGCCGGCCTAAAGGAGATCCGCGCGCGCGACCTGGCCCTGATCTACTCGCAGCGGCCGTGCCGGGCGGCGGCGCTGTTCACCACCAGCGCCATCCTGGCCGCGCCGGTGTTCTTCGACCAGGCCGTGCTGGCGCGCAACCGCGAGAGCATTCGCGCGGTGTTGATCAACGCCGGCCACGCCAACGCTGGCACCGGCCAGCCCGGCCTGCAAAGCGCGGTGGAGTGCGCCAAGATCACCGCCGACGAACTAGAGGTGCCGCGCGACAGCGTGCTGCTGCTCTCCACCGGCCAGATCGGCGTGCCGCTCCCGATGGACAAGATGCGCGACGGCATCCGCCGCGCGGCCTCCGAGCTGGACAGCAGCGGTGGGCGGCGGGCGGCGATCGCGGTGCTCACCACGGACACGCGCCCCAAGGACCGCGCGCTGCGCGTCTCCCTCCGCGAGGGGCGCACCGTCACGCTCGCCGGCCTGGCCAAGGGCAGCCGCCTGGTGCACCCGCGCATGGCCACGCTGCTGGCGGTGCTCACCACCGACGCGCCGCTCGAGGCCCGCGTGCTGCACCGCGCGCTTGAGCAGAGCGTCGCCCGGTCCTTCGGCCGCCTGACGATCGACGGCGACACCAGCCCGAACGACGGGGTGATCATTCTGGCCAACGGCAGCGCCGGCGGTACTCCCATCGCCGACCCGGCCTCCTACGAGTTCGGCGCGTTCCAGGAGGCGCTAGACTATCTGTGCGCTGACCTGGCGCAGCAGGTGATGCGCGACGCGGCCGCCAGCGGCAAGCTCGTGCAGGTGCACGTGCGCGGCGCCGCCAGCGAGGCCGCCGCGCGCCAGGTGGCGCTGGCGGTGGC
>DATMBA010000044.1:0-21208 GCA_035559635.1 Roseiflexaceae bacterium
GGCATAGCGTTGATGTGCGCTGGCGAATCTAGAGTGCGCTGCATTGATTTCGAAAGGGGGAGGGGCTAGGGGAGGGCTTCGCCCTCCCCTAAAACCAATACCTACGGGAGGTATGGAGGGCGAAGCCCTCCACACCCCCACCGGGAAGGGGGGTGCGGGGGCCTGCGGCCCCCGCACCCCCACGCTGCGGGCAGCGCCCGCATATTTGAAAAGTATTGGCTCTAGGGCGCCGGCCGCTCCGGTAGGCTACCCGCTGTCGATTGAAGCGGGAGTCCCCCGAGCTGCCACTCGGCGACGCCCGCCTCCAGCCGCGCCCCGCGCCGGCCGCTCGCCAGGATCTGCTCCAGCGCCTGGTCGGCGTAGACGCACAGCGGCCCGCGGCAGTAGGTCACGATCAGCGCCTCGCGCGGCAGCTCCTCCAGTCGCTGCGGCAGCTCCTCCAGCGGGATGGAGCGCGCGCCCGGCAGGTGGCCGGCCTCGTACTCCAGCCGCGGACGCACGTCCAGCAGCACGATGCTTCCGTCCTGGACCCCCGCCGCGACCGTCTCAGCGTCGACAGTGGCGAAGCGCGCGCGGTTGGGGCGGTAGGTGTCCAGCGCGCGCTCCAGCTGTGGCAGCTGACGGGCGGCCACAGTGCGCAGCTCGACCCACAGCCGCGCCACGGATGGGTCCGCCAGCTGGTAGCGTACCGATGTCCCCTGGCGGATGCTGTCCACCAGGCCGGCGCGCTTGAGACGCTGCAGGTGCTGCGAGGCGTTGGCAAGGCTCAGTGCGCTGGCGGCGGCCAGCTGCTCCACGGTGCGCGGGGCCTGCACCAGCAGGTCGAGCAGTTCGAGGCGGTGCGGGTTGGCGGCCGCCTGCGCGATCTGGGCGACGACGGTGAACAGGGCCTCTTTGGCGGCACGAGTTGGCATGGGGGGTTGACTTTTCAATAGAATTATTGAATAATGGCCAGTATAGACGGACCCGGCCATTCTGTCAAGCCCTCACGTCCACCCGCCAGGGCGTCTGCGTGCTGGGCGCAGCACCACGCCCGGCCCGTGCACGCCGCAGGCGTTCCCGCAGGGTACGGGTAGGGCCACGTCAACGTCCATTGTGGCGTCCCACGCCCGGCGCGTGGGGTGCCCGCTGGGCCCCGCGGGCTAGCTGTTGCGCAGGCCGCCTGCGCGGCCTGAACGGCAGCCCGCAGCGGCGGGCTTTGCAGCAGCTAGCCCGCCGCTTCAGCGGCCGGGCGTGGTGCGGAGCCGGGGACGGTGACGGCGCCCTATAGCGAAGTGCAGAATGGTTGATCGCTGGGAGTGCGCGCATCTTGCGCGCATGCGGGCGAGACGCCCGCGCTCCCAGCAGGTGGATGGTTCGATGATTCTGCACTTCGCTGTAGGGTACGGGCGGGCTATCCGTCGCGAAGGCCGCCTGCGCGGACTGAACGGCAGCCCGCACCGGCGGGCGTGGCAGGGGGAGCGCCCGCTGCGGGGTGCCCGCTGGTCCTAGCCGGGCGTGGGAGGGTGCCCGCTGCCCAGTAGTTCGTAACCGTTCATCACCGGCCGGGCGCTGCCGGGCGTGGCGAGAACGCATAAACCCTAGTCCACCCGCGCTGGTCCATTCCGATCCGGTTCAGACTTCTGTGCGACCGCAGTAGGAGTCCTACGCTATGCTGTTCACAAGTTTTCAAATGAGTAATTGATTATTTGAAAGGAGGCGGCACGCCACCCATGCCAGCGCGGGCGCCCCGCGCGCCACGGTCGTATCCAAACCGCTCGACACGCAGTAGGAGGGATCTATGAGTGAACCAACACAAGCCACCGTCCCACTCCCAACCGTGCCAGACCTGGATATCCAGGTGCTGCGCCAGGCCATCCAGGCCGAGTACGCTGCGGTGGCCGAGCACCCAGAGCAGGGGTTCCACTTCCACACCGGCCGCTCCCTGGCCCACATGCTGGGCTACGACGACGCCTGGCTGAACGGCATCCCGGAGGGCGCCATCGAGTCCTTCGCCGGCACCGGCAACCCCTTCAGCTTGGGCAGGCTCCAGCCCGGCGAGCACGTAGTGGACGTCGGCTGCGGCGCCGGCCTCGACAGCCTGATCGCTGCCAGGATGGTCGCCCCGCACGGGGCGGTGATCGGCGTCGACATGACCCCCGCCATGCTGGAGAAGGCGCGCCGCAGCGCCGCTGCGGCCGGCGCGCCGAACGTGGAATTCCGCCACGGCTACGGCGAGGCGCTGCCGGTGGCAGACGGCTGGGCCGAGGTGGTGATCTCCAACGGGGTGCTCAACCTGTTCCCGGACAAGCCGGCCGGCCTGCGCGAGATGGCGCGCGTGCTCAAGCCGGGCGGCCGGCTGCAGATCGGGGACATCCTGGTGCAGAGGGCGGTACCCGAGAGCGCCAAGCGCAAGATCGACCTGTGGACCGGCTGAATCGCGGGGGCTCTGCTGGAGGCAGAGCTCGAGGCCACGGTCGTGGCCGCCGGTTTTGTGGACTTCGAGATCACCTGGCGGGGGGATGTCTTCAGCGGCGCGCCGCAGTCGAGCAGCGCGGCGAACTTCGGGACGCTGGGCATCAACTTCCGGGCGCGCAAGGCGCGGGACGAGGCGGAGTGGATGCGGGCGCTGGCTGCTCTGAGTTGCGCCGTCCCGGCGGCGCCGGCCGGACGCCTCGGCGCCACCGCCTTCTACGATGCGGGCGACCGGGGCTGCGGCGACGGGCCGCTGGAGGCGATCGCCGCGCTGCTGCGCGGCCTGGCGCCGGGCCAGACATTGGAGGTACGCGCCACCGAGCCGAGCGTGGCGAACGACCTGCCGGCCTGGTGCCGGCTGGCGGGCCACACCCTCGTCGCACGTGACGGCGACCGCTACCTCATCCGGCGGAGGGAGTGATGGCCGCAGTGACGCTGGACGCCGGGCCGGCGAACTGCGGCCGGCTGATACACCTGGTGGCGGAGGCGATGGCCCGGGTGCAGCCTGGCCAGCTGCTGCTCGTCACGGCCTACGACCCCAGCAGCCAGCTCGACCTGGCGGCCTGGTGTCGTATGACCGGCCACCGGCTGTGCTCGGTGCAGGCCGTCGACGATCACCTGATGTTCGCGATCGAGAAAGCGATACCAGGAGGAGCGCATAATGGGACACGTAATGATCCACAACACGCGCGGCAAGGATGATGTGGAACGCGCCTCGCTGTCGTTCCTGGTGGGCAACGTGGCGCTCAGCTCGGGGCAGGAGGCGACGGTCCTGCTGACGATCGAGGGGGTGTGGGTGGCGACGCAGGGCTACGCCGAGGGGCTGCAGGCCAGCGGGTTCGACCCCCTGAGCGAGCTGGTGCGGAAGTTCGCCACGGGCGGCGGGCGGATCTGGGTGTGCGGGGCGTGCGCGAAGCCGCGCGGCATCACCCAGGAGCAACTGGTGGAGGGCGCGCAGATCGTGGGCGCGGCCACGGCGGTGGAGGCGCTGGTCAACGGCGCACAAACGCTAAGCTTCTGAGCAGGAGGCGACCATGATCCTGGTACGCGATGTGTTTCAGGCGCGCTACGGCAAGGGCGGGGAGCTGGTGGCGCTGTTCAAGGAGGCCCGGCAGCGCTGGCCGGCGGCGGCACGCTATGGCCAGCGCATCCTCACCGACGCCAGCGGCCCGTTCTTCACGGTGGTGACGGAGACGGAGGTGGAGAACCTGGCGGCCTGGGAGCAGCTGCTCAGCGAGGTGTTCGCCAACCCGGACTTCGGCGCCTGGTTCGGCCGGATGGAGCCGCTGGTCGAGTCGGGGCGGCGCGAGTTCTACAACATCGAGACATAGGCTGCTCGCACAACGCCGCATGGAACCTGGGAGCGGGCAGGGAGGAGACCAGAGGGCGCCCTGCCCGCCCCTGCTATGAGACCTGGGCCAGTGCCGAGGCGCCCATCCGCAGGTCCTGCGAGCGGGACGGCGCTCCCCTCGCCACCCGCCCCCCGCCAGATCAGTGTCCAGTCGTATCGGAGTCGACGCCGGGATCCTCGCCGGTGTCGAGCGCCGTGATCGCTGCGACCTCCTCGCCGGTGAGCGCGAAGTCGAAGACGGCGATGTTCTGAGCCAGGCGGGCGGGGTCGGCCGACTTCGGGATCGGCACCAGCCCCAGTTCGATGTGCCAGCGCAGCACGATCTGCGCTGGCGTCTTGCCGTACTTCGCGCCGAGCGCCGCCAGCGTGGGGTGCCGCAGCAGATCGGTCCCCGGGGCGAGCGGCCCCCACGACACGGTGACGATCCCCTGCGCCCGGTTGTAGGCGCGCTGCTCGGGCCGCGTGACGCGGGGGTTCAGCTGGATCTGGTTGACCGCGGGCCGGATAGTGGCCTCGGCGAGCAGCCGGTCGAGGTGCGCCGGTTTGAAGTTGGACACGCCGATCGAGCGCGCCTTGCCGGCCGCGACCAGCCGCTCGAATGTCTTCCAGGTGGAGACATACTCGCCGCGCTGGGGCAGGGGCCAGTGGATGAGTAGCAGGTCGACGTAGTCCAGCCCGAGGCGGCGCAGGCACCCGTCCAGCCCGGCGATGGCCCGGTCGCCGCCCTGATAGGCGCCGTCCAGCTTAGTGGTGACGAACAGTTCCTCACGCGGGACGCCGCTCTCGCGGATGCCGCGGCCCACGCCGCGCTCGTTGCCGTAGCGGGCGGCGGTGTCGATGTGCCGGTAGCCGGCCTCAATCGCCGCGACCACCACCGGGGCGGCCTGGTCGTCGGTGAGCGGCCAGGTGCCCAGCCCGATCTGGGGGATGGCATGGCCGTCGTTCAGGCGGACACGGGGTACCGTCATCGTTTTGTTCTCCTCTTGCTCCGCATGCGCTGGCAGGCGGCCGCCGCACTCAGGTGACAGGGCGTGCGCCGTCGGCGCCCCAAGCGGGGGTACGGGGCCTGCGGCCCCCGAACCGAGCCCACGAGGGATTTTTTGGAGGGGCGGGGCCCCTCCAAGCCTCCCCAGGGGGTACGAAGCCGCGCCAGCATGCAACGCCTATCAGGTGAGCCGGACCACCCGCCCACCGGTCATCGTCTGTAGATCGGCCGGTGCGAGGGCGAAGACCGCGTTGGGCGTGCCGGCCGCCGCCCAGATCTCGTCGTACTGGAGCAGATCGGCGTCAATATAGGTCTCGATCGGCGCCGGGTGGCCGAGCGGTGCAACGCCACCGATAGCGAAGCCGGTGTGCGCACGTACGAACGCCGCGTCAGCCTTGGCGACCGGCTCGCCGGCCAGCTCCGCCAGGCGCGCCTCGTCCACCCGGTTCGCGCCGCTGGCCACCGCCAGGATGGGCTTGTCCGTCTGCGTGCCACGGAACACCAGCGACTTGACGATCTGCCCGACTGTGCAGCCGATGGCCGCGGCGGCCTCCGGCGCGGTGCGCGTGCTGGCCGGCAGCTCGACCACCCGGCACGGCAGGCCGCGTGCCGCCAGGGCGTGCTGCACCCGCTGCGCGCTGGCGCTCAGGGGAGCTGACATTGTGAGCCTCCTGGCTGATACGCAGGTGGGAAGGGCAGGAAGACCCTCGCCCCTCCCTGCAACCGACCCCATTCCACTGGCGGTGGATTATATAGCACGCTGCGCTGAAAGCTAACGTGGGAGCGGGGTTTTAGGGGAGGGCTTCGCCCTCCCCTAGTGATCCACCACACTGTCGGTGTGGCGCACCACTCGTACGCTGAAGCGTAGGTTGTCGCGCGACGCGCGCCGCTTTCGAGCGGGCGAAAGCCCTTCGAAAACCCTGGGCGGACTTCCGCCGCCATGGACTAGTGGTCCACCACAGTGATCGTGATGAGTGAGTTTTCACGGGAGGGCGAAGCCCTCCCGTGGACCCTCCCTTTGCATCGGTCAACATCAGTGTGGCCGACCACTAGCCCCACCGCCCGTCGAATCTAGTGTACTATAGCGCTAGAGTCGCTGCTGTAGGAGGGCCACCACCACATGACCGCCGACATACCCGGCGCCGCCTATGGGCTGCCGCCCGCAGCGCGCGAGGCCGCCGCCGAGTTGGTGCGCGCCGGGCAGGTGCCGGGCCTGATCGTGGCCGCGCGACGCGCCGGCGCCGAGGATAGCTTCGCGATCGGGGTGGACGCACAGGGCCGCGCGCTCACGCCCGACACCTTCTTTCCGGTCGCCTCGGTCACCAAGCTGGCCACCGCGCTCACCGTGCTGCGCCTGATCGACCAGGGGGCGCTAGGGCTGGACGATGAGCTAGCCGCGCACCTGCCGGCCGCCGCCGCATCCCAGGGGGGCGTCACGCTGCGCGCGCTGCTCTGCCACACCGCCGGGCTGCCCTTGGACGTGCCGCAGCGCGCCGCGCCCTACGCCGAAGGCCTCGACTGGCCGCAGCTCGGGCGCGCCTGTATGGAGACCCCGCTCGAGGCCGCGCCGTGGACGCGCGTGCAGTACAGCAACGTCGGCTACGGGCTGCTGGCGCTGGCCGCCGAGCACGCCACCGGCCAGGGCTTCGCCGCAGCGCTGCGCTCGCTCGTGCTCGGCCCGCTCGGTGTGGAGGGCTACCTGGGCGCGGAGCCGCCGCGCCCGCCGGCCGCCCTGGCCGACGTGCGCGGGGCGCAGCGCGGTACGCCGCTCGAGCCCTTCAACTCGCGCTTCTGGCGCTCGCTCGCCCTGCCGTGGGCCGGCCTGGTTACCACGGCTGCCGGCGTGCTCGCGCTGCTCAGCGCCTTCCTCGGCGCCCCCGCCGGCTTCCTTACCCCCCCGCTGCGCGCGGCGGCCATCGCCGACCAGACAGGCGGGCTGGGCGGCGGCTTCATCCCGCCGCTGGCCTGGTCCCCCTGCCCTTGGGGCCTCGGGCCAGAGGTGCGCGGCCACAAGACGCCCCACTGGGTGCCGCCCGAGGCGGGGCCGGCGTCCTTCGGGCACAGCGGCGCCTCCGGCTCCCTCGCCTGGGCCGACCCGGCCTCCGGCCTGGCATGGGTCATCCTCGGTGCGCGCACCGCCGACAATGGCTGGCTCCTGCGGCGTTCGGGCAGCATCAGTGCGACCATCCTGGCCGCTCGATCGTCCTGAGGATGGAATCACCCCCCATCCTCCGGTACGGGAAGGGCCAGGAAGGGCGAAGCCTTCCCTGAAACCCTGCCCACACCAAAGGACGTGGAAGGAGCGATACTGATGCACCTGCTCACCCCGTCACAGGCGGCGGCACTGCTGGACTGGTTCGGTCCCGAGCGCCCCGGCCCGCTGGTGGCGCAGCACGTGGCGCTCACCGGCAACGGCGCCGTCTTCGTGGACCGCTGGCCCGAGCCGCGCGCCGCCTTGGCCGCCACCGCGGACAACCTGACGCTGGCCGGCGACCCGGCGGTGCTCACGCCCGAGCAACTGCGCCGCCACGTGATCGGCTTCCTGGACGCCCCCGAGTCCTTCGCGCCGCTGCTGCGGGAAGCGTTTCCTGACATGGCGGTGTGGGACCGGGTGATCTTCGCGCTCGAGGGGCCGCTGCGTCCAGCGCCCCCGGCGGACGCCGAGGTGCGCCGGCTCGGCCCGGACGACGCCTACCAGCTCTGGGCGCTCAGCCGCGAGTCGGGGTGGGTGGCCAAGACATGGAGCGGGCCACCCGGTCTGGCGGCCAGCGGCATGGCCTGGGGCGGCTTCGTGGAGGGGCGGCTGGTGGCGGTGGCCTGCACCTTCTTCCTCGGCCGCGGCCACGAGGAGATCGGAGTGGCGACCGAGCCGGGCTTCCGCAGGCGCGGGTTGAGCGCCGCCTGCGCCGCCGGCCTGTGCGCCGATATCATCGCCCGCGGGCGCACGCCGAGCTGGACCACCTCGCCGGACAACGTGGCCAGCATGCGGGTGGCCGAGAAGCTCGGCTTCACCCTCCGCCGGCGCGATGTGCTGTATGTGGTAGGCATCCCGATCCCGCAGCCCTGACAGTTCGCGATTCAACGCGGCCCGTTCACCCCCGGCATCACCCGCCAGGGGTGATGACGTTTCACCCGCCAGGTGAGTATCGTTACGCCAGGAAACGACGTGATGAACGCACTCGGAGGGACCAATGGCGACGATCGACACACCCTTGGGACGGACAGGTTTCGCCCCGCGCGCCGGCAGGCTGGCCCGGCGCATCGGCCGGGCGCTTGCGATCTTCCTGGCGGCCGTGCTGGCGCTGGCGCTGAGCGGCGCCAGTTACGAGTCCGTTGCCGCGCTCGGCGACGCGGGCCGCTTCCCGCCGCCCGGCCGGCTGGTGGACGTGGGCGGGCACCGGCTGCACATCCAGTGCGCCGGCGCCGGCAGCCCGACGGTGGTGCTGGAGGCCGGCTGGGGCGGTTGGTCGCTGGACTGGAGCACGGTGCAGCAGGACATAGCTGCGACGACGCGCGTGTGCGCGTACGACCGCGCGGGGATGGGCTGGAGCGAGGCCGGGCCGCTGCCGCGCACACCGGAGCGCGTGGCCGGGGAGCTGCACACGCTGCTCGCCAACGCCGGCGAGTCGGGGCCGTACGTGCTGGTGGGCCACTCGCTGGGGGCGAAGTACGTGCGCCTGTTCGCCACACGCTACCCGGCCGAGGTCGCTGGAATGGTGCTGGTGGACGGCCGTCACGAGCACGTGGACTTCAGCCTCACGCCTGAGGAGCGCGCGTCTGAGGACGGCACGCTGGACATGCTGCGCCGCATCTCGGAGATCACCGGGCGGCTGGGCATCGCGCGGGCCTTCGGCGCGCCGCTGATCTCCGCGCTCGTGCCGGACGCCGCCCGCATGCCGGCGGAGACCCGCGCGCTGTACGCGCTGCTTGGCACCCGCCAGCGGGCGATCGAGGCCAAGATCAGCGAGGTGACGGAGCGGAGCGCGAGCGACGACGAGCTGCGACGCGCGACGCTCGGCGACCTGCCGCTAGTGGCGATCATGGCGAGCGAGAGCCGGAAGCTCGGCCAGGTCTGGGATGATGCACAGCAGAAGCAGGCGGCCCTCTCCAGCCGCGGCCGGCTCGTGATCGCCCAGGGCAGCGGCCACATCGTCCAGTGGGACCAGCCCGCGGCAGTGATCGAGGTGGTGCGGGAGGTCGCCGCCGCTGCCAGCGAACGCTAGTGGTCGGCCACACTGATGGTGACGGATGCAGGGGAGGGTCCATGGGAGGGCTTCGCCCTCCACACCTCCCCCGGTGGGGATGTGGGGGCGGCTCCGCCGTCCCCACACCCCCACGCTGCGGGCAGCGCCCGCTTATTTGAAAAGTATTGGGACTAGAGCTGTTCCAAACCAGGTCATAGGCGATAGGCGAAAGGTTCGCCCGTGACCTGCGCGGAACGCGCCCTACAGCGCGATCGACCCCTCGCGGAAGCCGGTCTTGCCCAGGATGGCGTTGACGAGCGCCGGGCGGCCCGTGGCGGCGGCCTGGCGCGCCTGCGCCAGCACATCCCCCGCCAGCTCCGGGTCATCCAGGCGGAAGCCGGCGCCGCCGAAGCCCTCCGCCACCGCGTGGTAGTCGCTGTGCGCCAGCGCCGTCCCCACGTCGTCGCCGAGCATCTTGACCTGCTCGCGCGCGATCTGAGTCCAGCCAGCGTCGTTCCCCACCACTGCTACCAGCGGCAGCCCGTGGCGGGTGAAGGTGTCGAACTCCGCCAGGCTGTAGCCGGCCGAGCCGTCGCCGTAGAGCAGCCACACCTCGGCCTCTGGCCGGCACAGCTTCGCCCCCAGCGCGAAGCCGGCCCCTACCCCCAGCGTGCCGAACGGCCCGGGGTCGAGCCAGCTCAGCGGCGCGGGCGGCCGCAGGATGTAGGACGCCGTCGCCACGAAGTCACCGCCATCCACCACGAACACGCTGTTCGGCCCGGCGACGGCAGCGATCTCGCGGCACAGGTGCAGTGGGTTGACCGCCCCACTGGGCTGGAGCCCCGCACGCCGGATCTGCTCCTCGCGGGCGTCGTCCCGTGCGCGCAGCGCGGCCAGCCATGCCCCCCAGCGTGTGCCCGGCGGCAGCTCGGCGGCCAGCATGCGCAGGAACAGGCCGGGGTCGCCCGGCACCCCGATCGTCGGCCGGCGGTTGCGCGTCATGTCGGTGCGACTGCGGTTGGCCGATACTACCGTGGCGCGGCGCGGGATGTGGCGCCCGTAGTCCAGCCGGAAGTCACACGGCACTCCGGCCAGCAGCACCATGTCCGCCGCGCGCAGCGCCTCGCGTCGGTGGTGGCGCAGCTGCAGCGGGTGGTTCGCGCCGAGCAGCCCGCGCGCCATGCCGGAGAGGTAGACCGGCGCACCGACGCGCCCCAGCGCTACTGCCACCTCCTGTGCCGCCGGCGGGTCGAGCAGCGCCTGGCTGCCCACCAGTAGCAGCGGGCGCTCGGCAGCCAGCAGACGGCGGACCACCGCCCGCACCCGCCCTTGGTCCGGCGCGGGCGGCGCATCCACCACGGGCGGCGCGGCGCGCGCCGTGTCCAGGCCGCCGAAGAGCCGGCCGAGGTGGAAGGCCAGATAGCGCTGCAGCGCGCGGTCGGTCAGCGTGCGCCCGCCGGACTTCAGCCCGTACCACTCGCGCACCACTGCCTCCGGGTAGAGCACGTCGGCCGGCAACTCCACGAACACCGGACCGGGCACACCCTCCCGCGCGCGGCGGAAGGCCTCCGCCAGCGCCGGCGCGATATCGCGCACGCGCGCCACCGTGCGCTGCCACTTGGTCGCCGCCCGCAGCAGCGCGACCTGGTCGATGTCCTGCAGCGCGCCGCGCCCGCGCAGCACCGTCGGCGCCGCGCCGCCCAGCAGCACCACCGGCGACTGGGCCAGCTGGGCGTTCTTGACCGCCGTGAGCGTGTTCGTCACCCCTGGCCCGGCCGTGACCACCGCCACTCCCGGCACGCCGCTCAGCCGGGCCACAGCGTCCGCCGCGAAGACGGCCGTGGCCTCGTGCCGCGTGTCCACCACGCGGATGCCGCGCCGCTTGCAGCCCACCAGCACCGGCGCGATGTGCCCGCCCGCCAGCGTGAAGACGAAGCGCACCCCGTGCTCCAGGAGCGCCTCGGCCGCGATGTCACCGCCGTGCATAAGGTTCCCCCTTGCGCAACGCTGTGCGCCGGTGTATGCTTGGAATCGCCGGTATGAAAGGGGAGATGCAGGGGGCGTAGCCCCTCCGGAACCCCACCCGCGAGTCGCTCGATGGAAGGGGAGGGCCAGGGAGGGCTGCGCCCTCGCTGAACCCCACCCGCTTCGCCGATCACAAGCGTCAGCGAGCCAGCCATGGACATCTACCTCGCGGCCGAGCGCGCCTTCCAACTCACGCCCCAGTACAGCCCCGAGGTCGCCCGCGACCGGGTCGAGCAGCACAAGACCCGCCTGGTCGCCGGCACCGTGGGGGCGCTGTTCTCCCAGCCGAAGCCGGACGAGATCCGCGTGGCGGCGCTCGAGAACCGGCTGGAGCCCTTCTGGCTGGTGGTGGCCTCCTCGCGCACCGTCTACGACCGCACATGCACCTACCTGGTGCCGGTCGGCGGCCCGGAGGTGCGCGGCGTGACGGTGCTCGGCCAGGAACTGGCGGCCACAGCCCAGCAGCGGGGCGCGCCCGCCTTCAGCCTGCCGGCCGTCGAGCACTGTGTCCAGGAGCTGCGCACGCAGCAGGCGTTCGACGCGGTGACCGGCGCCAGGGCCGAATTGGCGAAGCACGCCGGCGCTGCCAGGGCCGAGATCGGCGACCTGTCCACCTTCGCACCCGAGGGCGTGCTGGTGATCCCGCCGCAGGTGCGGGCCACCGCCGTGGCGCGCCAGGTGATAGCCGAGGTCGTGCGTCCGGTGCAGGGCGCTCAGGCCATCCACGAGGAGCGCGTGGACATCGAGACGGTGGACCTAATCTTCCGCCCGGTCTACGCCTTCGAGTACGAGTGGGCGGCCAAGAACAAGCGCGCGGTGGTCGAATTCGACGCCATCACCGGCGAGTTTCGCACTGGCGGCAGGCGCTGGAGCGACCAGATCAAGGGCATCATCACCGGCGACGTGCTGTTCGACATCACCGCCGACGCGGTCGGGATGATCGTGCCCGGCGGCAACATCGCAGTGAAGCTAGTGAAGGCGGTGGTGGACCGGGGAAGGTGATAGGTGATAGGGCATAGGATATAGGGATGAAGCTTTGGCAACCCCAATGTCTATCACCTAACACCTGTGCTACCTCCCCACCGTGCGCTCCCAACCACCCTCTGCCGCCAGCATCGCCGCGAACGCCGCCACCACCCGCAGGTCGAAGTGCGTGCCGGCGTGCGCCTCCAGTAAGCCAGCGCCCGCTCCGGCGGCCAGGCCGGGCGGTACGGCCGGTCCGACGTCAGGGCCTCCCACACATCCACCACGGTGAACAGCCGCGCCGCGAGCGGGATGGCCTCGCCGCGCAGCCCGCGCGGGTAGCCGCTGCCATCCCACCGCTCATGGTGCGCGTACGGGATGTCGAGCGTCGGGCATGGACCCAGTTATATCACAAAAGTTCATCACCCCTTCTTACATGCCCGCCCACTCGTCGCTGCACGGCGAGGGCCGGAGTGCCCTCTGGTCCACCCCGCGCCCCAGCCTGGAGACTCTTCAAACAGGCACTCAGAGGGCGGGAATCATGCATCCGCCGATGCGTGAATGACACGCCCTGGATCGTTTGATACATGTCAGAGCCTGTTTGAAACGAGGCGCGTGCGGGGCTTCACCCCTTACCCATCCCCCGCCCGCCCGCCGCTGCGCGGCGGGCGGGGGAGATGCGGGGCCTTAGGCCCCTGTGCCCCCAGCCGGGAGGCGTTTCAAACAAGCTCTCAGAACTTCCGTAGTTGGCGTCTCCAGCGGGGGTTACCGGGGCGCAGGCCCCGAAGAGAACCCTCGCGGGATCGTTTGGCGGGGCGAAGCCCCGCCAAACCTCCCTGTTGTTCAGCCTTGAGCGTTCACCCTCACTGCGGAGCGCGTCATGACCGACCAGCTGCCACAGCGCATCCAGGGCCTGCTCGACGACGTGGCCGCGCACCTGTCCCCCGACGCTGGCGACTTCATCGGCCGCCAGTTCGTGCGCGACGGCATCGCGCAGTTCACCACCATCGCCAACCGCATGCTGGTGCTGGTCAGCCCACCCGGCGTGGGCAAGACGGCGCTGGCGGCCGAGTTGGTGCGCGAGAGCCTCGCCGCCGGCCGGCCGCACCTGGCGCACTTCTGCTCCCTGCAGGACGGCGCCGACCCCAGCGAGTTTGTGCGCGGCCTGGCGCTGCAGCTGCAGGCCGCCCTCGGGCCGGACTACCGCCTGCCGCAGACCCTCTCCAGGCAGCTCAACATCACCGTCAACCAGACGATCGGCAGCGCCACCGCCGACACCAAGATCACCGGCGTGGAGATCAAGGAGCTGAAGCTCGGCAGCGTCCACCCGCGCGAGGCATTCCGCCTGCTGGTGCGCGAGCCGCTGCGCGCCTACGATGAGCTGCAGGGTGCCGGGCGGGAAGGGGCGCCGCTGGTGATCGTGATCGACGCGCTGGACCGCGCCTGGGAGTGGGATGGCGGCCAGGGGGCCAACATCGTCAGCCTGCTGGCCGACGTACAGGACCTGCCCCCCTGGGTCAACCTGATCTGCACCGCGCGTCCCGGCCCGGCGGTGCAGACGCTGCGCGCCCAGGCCGGCGTACGGGTGTTCGAGATCGACCCGCTCGGCAAGGAGAACCTGGCCGACGTGCGCGCCTACTTCGAGCAGCGCTTCCTCGGCCGCCTCACCCCCGAGCAGCGCGAGCGCTTCCTGAACCTGCTGCTGGACTCGGATCTGGCGCGCACCGAGACGAACCTCGAGGCCGGCTTCGTGCGCAAGGCGGTGGACGCCAGCCAGGGGAACTTCCTCTTCGTCCGTCGCTATGTGGCCGCCTGGCGCGCCGTGCTCGCGCCCACGGCCGGCCAGCCCGCCGCCGACCCATCCGCGCTGCTGCGCTTCGACTCCGGCGAGCGGCTCTCGCTCGCCAGCGCGCTCGACGCCAGCTACCAGGCCACACTGGACCAGATCCAGGGGCAGCTCGAGGCCAACGAGCGCGACGCGGACGAGGCGGTGCTGGGTGCGCTGGCGATCGCCTTCGAGCCATTGAACGCCGCGCTGCTGCGCGCCTTCTCCGGCCGCGCCGACGATGAGGTGAAGGACTCGCTCCGCCGGCTCGCGCCGGTGCTGGCACGCACCAACGGCGAGGGCGGGCCGGGCTACGCGCTCTACCACCGCGGCTTTGCCGACTTCGTGCGCCGCGTCCGGCTGCACGGTGGACGCGAGCTGGACCTGCGCGCCGCGCGCGCGCTGGAGTTGGCCGACGGCCTGGACAAACAGGTGCTGGACTACGCCGCCCGCTACCGCTACGCTCACCTGCTGCGCGGTCTGGCGATCGGGCAGGACGCCATGCCCGCGCGGGCCGCCGCGCCCGTGCAGGAGGGCGCGGCCCCACAGACCGCCGCGCCGTCCCCCGGCGCGCCGCCGCTCGCTGGCGACACCGGCGCCTGGCAGGAGCACGTGGCCCAGGTCCAGGCCATGGCGCGCGCCCCCGCCACCCAGGCGCAGCTGCTGCGCGCGCTGGCCGCCCAGGCTATGGACCCGGCCCGCAGCGACACCCCCGGCAGCTGGGCGGCGGCGCTCGGCTACCTGCGCGCGGCCGAGCGCACGCTGCGCCGCAGCCGGGCCCTGCTGCGCCTCACCCGCCGCGGCGGGCGCATCGAGCTGTTCGGCGCGCAGCCTCCCGAGGAACTGCTGGAACTGGAGCGCACGCTGATCGCCCTCGGCGACGCCTACGCTACCATCGCCCGCCGGCTGGACGGCGGCGCCCGCCGCACAACCGTCAGCCCCCGGCTCACCGGCCGGCTCTACCTGCTCTGGAATACCCTGGTGCGCCTGCCGCTCACCGCCTACCTGCTGCTGGTGCTGCTGCTGCAGGGCGTGCGCGAGATCCACATCCCCGGCGCGCTGCAGAACCTCGGCCGCGAGCAGGACTGGGCGGTGGCGCGCCTGCTGGTGCTCGCGGTGAGCGCCTACCGCCGCGCCGGCGCCCTGGCCCGCGCCCACGGCGCCGAGGCCACCGCCGACGATGTGGTGGAGCGCCTCGGCCGCGTCTATATGTTTATGGGGGCCTACGATATCGCCGCCGCCACGTACGAGACGCTCCTCGCCCGGCCGGCGGCGATTATGTCACCCTGGCGCCGGGCCGTCTGGCTGCTGGCCCTCGGCGAGGTGCTGCTGGCCCAGCGCGAGCCAGATCGGGCGGTGGAGGTGCTGAACAGCGCGCTGCCGACCTTCGACGACCAGATGGCGCCGGTACTGCTGGCGCGCGCTCACACCGCCCTGGCCGCCGCCCAGCACATGCAGGCCGAGCAGGCCGAGCTGCGCGGCGACGACCCGCTGGCCTCGCAGTTCGACGACCTGACGATCGCCAGCGGCGGCGCCGCACTCGCCGCCTGGCGCGACGTGACCAACCTCCAGGGGGACGACCTGGCGGCGGTGGACCCGCCGCTGGCGATCAGCCGTGTGGCTCACCTGCTGCGCCGCACCGCCGCATCGGCGCGCATCTCGGACGAGCAGCACCGCCGCATCGGCGCCGAGTTGGAGCGCGTCACCGAGCGCCACTTCGCCCAGCGCTTCGAGCACCCGGTGCTGCGCCTGTTCCGCGTGGCCGCCACGGTGCTGCTGCCGGCCTACATCCTGGCCGCGCTGCTGCTGGCCATCCACCAGCCAATCACACTCCGCCTCAGCGCGCCCATGGACATGGCCATCCCCACCCCGTTGGTGGACCTCGGCAGCTTCCCCAACAACCTGGTAGCCGGCGGCACGACGACCCCCAGCGTGCTGAGCGCGAGCGATATCGCCCAGCTACTTGGCGACGAGCAACTGCGCCCGATCACCGCCGGGGAGGACACCCCGCCGCCCGCACCCGTCGGCCTGCCGGAGTTCAGCGCCACCGCGCTCGGCTTGGTACTGATCTACCTGGCGCTCTACACCATCGCCGGGCTGCTGATCGTCACGCTGGTCTCACCCGCGCACTTGCAGCACCGCCGGCCCGGCCGTGTGATCCTGCACCCGGATGCACTGGTGTGGCGCGGGACGGTGAGCGAGGGCACGGTGCTGGACGTGGCCGGCTGGCTGCGCGAGCGGCTAGCGGAGCTTGCCCACCGCGCGCTGCACGGCGTCTCCGATCTCGCCGGCCGTACGCCGGACCACGCCCACCCCTCGCCCGCGCCACACGAGCGGCGCCTGGCGCTGGCCGACATCGCGCAGGTGATCACCGTCAACCGCCGGGCGCTCGGCTTCCTGCTGGGCGATTTCTCCTCGGCCACGGTCCAGCCGGCGGCCGGCGGCGCACCGTTGGTCATCCCCGGCACGCTAGACTACTACGATGAGTTGGGCGAAGACCTGCGCGCGCGCTTCGGCACGCGCTACCGCAGCTTCGACATGGAGATCGTCCGCAGCCTGAGCGGGCTGGTCTTCCTGCTCACGGTGCTCTATGCGCTGGCGCTGGTGCTGCTGGTGCCGGTGGCGCCGGCGCCGTTCGAGACGATGCTCCCGGCAGCGCCCTACTCGGTGGGCGACCTATACGTGCTCGCGGCGCCCTGCCTGGTGCTGCCGCTGGCCTGGTGGTTCGTCGCCCAGCCACTCGGCGCCGCCCGCGCCCGCGCCGCGGCCACCCGCCGGCTGCTGGTCACCGCCACCGCTGGCGGGGCGCTGGCGCTGGCCGTGGGGACCGGCACGGTGGACGCCAACCTGCTGCGGCTCGACCCGGACCTGTTCACGCCCTCGCTGGCCCTGGCGATACTGGCGGCGCTGGTGGTCCACAGCCGGCCACCCCTGCTGCGGGTGCCAGCCGGGGCACGCGCCCGCGGCCTGGCGCTCGGCCTTCTGATGCTGGCCGCCGCTGCCGGCATCGCGCTCGTGAGCTGGAAGGCCGCCACCACCGCGCTCTGGTACCATTCCCGCGTGCAGGGCGACAACCAGCTCGAGCAGGCCCTGGCCGACGACGCGTGCCTCGCCGAGGGGCCGGTATGCCGGCCGCTGCATGAGGCGATCCGCAGCTATACCATGATGACCTGCCTGCGGCCGCGCTCGGCCGAGGGCTACGCCATGCTGGCCCTGGCGCACCTGGTGGCCGGGGAGGTGGACGCGGCCCGCGCGAGCTACCACACCGGCCTGGCGCTCGGCGAGCCGGACGCCCCGCCGCCCGCCCCCGGCTGCCTGCCGCCTGTCGACCCCCCACCCTCCGAGGAGGAGCTGACGGAGCTGCGCGCCAACCTGGCCGCCGTGGAGGCCGTCTGGGCGCAGGAGCTGCCGCCAGCCGAGGCGGAGCTGGCCTATGACGAGGCGCTCACCAACTACGCCCTGGCCCTCGATCTGACCCTCCCGCTCGACGGCGACCCGCCCACCTGCTACGACCTGGCGCGCGAGTTGCTGGCGGTGGACCCCGCGCTGGAGATCGATCGCTACATGCCCCCCCAGGCACCCGCCCCGCCGCAGGACACCTGGAGCGAGCTGCGCCAGCGGTTGGCCGGCGGCGCGGATGCTCAGCCGGCGCCCGTCCCACCTGAGGACGCCTGGCTGGCTCGCGAGTTGGCGAAGACCTGCTACAGCCGCAGCCTGACGCGTGCCGAGGCGCTGGCCCGCGATCAGCTCGGCACCAGCGGGCCCGACGAGCCGCAAAACCGCGAGGCGCGCAAGCAGGCGGCCCACCGCCAGATCTGGCAGGACCTCTCAGGCGCCGTGGCGATCTTCAGCGCAGTGGCTGCCACGCCGGGCGGCGAGGGGGCGCTACGCGAGATGGCCACCGCCCTGCTACTGCTCGGCCAGATCGACCTGCCCCCCGAGTCGGTGGACCCGCGCTCCTTCCTGCTGCGCGCCGAGTCCGCCTTCAGCCGCCTGGCCCGCGAGCACACCCAGGACCTGGACGTGCTGGCCGGCCAGGCATGGAGCGCCATCCTGCTCGGCGCGCTGCGCGAGTCCCATGCGCCGCTGGAAGCCGCCAGCGCGCTCGCCCCGGACAACCCCACCTACCCGGCGCTGCGCGGCTACGCGGCCTGGCTGGAGAGCGCCCGCCACGAGCCGCCCTCCCGGGTCGTGCCCTCGCCGGCCTACACCCGTGCGCTCCTGGAGGCGGTGCGCTACTACAGCACCGCCATCGAGCTGAGCCACGGCGCGGACCGCAGCCGCGCCTACGCCACCCGTTCCGCGCTGCACTGGAGCCTGCGCAACAGCCCCAGCGCGGACGTGTACCGCGACGAGGACTACGGCTACTGGATGAACCTGGCGATCGCCGACGTGGACCAGGCGCTGGTCACAGCTGAGGCGGCCGACCTCGACCCGGCCGGGCAGGTAGGCTACCGCTATTGGCGCGGCCGGCTCAACTTCTCGCTCGGCCTCACCTGGCAGCGCAAGCTGCGCGGGCGCCATGAGTGGCGCGAGTTGGTGCCGCTCTACGCCCGCGCGCTGGACGACTTCGAGACCGCCGCGCGCGACGACCCCACTCTGGCGCGCCGGAAGAGCTACACCGATGTCTGGGGGCCATGGGCGCGCTATATGCTCGCCAACGCCAGCCAGATGCAGCAGGCCGAGGAGTCCGCCGCCGCCGGGGATTGGGAGCGCGCCCGGCGGGCGCTCGAACTGGTGACGCCACAGATCCCCGTCGAGCGCCAGAGCCAGTGGGACCGGCTCTCCGGCCCGCTGCCCGAGTACGCGCTCATGCACGGCCTGATCAGCCTGGCGCTCGGCATCCCGGAGGACTTCACCAACCAGCTGACCGGCACGAGCGACCCGGCGGCCAGCTACGCCCGTGCGCTGGCGGACATCGCCGATGGCCGGGTGGTGCCGCGCGACGCACGGCGCGGCCTTTACGAGCGCGCCCTGGCGGACCTGGAGCGCCTGATCGAAAGCCCCGGCGTGCTCCCCCGCGCCCGCGCCATCGCCATGGACGTCCGCGCCGAGATCCAGGCCGCGCTCGAAGGGCTGGACTGATGCGGGAGGGGACACAGAAGGGCCCTTCCGTGTCCCCTCCCGCATCAGTGATGGTCAACCCGCGGGCGCACGGGGATAGTACGGAACTCGCGCACCAACTCCACGAAGCGCTCCACCGTCACCTCCACCATGCGCCGCCCGAACTCCGGCGTGGCCGCCGCCGCGTCTCCCACCACCCCCGCGCGTGAGAAGCGGCTCCACCAGTCCTGCCAGGCATAGGCCGACGGCTCGGGGTGGTCCCAGTTGAAGTACTTCAGCTTGAGCTGCGCGATGTCCCGCTCGGCCTTGCTCATATCCACCCGCTCCGGGTGCAGGTGCAACATCACTGAGGTCTCGTACTCGCAGGCGTGCCCCACCGAGCCCCAGCCGCCACGCCGCTCGGCGTCCAGCACGTCCGCCACCAGCGCCGGACTGACGGCGGCGTTCACGGTGGTGGCGGCGCAGATCGCGCCGGTGGCCAGCACCACCTTGCGCGCCGCCAGGTCACAGATCGCCTGGTTGGAGCCGTGCCCGTTGACGATCAGGATGTGGGTGAAGCCGTGCCGGGCCACCGAGATCGCCGCCTGCGCCAGGTAAGCCAGCGTCGTCTCCATATCGATCGCGATCGTGCCGGGGAAGTCCATGTGGTGCTCGTCCAGCCCGAAGGGGATGACCGGCAGCACCAGCAGGTCGCCTGCGGCCCGCCGGCCGCACTCCGCCAGGATGCCCTCCAGGATATCGTTGTCGGTGGAGAGCGCCATGTGCTCGCCGTGGTCCTCCACCGCGCCGATCGGCACCGCCACCACTGGCTGCGGCTCGCGCGCGATGGCCCGCTTCATCTCAGGCCAGCTCAGGTGATCGTAGCGCCAGAGGTGCTTCATGGTCTCTCCCTGTGGGTGGGGTGGAGGGGAGGGCCTTACCCTCCCCCAAGGCCTATCCGCAAACGGCGTTTGCGGGGGCTTGGGGGCTGCGCCCCTCCAAACCTCCCGCGTTGCGGATACGCCCTAGCCCTCCCCTCCCTGTAGCAGTGCAACGGCCGCCTGGATCTGGGGATCCTGCTCGGGCGGGAAGCGCCACCACTCGGCCTCCACCAGCCGGTCCGGCTGGACGCCGCGGCCCTCGATCAACGTGCCATCCGGCAGGCGAAAGACCAGCTCGGCCAGCCACAGCCGCGAGCCGTCCGACAGTTCGTGGCCGATCAGGTTCTCAGTGTTGCCCGCGCTCGGCAGGCCCACCACCCGCGCCCGCCCCAGCGCCTGCATGCCGCCCGCGAACATCTCGGCGGCGCTCACCGTGTCCGCGCCGGTGAGCACCGCCACCGGCACGCCCTCCAAGAGCGGCAGCGCCCGGCCCGCCGGCACCAGCAAGTCCCGGCCGCCGCGGCGCCCCTCGCTCGCGCCGATGCTGCCGCCGTCCACGAACAGCGCCAGCGTGCCGAGCAGCAGGTCGATCCGCCCGCCGCCGTTGCTTCGCACGTCCACCACCAGGCCGTCCAGCGGGCCGGCGGCGGTGAGCCGCTGCAGCTCCGCCCGCACCCGTTCGTCCACGTCGGCCACGCTGAAGGTCTCGATCGCCACGAAGGCGATGTCGGTCCCGGGGATACGCCGGCCCTCCACCGCCGGGAAGGCGTCGCCAGGGATCACCTGCCGCACCACGTCCAGCTCGCGCGTGGCGCCGGCGGGCGTGCGCAGCGTCAGGCGCACGCTCGTCCCCGGCAGGCCACGCACCGCGCCGATCGGCCCCAACGGGCCGAAGCGCGCGGTGTCGCTGATCGGCACGCCGTTCACGGCCACGATCAGATCGCGCGGCTGGACGCCGGCCTGCTCGGCCGGGCCGCCTGGCGCCAGGCGGGTGATCAGCACCCCCTCCGGCAGCTCACGCACCAGCGCGCCGATCCCGGCGTAGGCCAGCGTCCCGTCGAAGCGCGCCTCCTCCTCAGCCACTTCCTGCGGCGTGTCGAAGCGCGTGTGTTCGTCCCCCAGGCGGTCCACCAACTCCTCGATCAGCGCGTAGAACGCCGCCTCGTCCGGCGCGGCCGCCACCCGCGGTGCGAACTCCGCCCGCACCGCATCCCAGTCCAGCCCGCCGTAGTCGCGATACACGTAGCGGTCGCGCACCAGCGTCCAGACCTCCTCGAATAGCGCGCTGCGCTCCTCGGCGGAGAGCGGCGCGAGCGTGGGCGTGGGCGCGAGCGTAACCGGCGTGGCGGTGGGGAGCGGCGTGGCGGTGGGGAGCGGTGTGGCGGTGGGGAGCGGCGTGGCGGTGGGGAGCGGCGCGGCGGTGGGGAGCGGTGTGGCGGTGGGCGCGGCCATCGGCGCGGCGGTGGGCGGTTGCGCGAGCGGCAGCGCGGCGCCACA
>DATMBA010000045.1:0-13937 GCA_035559635.1 Roseiflexaceae bacterium
GAGGGCGAAGCCCTCCACACCTCCCGTATTTGAAAGGTATTGCTTTTAGTGCCCGTTCGTCGCGGTCTTGATGGCCATCATCGCCGCGAGTTGCTGGTAGCGCTCCCAGCGGCTGCGCACTTCCTCCTGGGCCTGCTGCAGCAGTTCCGCCGCGCGCTCCGGGTCGCTCTGGCGCAGCATGCGGTAGCGCGTCTCGTTGTAGACGTACTGCTCGAGCGGGACGCTGGGCGCCTTGGAGTCGATCGTCAGCGGGTTCTTGCCCTGGGCCACCAGATCCGGGTTGTAGCGGTACAGCGGCCAGTGGCCGGTCTGCACCGCCAGCTTCTGCTGGTCCAGGCCGCGCTTCATATCGATGCCGTGGGCGATGCAGTGGGCGTAGGCGATCACGAGCGACGGCCCGTCGTAGGCCTCGGCCTCCATGATCGCCCGCAGCGTCTGCACGTCGTCAGCCCCCATCGCAATGCGGGCAACGTAGATCGTGCCGTAGGCCATGGCGATCATGCCGAGGTCCTTCTTGGGCGTGGCCTTGCCGTTGGCGGCGAACTTGGCCACCGCGCCGCGCGGCGTGGCCTTGGAGGCCTGGCCGCCGGTGTTGGAGTAGACCTCGGTGTCCAGCACCAGGATATTGACGTTGCGGCCGGAGGCCAGCACGTGGTCCAGGCCGCCGTAGCCGATGTCGTAGGCCCAGCCGTCGCCGCCGACGATCCAGACACTCTTCTTCACCAGAGCGTCCGCCACGGCCACGAGATTGCAGATTGCCGATTGCAGATTGCCGATTGCGGATGACTCGCTGATCTGCAGCGCCGGCGTTGCTGAATCTTCACCCTTCAATCGTGAATCTTCAATCAGCTCGGCCAGGCGCTGTTTCAGGATCGCCACCCGCTCGCGCTGGGCGGCGATGCCGGCCTCGCTGCGCTGGTCCGCGTTCAGGATGGCGTCTACCAACTCCTGGCCGAGCACCGGCGTGAAGAGCGGCAGTAGCTTGCGGGCGTACTCGGCCTGGTGGTCGAGCGCCAGGCGCATGCCCATGCCGAACTCGGCGTTGTCCTCGAAGAGCGAGTTGCTCCAGGCCGGGCCGCGGCCGTGCGCGTCCACTGTGTAGGGGGTAGTGGGCAGGTTGCCGCCGTAGATCGAGGAGCAGCCGGTGGCGTTGGCGATCAGCAGGCGGTCACCGAAGAGCTGGGTGATGAGCTTGATGTAGGGCGTCTCGCCGCAGCCGGAGCAGGCGCCGGAGAACTCGAACAGCGGGGTGATGAGCTGCGAGTTCTTGATCGTGCCGAGGCTAAGGGCGGTGCGCTCCATGTCCGGCAGTTGCTGGAAGAACTCCCAGTTGATGCGCTCGCGCTCGCGGATGGGCGGCTGGGGGGCCATGTTGATCGCCTTGCGGCCCACCTGCCGCTTGTCCTTGACCGGGCAGATCTCGACGCACAGGCTGCAGCCGGTGCAGTCCTCAGGTGACACGGCCAAGGTGTAGCGGGCGCCGGGGAACTCCTTGAAGCGCGCCTCCGAGCTGAGGAACGTCTCGGGCGCGCCCTCAAGCGCCGCCGGATCGTACACTTTGGTGCGGATCACGGCGTGCGGGCAGACGTAGGCGCACTTACCGCATTGGATGCAGAGGTCCGGCTCCCACACCGGGATCTCCAGCGCGATGTTACGCTTCTCCCACTGGGTGGTGCCGCTCGGGTAGGTGCCGTCGGCGGGCAGCTTGCTCACCGGCAGGCTGTCGCCCTTACCGGCGATCATGTAGGCCAGCACCTCCTTGACGAAGGGCGGCGCGCTCTCCGGCACCGGCGGGCGGCGATGAATTGACGAACGACCAACGACCAACGACGAACGTTCCACTGTGCCAGCTTCGACGTTGGTAGCCGCCAGCCCCGCCACCTCGTCGTTGGTGGTTGGTGGTTGGTCGGTGGTCATTCGTCGCACATCGACCTCGTAGAGCCGGTCCAGCGTCATGTCTACGGCGCGGAAGTTCTGCTGCACTACGGTGTCGCCGCGCTTGCCGTAGGTCTTCTTGATGCTCTTCTTGATCTCCTCGATCGCCTGCTCGCGCGGCAGCACGCCGGAGATGGCGAAGAAGCAGGTCTGCATCACGGTGTTGACGCGGCGGCCCATGCCGCTCTCGGCCGCCACCCGATCGCCGTCGATCACGAACAGGCGCAGCTGTTTGGACAGGATCGTCTCCTGGACCTCGACCGGCAGGTGCTGCCAGACCTCGTCCGGGCCGTAGGGGCTGTTGAGCAGGAACGTCGCGCCGTGCTCGGCCTGGGCCAGCACGTCCAGCCGCTCCAGGAAGCTGAATTGGTGGCAGGCCACGAACTGCGCGCGCTCGATCAGGTACGGCGCGCGGATGGGGCGCGGGCCGAAGCGCAGGTGTGAGATGGTGATTGAGCCGGACTTCTTCGAGTCGTAGACGAAGTAGCCCTGGGCGTGCAGGGGCGCAGCACCGGCCGGCTCTCCGGCGTCCGGCGAGACCCCGAGCGCGCTGCCGCGCCCGTACTCGCCGATGATCTTGATCGAGTTCTTGTTGGCGCCCACCGTGCCGTCCGAGCCGAGGCCGTAGAACACGCAGCGCACCACGTCGTCCGGCTCGATCGAGAAGGACGGGTCGTAGTCCAGGCTGGTGTAGCTCACGTCGTCGTTGATGCCGACGGTGAAGTGGTTCTTAGGCGCGCTCTTGGCCAGTTCGTCGAACACCGCCTTCGCCATGGCCGGGGTGAACTCCTTGGAGGCCAGGCCGTAGCGACCACCGATCACGACGGTGGCCGGCGGGCTAAAGACCAAGGACCGAGCGACGCCGTCCTCGGATGCAGCCCCTCGGTCTTCGGTCTTCGCACCTCGGCCCAGCTGCGCCTCGTGGAGCGCGGTGACAACGTCGAGGTAGAGCGGCTCGCCGGCGCTGCCTGGCTCCTTGGTGCGGTCCAGCACGGCGATGGCCCTGGTGGTGGGCGGCAGGGCGGCGACAAATGCCTGCACCGAGAAGGGGCGGAAGAGGCGAACGGTGACCACGCCGACCTTCTCGCCGCGCGCAGCCAGGTAACGCGCGGTCTCGGCAGCGGTCTCGGCGCCGGAGCCCATCACGACGATCACCCGCTCGGCGTCCGGCGCGCCGCTGTAGTCGAACAGGTGGTACTGGCGCCCGGTGAGTTGCGCGAAGCGGTCCATCGCCTGCTGGACGATCGCCGGGCAGGCGGCGTAGAAGGGGTTGACCGTCTCGCGCGCCTGGAAGTAGACGTCCGGGTTCTGGGCGGTGCCGCGCACCACCGGGTGGTCGGGCGAGAGGGCGCGGGCGCGGTGGGCATGCACCAGTTCCTCGTCGATCATCGCGCGCAGATCGTCGTCGCTGAGTTGCTCGATCTTATTGATCTCCGAGGAGGTGCGGAAGCCGTCGAAGAAGTGCAGGAATGGCACGCGCGCCCGGAGCGTGGCGGCGTGCGCGACGAGCGCGAGGTCCTGCGCCTCCTGGACGCTGGCGGAGGCCAGCATGGCCCAGCCGGTCTGCCGGCAGGCCATCACGTCCTGGTGGTCGCCGAAGATCGAGAGGCCCTGGGCCGCGATGGCGCGGGCGGCGATATGGAAGACCGTGGGCGTCAACTCGCCCGCGATCTTGTACATGTTCGGGATCATCAGCAGGAGGCCCTGCGATGCGGTGAAGGTGGTGCAGAGCGAGCCGGCCTGTAGTGCGCCGTGGACAGCGCCGGCCGCGCCGCCCTCGGACTGCATCTCGACGACCAGCGGCGTCGCGCCCCACAGGTTGGTGCGCCCCTGCGCCGCCCACGTGTCCGACAGCTCGCCCATCCCGGTGGAGGGAGTGATCGGGTAGATGGCGATGACTTCGCTCAGGCGGTAGGCAACGCTTGCCGCCGCCTCGTTGCCCTCGATCGTGACCCAGGAGCGGTGCATTGGAATCCTCCGCGTCCTTCTGGCGCTGGCTTCCGTACGCTGCGCGCAGCCTGCGGAACCGGTGATGGGTGTGCGAGGGGACCCTCGCGCTCCGCAGTGGTGTGCCGCGCGCAGGAACAACAAGGGGTGTGCGAGGGAAGCACCTCGCGCTCCCCGGTGTAACCGGAGGATGACGTCCTCCGTCTAGTACACATCGGCAGTATAGGCCCGTGCGGCGCGCCAGGCGGTAAAGAGTCGTCAACCTTCGATAAAGAAACGCCCTACCCAAAGACGTGACGTTTATCACAAGATTTCCAGCCGTGCTGTGCGATACTGGGCGTGACGGGCGGTAGCGGCGGCGGTGATCATCGGAATCGTTGTGTAAGTGCAACCGGCGGTTGTTGTGGCTCACATCCCGGACCGAGGACGTATGGTAGGATCGCAGCAGACCGGCGCACTGCCACCTGGCCGGCGTCCCACACACCGGTGAAGCGGTCACTCACGATCATCTGCCGCTCACGACGGGGTGAGAGATGGAGACGACCTGCGCCAAGCTGATCGGCCCCAGCCTGATCGACACGCGGATCAAACTGAGCGTGCTGCTGCTCTTCAGCGGCCACCTCCAGCTGCAGGCCAGCGCCGCGAGCCTAGGCCAGCGGCTGCCGGGGAACCACTGGGCGCTCGAGGAGGCGCTGGAGGAGTTGGTGGCGGGGGGCGTCCTGGAGCGCGTCCAGGCCCATGGGCAGTGGGAGTACGCGCTGGCAGGCCGATCCGACGTGCGCTCGGAGCTTCAGCTCCTGGCGCGCTGCTTCGACGACCCGCACCGGCGCGAGGAGATCTACCGGCTGGTGTGTGCGGCGGAGGAGGAGCGGCGCTTTCGTGAGGCGCAGGTGGACCGGCAGCGGGCCATCGGCGGCGAGGATGCATTCGAGCTAGTGGTGGTCTGAATCGCTGGATCGCTAAGGCGCTGAGGTCGCTGATCCGGTGAAGGGGTGCGGCGCTGAGGTCAAAACCTCGGCGCCGCACCCCTTTGCCGTTGCAGGCCCGGCGCGGCGTGCTACAATGGCGCCGCCCTGCCTCCTTCCAAACAGATCGTGCGGCACGGAAGGGTTGGGGAGGGCAGCCTCCCTGAAAACTTCCGAAAGGATCGTGCTATGACGACACCGCACGCCCCGAAGCAGCTCTACCTGGAGTCGCTGGCCGCCCGCGCACCGGAGCTGGCGTTCGCGCAGCGCGGCGACATGCCCGCCGCGGTGTGGCAGTCCACGCTGCGCGCGCGGCTCGCCGTTCGCCTGGGTCTGAACCCCGCGCCGGCTGCGCCCGAGGCGCGCATGCTGGAGGAGACTGACTGCGGCGACCACCTGCGCCAGCGCTGGCTGCTGCGCACCGAGGCCGCCTTCTGGCTGCCGCTCTACCTGCTGCTGCCGAAGGGCGCCGCGTCCCCCGCGCCGGCCGTGGTGGCGGTCCACGGCCACGGCCCCGGCAAGGTCCATACCGCGGGCGTGCCGGGCGCGCCCCAGGCCGAGGCCGCCGCGGCCGATGAACTGGACTACGGGCTACAGGCGGTGCGGCGGGGCTATGTGGCGCTCTGCCAGGACATGCGCGGCTTCGGCGAATGCGTGGACGAGGACCACCGCGGCTTCTCGCATGGCAGCTCGTGCACCTACTCCGCTGGCCGCTCGGCCATGCTGGGCCGTACGCTGCTGGGCGAGCGGGTATGGGACGTGCGGCGGGCGATCGACTGGCTGGCGGCCCGCCCCGAGGTGGACGGCGGGCGGATCGCGTGTGTGGGGCACTCGGGCGGCGGCACGGTGACGCTGCTGGCGGCGGCGCTGGACGAGCGCATCCGCGCGGCGGTGGTGAGTGGCTACCTATGCGCCTGGCGGAGCAGTCTGTTCGGTGTGCCGCATTGCCCGTGCAACTTTGTGCCCGGCCTGGCGCTCGACGCGGACTGTGGCGATGTGGGGGGCCTGATTGCACCGCGGCCGCTGTTGGCGACGTCCGGCGCGCGCGACCCGATCTTCCCGCTCGCGGGGGTGCGCGAGGCCTTCGCCACCGTGTCCGCCGCCTACACCGCGCTAGGAGCCGCGGATCGGGCGCAGCTGTTCGTGGGCCAGGGCGAGCACCGCTTCTTCGGCGAGCCGGTCTGGTCGTTCCTGGCCAGGTGGTTGGATCGCTGAGGTGCTGGATCGCTGAGGCGCTGAAGGTAAACGGGCGCTGAGGGCGGTGCGCTGAGGCGCTGAAATTTCAGCGGCCTCACGCGGCTCAGTGGTTCAGCGTTCCAGCAGTCAGCGGCCTCACGCGGCTCAGTGGTTCAGCGGTCCCGGATCTGGTGAGGAGGGAGGTTCCTGTGCGGGCCGAGTATCTCGACGGATTGTTCAGTCTCGAGGGCCGGGTGGCGGTGGTGACCGGCGGCACGGGGGTGCTGGGGCGAGCGATGGCGCTGGGGCTGGCGCGTGCCGGGGCGAGGGTGGGGGTGCTTGGGCGGCGGCGGGCGCAGGCGGAGGCGGTGGCGGCCGAGATCGTGCAGGCTGGCGGCGCGGGCATGGCGCTCCCGGCCGATGTGCTGCGGCGCGAGGAGCTCGTGGCGGCGCGCGACGCGGTGACATCGGCCTGGGGACACCCGGACATCCTGGTGAACGCGGCCGGTGGCAACATACCGGCGGCCACGCTGCAGCCGGGCCAGGCGTTCTTCGATCTGCCTGAGGCGGCGCTGCGTGAGGTGCTGGAGCTGAACCTGATGGGCACGCTGCTGCCCTGCCAGGTGTTCTGCGCCGGCATGGCGCGCGCTGGCGCAGGGTGCGTGGTGAACATCTCCAGTATGGCCGCACAGCGCGCGATCACCAGGGTGGTGGGCTACGCCGCGGCCAAGGCGGCGGTGGAGAACTTCACCCGCTGGCTGGCGGTGGAGCTGGCGCTGCGCTACGGCGCGGGGCTGCGCGTCAACGCCATCGCGCCCGGCTTCTTTGTGGGCGAGCAGAACCGGCGCCTGCTGCTCAACGAGGACGGCAGCCTGACGGCGCGTGGCCAGGCGATCGTCCAGCACACCCCCGCTGGTCGCTTCGGAGAGCCGGAGGAGTTGGTGGGCACATTGGTGTGGCTCTGTAGCCCCGCCGCGGCGTTTGTGAACGGCACCGTGGTGCCGGTGGACGGCGGCTTCGGCGCGTTCGGCGGCATCTAGTATCGGCATATTTGGAGGGGCCGTGGGCCTCCACGCCTCCCGGTGCGGGCCACGGGGGAGCAGGCATCCTGTTCCCCTGTGGCCTTTTGCTGCTACCGCCGTGAAAGTGGCGCGTGTGGATGCGGTGCAGCGCTCCGATCGGCACGGCACTTGCAGAACACTGGGCCGGGGATGCGGCATACGCCGGCACGGCGGCCGCCGCCCTGAGATTCAGGAGAGAAATGAGCCTTTACCGAGATAATCACCGACACCGGCACGACGACCGGCACGGGCGCCATCACGGGCACCGAGACGATGACCGGCACGACGGCGACGCCGGCGACGCCGTGACAGGTGGCATAGTTCTTGCGGCCTGCTAAGCAGTTTGCGTGAGTACGGAGGGTAGCAGCGTGGAAAAAGCCGACGTCGACCGGTTCGCGGGACGTGTTGCGAGCATGCGCGAGCGGGTGAGCCGGCTGTTTCGGAGCGCCCAGGCGGGAGCGACACCGGAGCTGCTGATGAGTGCCTTCGATGAGTTGCAGAGCGCGCTCGAGGAGCTGCAACTGGCCGAGGAGACCGTGCGGGTGCAGAGTCAGGAGCAGGCCACCGCGCTCTCGGCGCTGGAGACCGAGCACCGCTCCTACTGCGATCTGTTCGAGCAGGCGCCGGTCGGTTACCTGGTGACCAGTGCAGAGGGCACGATCCGCCAAGCGAACCAGCCGGCGTCGGTGCTGCTCGGGACGCAGGCCCGCCAGTTGATCGGCCGCTCGCTGGCGCTCTTTGTGCCGGAGGGCAGCAGGCGCGCCTTCCGCACCCACATCCCGCGCCTCTGCCAATCCGAGGGACCACACGAGTGGCGCGTGCGGCTCCAGCCCTGGGAGGGGGAGCCGTTCGAGGCACTCCTGCTCGTCTCGACGACATATGACTCCGCCGGCCGACCGGCTGCGCTGCGCTGGCTCGCGCACCGGCTGGCTGAGCGCTCGCGCCGGCGAGAGGAGCGGGCTAGCACGGTCTCCGCGTACGAGCAACAGGTGGAGATCCTCACCGCGCAGCTCGCTGAGCTGCGCGCGCAGATCCACGCGCTCGCACAGTATGCCAGCGAGGTCCCACTGCGCGAGCGCGAGCTTGGCTCCGCCTCGCTCACGGATGATTATTGACAGGACGTACGCGGTGGCCCTGCCCCCGCTCCCCCCGAGGGGAGGGTTGGAGGGGCTGCGTCCCCTCCAAAAAGATCCCTCCAGGGGTTTTTTGGGGCCTGCGGCCCCCACACCCCCGTGCGCGTTCGCGCGAACCTTGTCTACCTGCGGGCCGCACCACTCGCCCGCCCGGGGTCGTGCATCTCGGTGACGTGCGGGGGGGTGCTGGTCGCGCTGCGGGCGTAGTCGGCACCGCGAGATCCCATCGTGCTGGTCGACGGCGAGCTGCCGCGCTGTCCGCGCATGCGCTCCATCTCGTGGTGCATGCTCGGGAAGTTGTGGCGGATGGTGTCGCGGATGATGCCGATCAGCGATGTGACGGCCGCCGTCTTCAGCACCTCGATCTCGTCACTGAACTGGCGGCTCAGGCTGTCCATCAGGCCCGGCTTCGCGCTGTGGCGCGTGGCTTCCCACGACCCGCTGGCCGGCACGGAGGCCATGCTCGCGCTCCAGGCTCCGCTCGACGTGGAGGGATGGTGTGTGGATGGGTCCGGCGTATAGGTGTAGCTCGCCATCCCCGGTGGAGCGTAGCTGGCCTGGCTGTGGCCGCTGTAGCTCGTGGCGCCGGAGGGGGCGTAGCCCGGCTGTCCGTGCCTCTGGTCAGGCGGCGCGTGGCCGCGCGCCCGTTCGTAGGCCTCGTGGGCGCTCATGGCGTGTTCGCGGGCGGGGCGGCCACGCACCCGCTCATAGGCCTCGTGGGCGCTCATCATGTGGCCGCCGAACGACCTGTCGCCGTAGCTCGCAGGGTCGTGCTCGCGCTCGCCGAGGCTGCCGAGTGTATAGCCCGCTAGCACCGCAATGCCGAGTGCCGCCCAGGGATGATCGGAGATCTGGTGCTTGACATCCACCATCCGCTTGACCGAGTCGGTCGTGTCGTTGATGGTGCCCTTGATGCGGGCCTCGATCCGCTCCATCTTGTCGGTCATGGAGGCGCGGATCTGATCTATGTCTTGTCGGATTGGCTCTGTTGTGTTATCCATTCCACATCCTTTCGCACACTCTCGATCGTCTCGTGCGGCACCGGATCGACCGTGCTCATCCGCGCGGTGCCCTGCCGCAGCAGAATCACACCGGCGATCGCGAGCAGGCCGCCAACCACCAGGTACGAGATCCACAGCGCGATGCCGAACGCGTCCTGCAGCAGATGGGCTAACATGTGGCCGAGCAGAATACCGCCGATTGTCGCCGAGGCGACGCCGGCGCCCATGAAGATCGCGCCCTGCCTGACCTTGCTCACCTCGTTCGCGATCTCGCGCCTGGCCAGGTCGATCTCGCGCCTGGCCAAGTTCTGCGCGTCGGCAATCAGACCGCTCAGCAACTCGGAGATCGAGCCGCCGGCGGCCTGAGCCTCCTCCTGGCGGGCGCGTTCACGCTCATAGGCCCCGTACGCCTCGGCCCGGTCGGAGGGATAGCTGGTCATAGCTACCTCCGGATGGAGCGGGCCAGCAGGTAGCCGATCCCTAGCCCGACCAGCATGGCCTCGATGGGGTGCTCGCGGATGATCCGCTCCAGGTCATAGCGCACGGTGGACGGGTCGGCCTCCTGCAGGTAGCGCCCGCTCCGCTCCAGCGCATCGGCCGCCGTCGAGGCGATCTCGCGCGCGGGCCCCTCGGCCGGCGCCTTCTCGCGCACGGTCTGCGCCAGAGTGTTCATGCGGTCGCCGGCGGCGGTCATGACATCGGCGGCCTTGTCGGACGCGGCGGCGGTGGCCTCGGCGGTCTTCTGGCGGGCCGCGTCGATCGCCTGGCCGGTCTTCATGCGCGCGTCGTCCACGATCTCGCCCGGACTCTTCGACTGAAGGTCGTCGGCGGCCTGTGCCACTTTGTCGCTCACCCGCTCTGCGAGGTTCTTCTCCTCCTGTTCGGCGGGGTAGGACTGGGGTTGACGGGTCTGCGGGTCCATCGGCATACTCCTTCCCGTTTTCGTATCCAGGGTTTATAGCAGGAAGCAAGCAATATGCCACCGTTCTCGCACGATTCTTGCTGGCGGGAGGGAAACCTGCCCGCCAGATTTCACAGGAGGCCCCGTGAGCGAGCCGGAATCGGAGCGCATTCCAGCCATGGCCAGCCTGTACCCGCTGGCCGTGGCGCTTGCCGCCGCGCTAAGCCCGGCGGAGGTAGCATCAGCCGCGCTCAAGCACGGCGGCGCGGCAGTGGGGGCGGCGGCGGGCGCCGTAGTGGCGCTGGCCGGCGATGGGAATATGCTGGAGGTGCTGGATACCTTCGGCTATCCGGGTGAGCATGCCGCATCGCCCCAGCTGATCCCTCTGGCGGCCCGCGCGCCCGCCGCCGATGCGCTGCACCGCCGCGAGCCGGTGCTGCTCGGCTCGCGCGAGGCCCTGGCGGCGCGCTACCCGGAGTTGGCGGCCGCCCACTCCTATGCCGGGCAGCAGGCATGGGCCACCCTGCCGCTGCTGCTGCCGGACCGCGCCGTTGGGGTGTTGGAGCTGAGCTTCGCCACGCCGCGCGCCTTCAGCGGCGAGGAGCGCGGGCTGCTGGCGGAGCTTGCGCAGCTGTGCGCCCGGGCGCTGGCGCGGGCGGGCGTGTACGAGGCCGAGCGCCGGGCGCACACGGATGCGGAGGCGGCCGTGCAGCTGCGCGACCACTTCCTGTCGCTCGCCGCGCACGATCTCAAGACGCCGCTTACCGCGCTGATCGGCCAGGCCCAGCTGCTGCGGCGGCGCATGCAGCGCGAGGGGATGGTGGATGCTCGCCACCTGCACAGCCTGGACATCGTCGTGTCCCAGGCCGGGCGGCTGAACCGGATGGTATCGGCGCTGCTGGACTTCGCGCGCATCGAGCAGGGACGGCTGCGCATCGAGTGTACCTCACTCGACCTGGGCGCGCTGGTGCGGCAGGCGATCGAGGATCTCCAGGGGACGCTGGCCAGCCACTCGCTGATCTTCGACCAGGAGGACGCCGGCGGGCTGTCGGTGGAGGGGGATGCGCCCCGCCTGGAGCAGGTGATCCGCATCCTGGTCGGCAATGCGGTCACGTACAGCCCCGGCGGGGGGACGGTGCTGGTGCGCGCCGAGCGGGGTGGGGCGACAGCGCGGCTGCTGGTGATCGACCGCGGCATCGGTGTCCCGGCCTCCGACCTGCCGCACCTCGGTACGCGCTTCTACCGGGCGGCGAACGCAGGCGCGGCACACGGCGGCGGTATGGGCATCGGGCTGTATGTCGCGCGGGAGATCATCAGCCAGCACGGCGGCACGATCGCGATCGCCAGTGAGGAGGGTGTCGGAACGACGGTGACGGTGGAGTTGCCGCTGCGGTCGGATGCGGAGGGGCCTGGCCGCTCCGCGCATCCCGCGCGCTGAGCGCGGCTCAGATCAGGTGCAGCCTCGTCTGCCGGCCGTGCAGCCAGCGCATCGAGCCGCCGGTCATCGCCGCGTCCTCCTCGAGCGCGATGCGCACGTCCTGGCCGCCCCACTCCGGCACAGTGTGCAGCACGTTCAGCTCGATCGCGTAGCAAGTGTCGTCGAAGATCGGGTAGTCACCGCGGCCGGGCACGCCGCCCTGCTGGTCCCACAGCCCGATCGTCGGGCCGGCGGCGTGGCCATGGTAGCCGAGCGGGTGGCTGTAGATGCTCGGCCGCAGCCCCGCGGCCCGCCCCTCCTCCAGCGCCGCGCGCAGCACCTCGTTGCCGGTGCGTCCCACCGCCATGGCTTGCATGTGGATGTCCTGCAGCCGGTTGCCCGCTGCCAGCGCGGCGCGCAGCCCGGCCGGCGCGTCGGTCTCGCCGGGATGCAGCACATAGGCGTGCTGCTGCTGGTCGGTGGCCAGCCCCAGATAGATGAAGCCCACGTCGCAGTGCAGCAGGTCGCCCGGTTGGATCAGCGAGCGGCGCTCCTCGCCAGCGTCGTAGCGCTGGCCGGGCGCCTGGATGTCCACCGTCGGCTGGAACCAAGCCTGCAGTCCCAGGTCCAGCATCGTCTGGCGGAACCACCAGGCCAGGTCGTCGGTAGTGGTGGCGCCGGGGGTGACGACGCGGCGCGAGAATGCCTCGGCGATCAGCGCGTGGCAGATCGCCACGATGCCGGGGTAGGCGTCCAGCTCTGGCGGGATGCGGCGCTCGAGCCAGCCCACCGCGAGCCGCTCGGCGCTGTGGGTGCGGGGCGCGAAGGCCTCGCCGAGCGCAGCAATGATCGTGCGGTATTCGCTGTGGGACAGGCCATCGCCGAAGGCGAACGTCTCTGAGAAATTCAGCCCGATCCGCCGAGGGTGGCGCGCGTGCACCAGGCGCGCCAGGCAGGCGTGCTGGTCCTCAGCCTCGGGGTCCCAGGCGCGCTCGTAGAACTCTCCGAAGCCGTAGCGGTCCAGCGTGAGCCGCTCCACCGCGCCGTCCGGCCGGCGGGTGAAGACCAGGATGGTACGGCGCCGGGCGGCCATGGCCGGCTCGGGCAGCAGCGTCATGATCACCGGGTCCTCGTTGTATTCCCGGGCGGCCACGATCCACATGTCGAAGCCCTCACGGGCCATCAGCGCCGGCAGGACGGTATCCAGCCGCTGGCGCAGCCAGGCGTTGCGCAGCTCGGCGCGCGCCCGCAGCGGCAGGATGCGCTCGCGCAGGCGGCTGAAAGGGATGTCGGCGTCGGTCTCAGGCGTGATGGCGGTGCTCATCGTGGGCCTCGCGTGCAGGGCGGTATGTGCCGCGAGTATACCATCTCTGCGGGCGGGTACGCACACCACCCAGCGCCGTGGGATGGGACGAAACGTCGTGCCGGGCGCGGCACCACGCCCGGCCCGTGAACGGGCGGGATCTCCCGTACGAAGCCCGCCGGCGCGGCCTGAACCCCAGCCCGCGCCGGCGGGCGTGGTAAGCGCGAGCCCGCCGCGGGGTGCCCGCTGGGACCGGCCGTGGGCGGGCGCCACGGACCCGATGCGTTGGCAAAACGTCATCAGCCGCCGGGCGAGGGACAGCGCCAGCTGCAGCTGCGGGCGAGCCTGTGCCACGCCCGCCGCACCGCCACGACATAACGTCGCACCTATCGCCGCGAGTCAACGATCCGTCAACCGCGAGTCAACGGGGCTGCATATATTGGCAGCACCGCGAAGCGAAGACAAGGATGAGATAGGGAGGACCACACATGCGCACGAAGATCCTGCGCGCGCTCGCCGCTGCCCTGGTTGTCGGCACGCTGGCGCTGGCCGCCACCGCCCCCTACGGCGCCCCCGGCACGCGCGGCCCAAGCAGCCTGTCCAGTGGCGGCTAGCCTATGACGCTGCTGACGCTCTACGCGCTGTGCGCCTGCGCGGGGCTGCTCGTCGCCCTCTGGCGCACGCCGCGCCTGCCGCGCTACAACCTGCTGCTGGTGATTGCCGCCGTGCCGCAGCTCGGCAGCCTGCTGCACCTCCACGTCCCCGGCATGTTCCTGATCTCGGTGGCCGCGGTGGTGTTCTGGTGCCTGGGCAACCGCGCCATCCCCGGCGTGCTGGTGGTTGCCGCTGGCGCGCTGATGAACATGCTGGCGATGGCACTGCACGGCGGCGCGATGCCCATCCCGGCCGACGTGCTGGCCGGCCTGGGCGCGCCCGCGGCAGTTGGGACGCGGCTGGCCGGCTCGAAGGACCTGGTGGTCACGGCCTCGCCTCTCTGGCTGCTCTCGGACTGGCTGGTGGTGATGGCCGAGCCGTGGACGCTGATCATCAGCCCGGGGGACCTCCTGATCGTCGCCGGAATTGTGGGCTGGCTCGCGC
>DATMBA010000046.1:0-2785 GCA_035559635.1 Roseiflexaceae bacterium
GCACCGCCTGCGCCCGCGCTGCGGCCCGCGCGGCGCGCGCCGCGCGCACCAGCCGCTCCTCCATCTTCTCTGGTGATATTCGCACCACGTTGCGCACCAGCCCCACCCTCTCCAGCGCCCAGATGATGTAGGACGACAGATCGAACTGGTACCAGCGCATGCCGTGGAAGGCCGAGCGCGGGAAAGCGTGGTGGTTGTTGTGCCACCCCTCGCCGAGCGCCAGCAGGCCCACGATCCAGTTGTTCCGGCTGTGGTCGGTGGTCTCGAACATGCGCTTGCCGAAGGTGTGGCACACCGAGTTGACGCTCCAGGTGATGTGGTGGTTGAGGAAGATCCGCACCAGGCCGCCCCACAGTAGCCCGGTCCACCCGCCAAGCAGGAAGGGGATGAGCAGGCTGAGGATCACCCACAGCGGGAACCAGCGGCTCATGAACATCACCATGCGGTCCTTGAGCAGCCACTTGCCGTAGATCTCCGGCTCGGCGCGGTAGCCGTCCAGGAACCAGCCGACGTGGCCGTGGAAGAAGCTCTTCAGCGGGCTGTGCGGGTCGTCCTCGTCGTCCGAGTTGGCGTGGTGCTTGATATGGATCGAGGCCCACGCCACCGCGGGCCCCTGGATGGCCATCGAACCGCCGAGCAGAAACAGGAAGCGGACGACGGGGTGCGCTTCGAAGCTGCGGTGGGTGAGCATGCGGTGGTAGCCAACGGTGATACCGAGTGAGGTGAAGAGGAACATGCCGGCGAGGATGGCGATGTCCTGCCAGCTGACCAGCCAGTTCCACAGCAGGTACATGGCGAAGAGTGTTCCGGCGAGCGGCACGATAACCAGGGTGAGCAGAAGCGCTTTCTCGGCGCGGCTCTGGACCATTGATGTGAGCCTTTCGTAGCTGTGCAAGATGAGGGAGACGTGTCGTGCTCCCGCGGGCGGTCCTGAGGCAAGAACCACGCCGCTGGTTGGCACTGCTCACAAGTGTAGCAGGTGCATCAAGTAAGCCGGTTACATGTCGGGGGCTTGCGGCAGGGAACGCAGCGGGTCCGTGGCGCCATCCCACGCCCGGCCGCTGAAGCGGCGGGCTAGAATCTGTAAAGCCCGCCGCCACGGGCTGCTGCTCAGGCCGCGCCGGCGGCCTTCGGAAGGGCTAGCCCGCCCGTTCACGGGCCGGGCGTGGTGCCAAGCCAGGCGACCCGCTGACCGACGCACCGTGCATCAGCGGCGGGCTAGAATCTGCAAAGCCCGCCGCCACGGGCTGCTGCTCAGGCCGCGCCGGCGGCCTTCGGAAGGGCTAGCCCGCGGGTTGACCCGCCGGGCGTGGTGCAGCGCCGGATACCCGTTTTATTGCTGACACTCCCACCCGTGAACGGTGTGGGCTTTCGCGCCCGAAAGGACTGTAAAAGTTCATGCGGGGCGGGAGCGTCAGACGTTGTGCGCCAGCCGGTCGCAGAAGAAGAGCGTCCCGGCGGCGACGCATAGGGGGATAGCGAGCAGGTTGACCAGGGGGATGCTCACCAGGCCGAGGCAGGCCAGGCCGAAGCCGGCGCTGGCGGGAAGGGCGCGCCGCACCACGGCCAGCTTGGCGCGGAAGCGCAGCCGCCTGCGCTCCAGCGGCGGGTCGAGGAAGTCCAGGCAGGCGATCGTGGCGCCCAGCGCGATGCCGCCGGTGGTGGCGATGGCCTGACCCGCGACCGGCAGCAGGTTGGCGAGCAGCAGCGGCGTGCCCAGCGCGAGCGCGAGCGCCAGTTTCTTCAGTTCGTAGGCCAGCGCGCGCCACAAATCCCGCGCCACGCCTCGGAGACTGAGCGGCTCCGCGGGCGGTGCCGCGCCGAGACGGGCGATCTCTAGTTCCTCGGAGAGGCGGCTGTAGAACGGCGAGCCAAGCACGACGCCGAAGCGCACCAGCAGGAAGCCGGTGGCCACCAGTAGCCCCACCACCAGCAGGATCTGCAGCAGCGTGCCGAGCGGCGCGGCCCACGCCGGCAGCCCGGCCACCACGCCCTCCACCCAGCGCAGGCCGGCGAGCAGCAGGCCGGCGTACAGCGCCGCCCCGACGGCCATGTTAATGACGACCGGTAGGACGATGAAGCGCCACAGGCGCGGCGCGCGCCCCAGCGCCGCCAGCGCCCGAAGGGGGTAGCTCGCGCCCTCGAGCAACGCGCGCAACGTCGAGCCTTTCCTTATATCACGAAGGCACGAAAACACGAAGGCTTGTTGGGGTTGGGGCGTGCGCCCGCCGCCTGGCGCCCTTCAAACCTTCGTGTCCTCGCGCCTTTATGTCTTCATCGGTCTGGCGGAAGGTGGCTACCGCGCGATCAGGCTCTCGTCGCGGTGCTTCTCGCCCTCCTCCAACAGCATGATCGGGATGCCGTCCTCCACGGGGTAGCGGTAGCCGTTGCGCCGGTTCACCAGCCACTCCTTGCCCTCGCTGTCGGTGATCAGCTCTACCGGCCCTTTGTCCCCCGGGTCCGCCAGGATGGCCAGCAACTCGGGGCTGATCGAGCGCTTCTCGCCGCTGCCCGTGCCGCTCGCCGCGGCAGCCGCGCCCAGGTCGAACACGCTGTCCTCGCGGTACTGCCGGATGGCGCGGTACACGAGCACGCCCAGCGTGATGAGTGCGACGATGCCGAGCAGACGCAGGATCAGTTTCATAGGTGTGCCTCCTTTAGATACGCGCGAGCGTCAGTGTTTACGGGGCTACAGGGACCGCAGGCCCCCGAAAGCATCTTCCTTTTCTTGTTCTGGAGGGGCGCAGCCCCTCCAACTCCCCGGTGTGGGAGTGTGGGGAGGATG
>DATMBA010000047.1:0-6297 GCA_035559635.1 Roseiflexaceae bacterium
GCCCGCCGGTGGCGTACACGCCGTATGTCGAGCGCCACGCGCCCACGGTGGTGGCGAGCGGGCTGGCCGACGGCGAGCACGTGGCGCTGGTGCACGCGCCCCACGGACTGCCGGAGGTCTTCCTGGTGGGACGCGCGCGGCCGCTCGGCTGGTTGTGGACGCCCGCCCCGCTGCTGCTCACCGCGCTGCTGGCGTTCACCTGCGCCCTGGGGATGCGGGCCTTGTGCGAGCGCTTTTCGGATTCGCGCCTTCAGGCGGCTTTGACCGGCTAAAGCCTCGAATCCAGCTACCGAAGTGATGGTGATGGGTGGGTTTTCAAGAGAGGGCTTCGCCCTCCCTTGGACCCCCTGCATCCGTTACCATCAGTGTGGCCGGCTACCAGGAGAAAAACCTTGTCCGAACGCTTGCCCGCGTCGCCGGCGCTGGTTGGCCTGGCCGCCGGCCTGGCCCTGTTCTTCTGGGGCGACGCGCTGCCGCTCGCGCCGCTGCCGCAGCTGTTGGGGCTGGCTGTCTTCGCGGAGTTGGCCTTCCTGCGGCCGGACCTGGCGCTGCTGTTCGTGCCGCTCACTGCGCCGTTGTACCTCATCCCGGCGGCGCTGCCCGGCCTGCGCGCCGTGCCGCTGCGCCTGCCACTGCACGAGGTGGCGCTGCTCATCACCCTCGCCGCTACCGCGGCCCGCTGGGCGCTGAGCGCTCGCCGTTCAATGGTGAACGTTCAACGTTCACCTTTTAACCTTCAACGGTTCAACGCGCAAACGTTCAAACGCTACCTGCCCCACGCCCTGCTCCTGCTTGCGGGGGTCTTCGGCGTGCTGCTCGCGGTGCCGGAAGGGCGCGCCGCGGCGCTGCGCGAGTTCCGCTGGCTGATCGTGGAGCCGCTGGTCTTCTACGCGCTGCTGCGGCGCGCCCTGGACGAACGACGGACGATGCAGGCGGCTGATTGGGACGCGCGCTGGTCGTTGGTCAGCGCCTTCGTCCTCGGCGGCGTCCTGGTGGCCGCGCTCGGCCTGCTGCAGTTCGCCGGGCTGGATCTCGTGCCACTGCTCGGGGAGAAGCAGAGCTTCAGCGAGAACGTGGTGGCGGCCGGCCCAGCGCGCCGTGTGGCCTCGGTGTACGGCCATCCGAACAATCTTGGGCTGTACCTGGGGCGCGTGTGGCCGCTGGCAGCGGTGCTGGCGCTGCTCCAACGCGCGACGCACGACGCACGACGCACGACGCACGACAGCGTCCATGCGTCCACCGACGGTTGGTCGTTGGTCGTTGGTCGTCGGTCGTTGGTCATCGATCGCTGGTCTTTCGTTTTCGGCCTTGCGTCTTTTGTCTGTCTTATGGGAATCCTGGTCTCGTTCTCACGCGGGGCTTGGCTGGCGGCGCTGACGGCGGCCGGCGTGCTGGCGTTCGGGCTGGCGCGGTCAGCGGCCCTCGGCCGCCGATCGTCAGCCGTCGGGCGGTGGTCCTTCGTCACCGTCGCTGCCCTGGCCGTCGTCGCCGGCCTGGCGCTGATGCTGCGGGGCGGGCCTGGCGGCGGGAGCCTGGACGCGCGGGTGTTGCTGTGGCGCGAGGCGATGGAGTTGATCCGTATGCACCCGCTCGGCCTGGGGCTAGACCAGTTCTACTACTACCACAACCCCGAGTTCGGCCGCAGCATCATCGCCCCGTCGCTGATCGGCACCAGCGAGCAGTATGCCTCGCACCCGCACAACCTGGTGCTCGACGCCTGGCTGAACGTCGGCCCGCTGGGGCTTGTGGCGCTGGCCTGGCTGGTGGCGCGCGGCGTGCGGGCGGGCATCCGCGCGTTGCGGCGGGAGCCAGATCTGATCACGCTCGGAGCGCTGGCGGCGCTGGCTGCCGGGTTGGTGCACGGCGTGGTGGACGTGTTCTACTTCGTCGAGGATCTGGCGCTCGTCTTCTGGCTGCTGCTGGCGCTGTTGGAGGGGGAGGAGCGTTAACTACGAAGCCACGAAGATGCGAAGGCACGACCCCATAAAATGCCTGGTGGCGTCGTGCCTTCGTGGTTACAGTTGCTGCGTCTGGGTGAGGGCGGGGGCGCCGGCGGGGATGCGGCGCGGGAGGCGCAGGCGGACGGCCGAGGCCGCCATCAGCAGCAGCGCACCGAGCGCCGCGGCGATCGCCAGGTCGTACTCCTTCGCGGGGGACTTGTAGAAGTCCGCCAGCAGCGCCAGCGTGCCGAAGAGGAAGTACGGGACCCACAGGCGGTGGCGCTGGAGCAGCGGCGCCAGCAGCAGCACCAGCAGCGAGAGGTAGCCGCAGTGCAGCTTGGGCGTCAGCACGAACAGCGTCGTCACCAGCAGCGCCAGGTCCTCGAGCGGCGCGTGCGGGCGGAGGGCGATCAGGAGGAGCACCAGCGTCACGCCGGCCAGCAGTGCCGCCGAGTGCCAGTCCGTCAGTGCCTGGGCGAAGGCCTCGTTATTGTCGCCGTAGGCGCGGAACCAGAGTGCGCCGAGGCTGATGCCGCCGAGCTGGAAAGGGTGCTGGAAGTCGCGCTTCGTGACGTCCCAGAACACGGCGGCCTGACCGGCGGAGGCCAGGAAGGGCGCCACGCCCAGGGCGAACAGCAGCGGCGGCACCCCCAGGTAGCGCCAGTCCCGCGTGCGGAGCAGCGCAACGGGCATCAGCAGCGAGCCGCTCAGCTTCACCAGCAGCGTCACGCCGATGGCTGTGGCGGCGTACCAGGCGCGGCCGTGCAGGAAGAGGAGCAGGGCCAGGCCGAAGAAGAACACCAGCACCGACTCGTCCTGCCGGCGCAGGAGGGCGTTGCCGAAGGTGAGCGGGTTGCAGAGGAAGCAGATGGCAGCGTGCAGGCCGGCCTGTGGCTCGCGCGGCAGGTAGAGCAGCACGAAGGCCGCCAGCAGGTTGAAGAGCGAGAAGTACGTCATGAACGCCAGCGTCGCCCAGGGGTTGGTGTGGCCGAAGGCCTGCGAGACCAGGGCGGGCGGCACCAGCAGGTAGTTCATCAGCGGCGGGGTGGTGGTGAACACGTCGCGGTAGAGCAGCCGGCCGGCGAGGATCGTCTCGGCGCGCTCGATCCATGCGTCGGCGAAACGCGGGCTCTCACGCGAGCCGTAGTAGCCGCGCGGTGCCAACACCAGCCAGGCGATGGCCATGTACACGGCGAACGAGGCCATGAAGACGGCCAGGACGTACAGCGCGTAGCGGCGGCGCATAGATGTTCCCTCGTTCTTGACGGAACAGGCCCTTTCGGCTACGATCCCCGCCAGTATGCCGCATCATGGCGGCGTACCGGCGCGGCCGGCTGCAAGCGCGTCCGGAGCGCTTGCGAAAGGCTCTGTAAGGATACCGCACGATGAGCACCGCCGTCAATCCGACGATCTTCCGCGCCTACGACATCCGCGGCGTCGTCGGCCGGGATCTGTCCGAGGAGGTCTACCGCACGCTCGGGCGCGCGGCAGGCACGTTCTTCCGCGCGCGCGGTGGGAGGCGCATCGTCGTTGCCCGCGACGCGCGCCTGACCTCGCCGGCCTACGCCGCGGCGCTCGTCGCGGGGCTGCGCGCGGCCGGCTGTGACGTGCAGGACATCGGCATGGCCCCCACGCCGCTGATGTACTTCGCCGTCTCCTACCTGCGGGCCGACGGCGGCGCGGTGGTGACGGCCAGCCACAACCCGCCGGAGTTCAACGGCCTCAAGCTGCGCGTCGGGGACCCGGAGTACGGCGGCACGCCGCTGGACAGCGCGCAGATCCAGGAGCTCGAGCGCATCGCCAACGGCGGCGCGTTCGCGGCGGGCGCGGGCGGCTACGAGCAGCTGGACATGAGCGACGCCTACGTGCGAGACGTGGCGCAGCGCATCCAGCTGCAGCGCCCGGTGCGCCTGGTGCTGGATGGCGGCAACGGCGTGGCCGGGCCGCTCGGCGTGCGGACGTTCGCGGCGATCGGCTGCGAGGTGGTGCCGCTGTATATCGAGCCGGACGGCACCTTCCCCAACCACCACCCCGACCCGCTCAAGGAGAAGAACCTGGTTGACCTGAAGCGCGCGGTGCGCGAGACCGGCGCCGCGATCGGTATCGGGCTGGATGGCGATGGCGATCGGCTCGGCGTGGTGGATGGGGACGGGCAGTTCGTGCTGGCCGACCGCTACATGATCGTGCTGGCGCGCGACGTGCTGGCGCGCGGCCCGGCGCCGATCGTCTTCGATGTGAAGTGCAGCACCATCCTGGAGGACGCCATCCGCGCCATGGGCGGCATACCGGTGATGTGGAAGACCGGCTATACCAACGGCTCGGCCAAGATGCGCGAGGTGGGCGCGCCGCTGGCCGGCGAGTTGAGCGGCCACATCTTCGGCGCGGTGGAGCATCACCACCACGACGACGGCATCTTCGCCGGGTGCATGCTGCTGGCGGCGCTGGAGCGTAGTGGCCAGACACTGGCCGAGGCGGTGGCGCCCTACCCCTCGCTGCCCGCCGCTCCGGAGGACCGGCTCGACTTCCCCGAGGCGTACAAGTTCCAGGCGGTGGAGTACGTCCGCCAGCGCTTCGCGAACACGTACCGCGTGATCGACGTAGATGGCGTGCGGGTGGACTTCGGCGACGGCTGGGGGCTGGTGCGGGCCTCCAACACCGAGCCGGCGCTCACCACCCGCTTCGAGGCCCGCACCCCCGAACGTGTGGCCGAGATCCGCGACGCGATGCTCAGCGCGGTCCGCGAGTACGAGGAAACGCTCAAGGCTAAACGCTAAAGTGTCTCGCTTGAGAGCAGTACTGCATAGCCACGCTGCGGCGCTCCGGCAGGGCGAGGGCCGGGAGGGCGCAGCCCTCGCTGGACCCTGCCCGCCCACCGTGTCCGACAGGGGGAGGGCGCAGCCCTCGCTGGACCCTGCCCGCCCACCGTGTCCGACAGGGGGAGGGTCAGGGAGGGCGCAGCCCTCCCTGAAATCCTCCCACAGACCGAATGGTTTGTATGGAGCCATTCTGTCTTCCGTGTTTAGCCTTTAGCGTTCACGATTATGGGTCAGCGCCCACACCTGAGCCGCTACCGCTGGGAGGGGGTCTTCGGCGCCGAGTTCACGCTTGCGGCCGTCCGGGGGCGCTGCCGCGCGCTGGTGCGCACGCTCGCCGCGCGCCGCCTGAGTTGCCTGGTGGCGCACGACACCCGCTTCATGGCGGGGCAGTTCGCGCTGGATGCCTACCGCCTGCTGGAGAGCGCCGGCCTCAGCGCGTCGTTCTGCCCCTCCCCCGCGCCCTTCCCGGCGGTGGAGCTGGCTCTCGAGCAGCGCAGGGCCGATTGTGCGCTGGTGGTCTCGGCCGGCAACCGCCCCTACTGGTATGGCGGCCTGATCCTGCTCGCCCCTCCGGCCGACCCGCCGCCGCTGGAGGCCCCCGCCGCCGAGCCGCAGAGCGACGCCCTGCCCTTCCCGCCGCAGCCGGCCGAGGGCGGCGAGCGCAACCAGATCGACCTGCGCGCGCCCTACCTGGAGCGGCTGCGCGGTGAGGTGGACATCGAGTTGATCCGCCGCGCCCCGCTCACCGTGTTCGTGGACCCCATGAACGGCGCGGCCAGCGGCTGCCTGCCGGGGGCGATCGGCGAGGGCGCGCAGGCCAGGGCGATCGAGATCAATCGCGAGACCGACGCGCTCTTCGGCCGCCAGACGCCCCAGCCGGCCGAGGTGGGCCTCACCCGGCTGCGCAAGCTGGTGAAGGAGAGCGACTCGCACCTGGGGGTGGCGATCTCGGCCGATGGCCGCGCGCTCGGCGTGGCCGACCACACCGGCGAGGTGGTGCCGCCGCTGGACCTGGCGCTGCTGCTGGCGCAGTACCTCAGCGGCCAGCACCGCCAGCGCGGCCTGGTGGTGGCGCCGGCCGGCCCCGAGCCTCCCGGCGGGGTGAAGGCCTGGGAGGAGGCCTACGGCCTCAGGCTGGAGTTGGCCGCCGACCCGGCCGCGCGCATTGCGGAGGTGGCCGGGCGCGACCGCGGCAGCCTGCTGGTGGGCGTCACGTCCGCCGGCGAGGTGACCATGGGCCGCTTCGGGGCCTCGCCCGATGGGACGCTGGCGGCGCTGGTGCTGGTGGAGATCGTCGCGCGTTTCGGCGAGAAGCTGCGCCCGCTGGTGGAGAAGGCGAAGCGTAAGCCGTAATTCGTAAGCTGTAAGCTGTAATTCGTAAGCCGTAAGCTGTAATCCGTAAGTGGTGCATCCGGTAAGAATCTTGTCACCCTGAGCGCAGCGAAGGGTCTCTCACCAAGATGTTTCGCTCCGCTCAGCATGACAAACGACTTGCCGGATGCACCAGTAAGCCGTAAGCCGTAATTCGTAGTCCACATCCC
>DATMBA010000048.1:0-20469 GCA_035559635.1 Roseiflexaceae bacterium
CCCATGCCCGAACAGCTTGGCAGTATATGCACTAGCCCCTCAGGAACCGCCCGAGCTGCTGCTCGACCTGCGGCAGCACCTGCGCCGGATCCTGGCCCTGCAGGATGCGGCTCACCCCCTGGAAGAAGATCGTCGAGCCCTGGTTGTAGTTCTCGCCGAACTCGTTCGAGGGGCGCGTCACGCGCTCCACGTCCGCCAGGTTCTCCAGGAACGGCATGGCCGCCACCACCTGCGGGTCGGTCGTCACGCTCTGGATCGTGGGCACGAACGAGCCAACCACCGCGCGGTAGGTCTGCACCTCGGGGCTGGTCATGTAACGCACGAACTCGATGGCGGCGTCGGGGTTCTGCGAGTAGCGCGAGACGCCGAGCTGCCAGCCGCCCACGGTGCCGACGTGCCGCCCGCCCTCGCTGTTCATGGGCAGCGGGGCGACGTCGAACATGCCCCTGATCGGCGAGTCGTCCTGGTTGGCGGCGGCGTAGGCGTAGGGCCAGTTGCGCATGAAGGCCGCGTTGCCGCCCTGGAAGATGTTGCGGGCGTCCTCCTCCTTATAGGAGGTCACGCCCTGCGGCGAGATCGTGCCGATCCAGCCCTGCGCGCGGGTGAGCATCTCCACCGCCTCGGGGCTGTTCACCGTCACCTGGCCGCCCTCGACGATCGAGCCGCCGGCCGAGGCGATCCACTCCAGCGCGTTGCAGGTCAGGCCCTCGTAGGCCGCACCCTGCCACACGAAGCCGGCGAAGTTCGGGTTGTTGGCCCGCTCGCCCTCCTGGATGGTCTGCGCCATCTGCTCTAGCTCCTCCCAGGTGGCGGGCGGGGCGTCGAAGCCATACTGCTGCAGCAGGTCGGTCCGGTAGAACAGCATGCCGAAGTCGGCGAACCACGGCATGGCGATCAGCTTGCCGTCCACGGTGTTGTTCTGGACGATGCTCTCGAAGTGCTCCTGGGCCTCCTGGCCGAGCTTGGGGCTGAGGTCCAGCAGGTGCGGCGCGAAGGCCGCCGGCCAGATCACGTCCAGCATCATCACATCTACGTCGGTGGATTGGGCCTGGAAGAAGCGCTGGTAAACGGCGTAGTTCTCGGTGGCGTCCTGCGGCTTGGCCACGATGTTGACGTTGATGCCGGTGTCCTCGGTGAACTGCGCGGCCAGGATGCGGTCCAGCTCGCCGCCCAGGCCCACCGAGTCGCCGTAGTAGATGATCGTGGCGCCACTGTACTGCCGGGCCTCCTCGGCGTTCGGCACCGGCGGCGGGTTGTCCTTGGTGATCGCCCCGGCGGCCGGCGTCGCCGCCGCGGTCGCCTCGGTCCCAGCAGCGGGGGTCGCCGCCGCGGTCGCCTCGGTCCCGGCGGCCGGCGTCCCCTCGGCGGCGCCCTCAGTCGTCGGCGCGGCAGTCGCCTCAGTTCCGGCGGCCGGCGTCGTCGCAGCCGTCGGCGCGCCCGTCACCGGGGTCTCCACACCCGGCGTACCCGCGCCGGTCTGCTGGCCGCCGCAGCTCGCAACCAGCAGCGCCGCCATCAGCAGCGCCGCCAGGCGGTACGATATCTGTCGCATGGTTCCCTCCGTTCACGATGGCTGGCCCATCACATAGGGAGGTGCGCGTGCAAGAAATGTACCCCTACAAACGCTGAAACGCTGAAGGCGTGAGGATCAGTGTCCTCACGCCTTCAGCGCTTCGGCCCTCAATTGACAGACTTCCATGCGCTGTGCGCGCAACACTGGAAATGGTTTTGCGAGAGATAACCCCTCGCGCTCCCCGTTCTCACGACCGGGCTTACGCGCTGGATGGGCTGCACTCCTCCAAAACGCCCCTTCGGCGGCCCCAGTGCTACCCCTGGTGGTGGTAGGTCTCCCAGCCGAGGTAGGTCTCGAAGGTCTCCTTGAGCACCGCCGCCACGTGCGCGCCGGTCATGGCCACGTGGTGCTCGAAGCCGTTCTTGCAGATGTAGTGCATCAGCTTGGGCAGGCCCGGCACCTCCACCACCGCGCGGTTGCCGAAGGTCTGCAGCGGGTCGTCGGTGAAGCGCCCCTCGCCCACGTAGGCCCGGATGCGCCCCTCGCGGTCATCGGTGGTGATGCGCGCGAAGGTCACCGGCCCGGCCGGCGTGCGGCCGGCCAGCGCGCCGTAGGTGTTCTCCACGCCCAGCGTCGAGCCGAGGATCGGCGCCACCGAGATCTCGATGTCCGGCAGGAAGCTCTTGGCCCAGTTGCCGCAGTGGAAGAACACGCACTTGTTCGGATCGCCGGCGTAGTTGTTGTTCCAGTCCACCAGCGCGCTCGGCGTGCCCGAGGCGAGCTGCAGCGCGTACATGGCCAGCACACCGGCGATGTCCACCTCACAGGCGCTCGGCAGCAACTGATCGCTCATCATGCTCATGATCGTGCAGGCGTTGACGCCGTAGTTCTGCTGGAGCGAGGACCAGCACTGGATGGCGGTGGCCTGGATCTCATTGGCCGCCATCCAGTCGCCTAGCGCCAGCCCGAGCTTCGCCATGCGCACCAGCTTTGGGGCGGGCACGCCGCCGTGCCGCGCGTAGGCCCGGATCTCCGCCAGCTTTTCCGCCACGCGGGGGTGATCGTCGCCGAAGCGATGCGCGTCGCCGAGGATCTCGGAGAGGTCCACCGTGACCACGGTGATGCCGGCCTGCTCGAGCAGCTTCTCGCTGTAGCGCACGGTGTTGAAGTTGCCGGGGCGGGCGCCCACCGCGCCGAGGCGCAGGCCCCTCAGCCCCTTGCGCACCTTGCAGCCCGCCACGAAGCGCAGCAGGTCGGTGCGGAAGCTGTCACTCAGCGGGTGGACGGTGTGATCCGCGGTGAGGGTGAAGGGGATGCCGTACTGGCGCAGGTTGTTGCAGACCGAGATCTTGCCGCAGAAGGCGTCCCGCCGCCGCTCGACGCTCAGCTGGCCCAGGTCGTCCGGGTAGGCCTGCACCAGCACCGGCACATCCAGTCCCGCCATGCGCAGCGTATCGGCCACGCCCTTCTCATCGCCGAAGTTCGGCAGGCAGACCAGCACGCCGTCGATGCGGTCGCTGTTGGCGCGGAACAGCTCAGCGCAGCGCTTCGCGTGGGCGAACGTCTCCACCGAGCCGAGCTTGGTGTCGCGCTCGTCGAGCACCACCGGCTGGATGTCCAGCTCGGTGAACAGCGCCGTGAGGTCACGGCGGGCCTCGCTGACGAGCCGGTCCGGGAAGAAGTCGCGGTTGCCGAGGATCACGCCGAGGGTCGCGCGTGGCATAGGTTTTCTCCTGAAGGTACATTTCTCGGAGGCCTGCGGCCCCCGCAGCCCCGTGTCCGGGGCTGCGGAAGGGGCGTTGCCCCTCCGCAAAGGATGTCAGGGGGCCTGCGGCCCCTGAACCCTCAGTTAGGGCCGGCCGGGAGGCGAGAACCCGGCGTCGGCGTCGTCCAGCACCAGCACCCAGTCGGGGCCGCCGTCCGGCGGAGTGAAGCTGGCGCGCGGCTCCTTCGGGATCACGCCGATCGCCTGCGCCACGCCGGTGCGCGGATCGTACCACCACGCGGCCAGCGCGGTGCCGGAGAGGCGCGTGAGATCCAACTCCACCCTGGCAGGCCGGCGCTCCGCACTGCCGAGCGGAGGCAGCCGGGCGGCCGGGATGTAGATCAGCGCGTAGCGCCCGGCGGCATCGCGGGTGGCGCGCACGTGGTAGGTGCCGGCGCCCGCGTCGGAGACGATCAGCGATTGGTCGGGGACGCGGTCCAGGAACGGGCGCGAGCGCAACAGGTCGCGCGCATGGCGCACCTGCCCCGATCCTGGCAGGTGCAGCGCCTCGTACCACGGCCGGCGCGCCAGGATCGGTGGCAGCCCGGGGCGCCACATGCACCAGATCGGCCAGCAGCCGTAGGTATGGCCGTGCGCCCCGGCGAACAGCGCCCAGTAGAGCGCCTTGCGCACCTCGTAGTCGTCCAGGTAGCCTCCGTCCAGGTTCACGATGTCGTCCTGGGCGTCCTCATAGCCTGGCTCGGCGTCCATCACCGGGCGTGTGGGCGTGCGCGCGTAATCGGCCTCGATGAAGCGCCAGTTCTCACGGTTGCGCTTGTGCCCGCTCTGGCACATATGCAGGTCCAGCCACGCCTCGTCGTGGACATATTCCGAGGAGGAGTGCGGCCCCCAGGTATGGAAGCCCATCAGGTGCCGCCCGCCGTCGCCTGTGCGCAGCCCCTCGGCCATGGCGCGCACCACCAGGCGCTGGGCGTCTGTCTCGATCGGCCGGTCACCGCCGAGAATCCAGATGATCGGCCGATCGGCGTAGCGCCGCCCGAGGAACTCACCGTAGGCGCGGGCGCTCTCCGGCGTGAAGATCTCCGGCCCCACGCCCCACTTCTTGTTCCACTTGTCGCCCCAGGTCGGCAGCATGCCGATGTGCAGGCCGAGCGACGCCGCCAGGTCCACCACCGCGTCCACGTGCTGGAAGTAGGCCTCGTTCGGGCGCGCCGGGTCATCATCGATGAGCGGTGTGTCGCCGCGCATGTTCGGTGTGTGCAGCCCGTCCAGCTCGGCCAGCGCCACCGCCTGGATCACGGTGAACCCCTTGGCCGCGCGGTCGCGCAGGTACAGCTCGGCTTCGGCCAGCGTCAGGCGGTGGAACAGCTCCCAGGCCGTGTCGCCCAGGTAGAAGAACGGGCTGCCATCGTCGTGGACGAGGAAGCGGCGGTTATCGCTGATCTTCAGCATGGCTTTCTGGAGGGCCAAAGCCTTCCAAACCTCCCATCTAGTACGCTGAAGCGTAGGTTGTTGCGCTACGCGCGCCGCAGCACCACCGCCTGGTACGGCCTGCCGGGCAGCGCCACCGGCACATCGCGCACTACCGGCTCGGGCAGCGGCGTCACCGTCATCGCCCAGGTGTCGATCACCTCGGCGCGGTACCGCTCGCCCTCGGGCAGGCTGAACGCCATGCGCGCCGGCTGATGCACGCCGAAGTAGGTCAGGTAGTACTCGTGTGGCCGCCCGGCCACCGGGTCCATGCGCAGCACGCCGTCGATCGGGGTGAGGCCCTCGGCCGGACCCTCCTCGAGGATGCGGCGCAGGAACGCCAGACGCGGCGCGCTCTGGCCGTGCAGCACGCCGCCCTTGGCCCACCACAGGATGTCCTCTGGGTGCTCGTAGGTCTCGCCATGGCCGACGTAGCCGCCGTACACGGTACCGAGCCAGAAGCGGTGCACCATCTCCTGCGCCGAGATGTTGCCCCAGCGCTGCCAGATGTTGCCCTCGTAGCAGCACTCGTCCACCACCACCGGCTTCCTGTGCTGCTCGCGCCAGGCGCGCACCTGCGTCAGGTCGTGGCGCTGGATGCTCTGGTGCGTCACCCACGGCTTGCTGTGGTCGTACATCACGTGGCCGTTGTGGATCGAGCGCAGGTGCTGGTAGGGGTCGCTCTCCTGCACCACGCGGAAGAAGCGGTCCCAGTCGGCCATGCTCTTGGTGTGCATGAAGTCGAACTCGTTGGCCATGGACCACCAGACGTTGCGGTAGGCCGCGAGCCGCGCCACCACATAGCGCAGGTAGCGGTCATCGGTCTCGGCGTCCATCGTCGCGAAGCCCCAGCGGTCGTAGGGGTGGAACAGGATGATGTCGGCCTCGATGCCCATGTCGCGCAGCTGGGCCACGCGCAGCTCCAGGTGGCGGAAGAAGTCCGGCTCGAAGCGCGTGAGGTCGAAGGACCAGCCCTCCTGCACGTCCACCTTCCAGCTGCCGGTCCACTTGCTGCTGCCCTTTGAGAGGCAGGGGAAGGGGTAGCGCTCCGGCTCGTTCTCGTTGAAGGCGTAGTGCTTGGGGAAGACACACATGCGGATCTTGTTGAACGGCGCGAGGCGCAGCGTCGCCAGCGTCTGCTCCTCCAGCGCGTCGCCCTGGTGGTTCCAGACGTAGCAGGTGGTGCCGACCTGCTTGTAAGGCGTGCCGTCCGCGTAGGCGAAGTGGTAGGTGTTGGCCACGCGCACCGGGCCGTGGTTGCCGGCGCCGGCGGGCGCGCAGGTGAAGCTCCCCTCGGCCCCGCTCAACTCGTCGCGGTTGCTGCGCGTCCGGTAGCGCCAGGTCCCCGGCGTGTCCGGCATGAAGCGCACGCGGTAGACCCCGTCGCCATCATAGAAGCCGTCCACGTCGATCGCCCGGTGCTTATAGCTGAACGTGGCGCCGAACGTCACGTCCAGGAAGGGGTTGCCCTCGGCACTGCCGCTGAGCGCCAACTCGAAGATCCCCCACTGCTCGATGGTGCTGCTGTTCGTGGTGGCCGTCATGAGTGCTGGTCCTTGTTCGTCATATACGCGGGCGCTGCCCGCAGCGTGGGGGGTGCGGGGGCCTGCGGCCCCCGCGAACCCCTCCACGCCTCTCGTATTTGAAAGGTAGTGCGCCTAAGACCTCTCGCCTATCACTGCGCCGACAGCGCGCTAGGCAAAGTGGCAGTATACATCGCGGCCGTCCTCCTTGCGGACCGGCGGCGGGCGCACGCGGCCGCAGATCTCCTGGGCCAGCGGGCAGCGGTTGCAGAACTTGCAGCCTGTGAACTGGAACTCCTTCGTCTCGATGTCCGAGGCGGCGAATGCCCCGCGCGCCCACTTGCGGGTTGTGGAGGGGATGGAGTCCAGCAGCAGCCGCGTGTAGGGGTGCTGCGGGTCGGCGAGCACCTGGCGGGCCGCGCCGAACTCGACGATCGTGCCGCGGTACATCACCGCGATGTAGTCGCTGATATAGTAAGCGGTGGCCAGGTCGTGCGTGATATAGAGGAAGCTGGTCTTGTACTCCCGCTTGAGCGCCAGAAACAGGTTGACGATATTCATCCGCAGCGAGGCGTCGATCATGCTCACCGGCTCATCGGCGATGATGATGCTCGGGCGGGGGATCAGCGCGCGGGCGATCGACACGCGCTGCAACTCGCCACCAGAGAACTGGTTGGGGTACTTGCCGCGCACGTCCTGCTCCTTCAGCCCCACCGAGCCGAGCGCCTCCTCGATCGCGCGCACCGCCTCGCCGTCGTCCAGCCCCCGCACACGCCGCGCCGTCTCGTACAGATACGAGTCCACCGTCCGGTAGCTGCTGAAGGCCTCGAAAGGGTTCTGGAAGATCGGCTGCACACTGCTCAGGAACGCCCCCTGATCCAGCTTCGGCCCCGCCCCGGCCACCACCCGATCGGCCACCACCGCCGTGCCGGAGGTCGGCGACACCAGGCGCAGAATCACCTTGGCCAGCGTCGTCTTGCCGCTGCCGGACTCGCCCACCACGCTGACGATCACCGGCTCGTCGCTCTCCACCGCGAGGTTGACGTCGTCGAGCGCATTGATGGTGATCTTGCGCAGCATGCTGCCCAGGCGGTAGACCTTCTTCAGGCGCTCGGCGCGCACAATGGTGCTCATGGCGTCACCTCCAGCGGGATGATCTCCTGCCCGGCGTAGTGGCAGGCGGCGAAGTGCCCCGGCCGGTGCTCGACGAAGGCCGGCTCCTGCGCCCGGCACAGGTCCGTGGCCAGCGGGCAGCGCGCGGCGAAGCGGCAGCCGCGCAGATTCTCCCACAGGCTCGGCGGCCGGCCGGCCACCCCCTGGCGCGTGTCGGCGTCGCCGATCGTCGGCAGCGCGCGGATCAGCATGCCGGTGTAGGGGTGCAGCGGCGCGCGGAAGACCGCCTCCGAGTCGCCGTACTCCACCGCCTTGGCGGCGTACATGATCAGCATCTTGTGGGTGATCTGGTAGTGGACCCCCATGTCGTGCGAGACGAAGATGATAGTGTTCTTCATCTGCTCCTGCAGGCGCGTCAGCAGCAGCAGGATGCCCTTCTGCACCACCACGTCGAGCGCGGTGGTCGGCTCATCCGCCAGGATGACCTCCGGCTGGAAGAAGGTCGCCATCGCCACCATGATGCGCTGGCGCATGCCGCCGGAGAGCTGGTGCGGGTAGGCGTCGATCGCCTCGGGCGGCAGGTCCAGCTGCGTAACGTAGGCCCGCACCTGCTCCAGCACCCTGGCCTTGTTGGCCGAGCCGTCCAGGAAGTCCACGAACTGGTCACGGACGCGCACCACCGGGTTGAGCGAGCTCATGGAGCTCTGCGGGATGTAGGAGATGCGGCGGAACCACTGCCTGCCGATCGTCGCGCTCGTCACCTCCGCGCCGCGCTCGTCGCGGAAGCCGTAGGTCACGCGCCCGGCGCCGAGCGCCAGCGGGAAGCCGATGTCGCCGTAGATCACCTTCATCAGGGTGGTCTTGCCGCAGCCGGACTCGCCGGCGATCCCCAGGATGATGCCGTCTGGGATCTGCAGGCTGACGCCGTCCACCGCGTTGACCTGCCCGCGCTGCGTGGTGTAGGTTGCGACGATATTCTCCAGCGTGATCATGCGCGCCCCCGTCGTGCCGCGAACAGGTCGTTGTACCCGGTCGAGGTCAGAAACAACCCCAGGAAGAGCAGCACCGTCGCCACGATCGGCGCCACCACCCAGGTGATCTGACCGATGAACAGCGCGTTGTAGCTCAGGGCCCAGAAGAGGATCGAGCCGAGCGTCGGCACCTCGACCTTGGAGAGGCCGATCACCGCCAGCGCGGCCTCGGTGTTGATCGCGAACAGCACGGTGTTGATGAAGCCCACCACCATGTAGGCGTAGACGTAGGGGAAGATCTCGCGGGTGATGATATCCAGCGTGCTGGCGCCGGAGAAGCGCGCCATATTGATGAACTCGCGCTCGCGGATGGAGAGCGCCATCGAGCGCACCGTGCGCGCGCCCCAGGCCCAGCCGAAGATCACCAGCAGCAGGCCCACCAGCACGAACGAGGTCTTGCCGCGCACCAGCGCGCCCAGCACGATCAGGATCGGCAGCACCGGGATGGTGATGAACGAGTCGATCACCAGCATCACCAGGCGCTCGTACCAGCCGCCGATGTAGCCGGCGCTCAGCCCCACCAGCGTGGCGATCGCGGTGATGCACAGGCTGACGGCCACGCCGAGCGCCAGCGAGTTGCGCACGGCGAACACCAGGAACCAGAAGATGCTCTGGCCCTGCGAGTTCGTGCCCAGCGGGTGCTTCCAGCTGATCGGCAGGTTCTTGAGGTAGGTGCCCTGCTCGGCGGGGTCCACGCTGGTGAAGAACGGCAGTGTGAAGCTGCCGATCGCGAAGATCGCCAGGATGGCGAGCCCCAGCTTCAGGCGCAGGTTCAGCTTCAGCTTCTCGCGCTGCTGCGCCGCCGTGTCGGCGGCCGGGAGGCTGACATCCCGCCCGAGGCGAAGAAGGTGTTTCATCGGGCTCACCTGTAGCGAATGCGCGGGTCGAACAGCGGGTAGAGCAGGTCGATGATCAGCGCGGCGGTGGCCACGGCGAAGATCGAGGTGGTGATCGTGCCGTAGAGCATATTATAGTCCCCGTTGCCCACGGCGGTGCGCATTAGCAACCCCAGGCCGGGGTAGGAGAAGAGCATCTCGGTGAGCAGCGCGCCGTTGAAGATCGTGCCGAGCGAGAGTGCCAGCGCCGTGACCTGCGGCAGCAGCGCGTTGCGAAAGACGTAGCCGAACATGCGCGTCCAATGCGGCGTGCCCTTCAGCCGCGCGAAGGTGACGTACGGCTCCTCCTTGGTGGCGAACGCCAGCGACTTCATGCTCAGGATATTCCAGCCGAAGCCGGCCAGGATGAGGGTCAGCGCCGGCAGCGCCGAGTTGTACAAAATCGCGCCCACCTGCGCCATCGTCAGCGGCGCGGGCCGGATGGTGGTGGAGAGCGGGAAGACCTTCCAGGTGTAGGCCAGCAGCAGGATGAGCATCAGGGCCAGGATGTAGTAGGGGATGGGGTAGAGCACGATGCCCACCACCTCCAACGCGGTGGCGGCGCGCCGGCCGTGGAAGTAGCCGGCGATAAGCCCGATCAGGTTGCCGAGCGTCCAGGAGAGAAACGTCGTCGTGACCAGCAGCCCGATCGTCCACGGCAGCGCCAGCAGGATCAGCTCGGACACCGGGCGCGGGAAGGCGGTGAAGGAGGGGCCGAAGTCGAAGCCGAGCACCACGCGCTTGAGATAGTTGAGATACTGGGTGAAGAGGCTGCCCTCCAGCCCGTACAGCTCGCTGAGCGACTGGCGGATCTGCTGGGCCGCCTCGGGCGTGAGCGTCTGCCCGGCCTGGTTCTGCATCTGCGCGATGTAGCCGTCGATCGGGTCGTTCGGCAGGAAGCGCGGTAGGAAGAAGGTGATTGTGATCCCAATAAAGAGCACCAGCACATAGGTGACGAGGCGCTGCCCGACGTAGTGGACGAGACCCATTGCCGTACCTCACCGGTGAGGGTCGCGGCGGCGCCGCGCGGCGCCGCCGCGACCGGGAACGAATGGCTACTGCTGCCCGGTCGGCTCGATCTTGAGCGTGATCTGCTTGGCCGAGCTCCACCAGGAGTAGGGGACCGCGTACGGGTTGTCTGCCTTGGGGAAACCCTTCCAGTAGGTGCTGTTGGTCGGGATCGTCGTCGGGATATTCATCAGGTTGATGTAGGCCATATCCGTGACGAACTCCTTGAGGATCGACCGGCCGATCTCCTGGAACTCCGGCGTGGTAGAGTCGAGCGCGTAGCTGGACTTCACGAGGTCGAACACCTTGGGGTTGTTCCAGCGGTACTGGTTGCCGGTGATCGTCTCGGTGGCGTCGGCGTCCATCAGGTACTGCGGCTGGATGCTGCGCCAGGCGTTGAGGTAGTTGGGGCTGAAGATGCAGTTGGTCCAGTTCAGCATCGTGGTGAGCTGCCGGTTAGTGTTCTGGACGGTGCCGAACTCGGCGTTGTCCACCTGGCGGGCGTTCACCTTGATGCCGGCCTTGCGCCAGCTGTCGGCGATCGAGAAGCCGGTGCGCTGCATCACCTTGTTCCAGTCGCCGGGGATGACGAACTCCAGCTCCCAGACGGTGCCGTCCGGCAGGGTGTAGAAGCCCTCGGCGTTCTTCCGCATACCCACCGAGTTAAAGAGTTTCTCGGCCTCGGCCGGGTCGTACTTCCACCAGCCCACGCCGAAGGCCTTCGAGAGCGCCTCGTCGCCCTGCGGCAGCTGGTCGGCGGGCAGCCCCATCTCCCCTAGCCGGCCCGCCAACTCGGCGGCGAAGGCCGGGTTGAAGGGCTTGTAGCCGTCGGGAAGCTGGAAGTCATTCAGCCAGGGGAGCAGCGGCTCGAAGTAGATCGGCCGCAGGATCTGCGTGTCCACCATCGGCAGTGGGGAGGCCTTGAACTCGCCGCTCAGCGCATTGATGCCCACGTCCTGCAGGTCCAGCGAGAGCGCCAGCGCCCAGCGCACCTCGGCCTTGTCCAGCGGCGCCTTGTGCTGGTTCATGAGTACGCCGTAGGAGCAGGCGTCGTCCATGTTATGGTAGGGCAGGGTGGGCGAGTAGGGCGTGATGGCCGGGTTCTGCGCCACTGCGGCCTTGATGCTCTCCGGGCTCATGAAGGTGTCCACGTCGTACTGGTTCTGTACGAAGGCCAGCACACGCGTCTCCTCCGGGCCGAAGTCCTTGTAGAGCACGTACCTGGGCTTGGGCTCACCCTGCCAGCCCCAGGCCGAGCGCTGCCAGTCCTCGCGCCGCTCCCACAGCTGCCAGAAGCCGTTCGAGTCGAACTCCTTCACCACATATGGGCCCAGCGTGACCGGCTTGGTGTTACGGAAGGCGGCCACATCGGCCTGCTTCTCGAAGATGTGCTTGGGCACGATGTTGAAGGCCGAGCCCCAGGTGTAGACCCCCATGACGGTGGTGAAGTCGTAGGCCGGGTTGACGGTCTCGACCTCGAAGGTGTACTTGTCCACCTTCTTGTAGGATTTGACGTAGTTGGTGATGGTGGAGACGCCGAAGTAGGTCAGCTTGTCCTTGTTCTGGAAGTAGGTGTCCAGCGTGTAGATCACGTCGTCGGCGGTGAACTCGACGCCGTCGCTCCAGTAGATGCCGGGCTTGAGCGTGACGCGGAATTGGGTGTGCTCGGCGTTCAGCACCTCGGGCATGTCGGCGGCCAATTCGGGGTAGGACTTGCCGGTGCCGGTGTCCATCTCCCACAGGTAGCCCCAGCCCAGCTCGCGGAAGCCACGCCAGATGGCGTAGCCGCTCATGAGCGGGTTGTGCAGGTCCGGGTTGGCCGCCTTGCGGTCGAAGGTCTGGAAGATCAGCGTCTCGCTGCGCGGCGTGCCGACGTCGGTCATCACGCCCTGGCCCGGTGCAGGGGCGGCGGTGGGGGCCGGCGCCTGCTCGGGGGCGGTGGTGGCGGCCTGCTCAGGGGCGGTGGTGGCGGCCTGCTCGGGCGACGGGGCCTGCCCCTGTGGTGGCGCGGCGGGCGCGCCACAGGCAGCGATGCTGAGCACGAGGAGAATCAGTGCCAGGAGACGGGTTGGACGGAACGTCCACGACATGACTCGGTCCCTCCTTGTAGCGCGTGTGTGTCCGGCCTCAGTGTGGGGGTGCCTACTGGTCCATCACTGATCTTGTGGTTGGTGGGTGGTGGCGAGGACTGCGCTCGCCCCTGGACCCTCCCGTTGCCTCCTTCCTCCAGAGCTATGAATATTTATTCTTATATGAAGAATTATTTCGCAGGATGGGGTGATTATAGTATCCTTCCCGGCGGCTGTCAAGATCGGTCTCCAAACCAGGGCTCCGTCAACGTCCGCAGCCTCGCCCCACGCCCGGCGCATGCACGCCGCAGGCGTTCCCGCAGGGTACGCGCGGGCTAGCTCCTGCGACGCCGGCCTGCGCCGGCTGGATCAGGTCGGGCGTGGTGCCGCGCTTCGAGGCTGGCGGGCAAAAAAAGCGAGGGGCGCGCGGAGACACGCTCTCCGCACACCCCTCGAGAGCACCCCCGCGCGGGGCGCCTCGTCTACCTGGCGTCCTGCTCGGTCTGGAGTTGGCCGGGGGCCAGCGCGGGCGCCAGCGTGGCCCGGCCTGCCCGGGCCTCCGCTACGAGCGCCCCGGCGGTGTGCTGATCGGTGATCAGCACGTTCACCCAGCGCCCAGCGAGGGCGCCGCGGATGGCGGCCAGCTTGCGCCGCCCGCCGGCGATGCCCACCGAGCGCGGGACCTGCCGCAGCTGCTCCAGACGCATCCCGATCACCCGCTCGTCCAGCGGCGTCAGCACTGGACGGCCCTCCTGGTCGAAGAAGCGCAGGCAGATGTCCCCCACCGTGCCGCGCTCGCGGAGCAGGCGCAACTCCTCCACACTGAAGATGTTGCCGCTGCTGGCCAGCAACTTCGAAGGCTCCACCGCGCCGATCCCCACCAGCGCCAGCGTCACCTGGTCGAAAAGCGCGGTGGCGGCGCGCACGAAGGGGTCCTCGTGATAGATGCGCGCCGTCTCGGCCGAGCCGGCCACCCCCGGCGCGGGCAAGAAAGTCGCCCCGCCGCGGGTAAGCGTAGCCATGCGGCGCGTCAGGTGCGCCGCATGCACCTCGGCGGCCGGGTTGCCCACGCCGCCGAGGATCTGCACCACCTGGGCGCTGCTGGAGCGCGGCAGCGGATGCATCGCGTCAACCATGGCCAGCAGGGTGGCGCTCCAGGACGAGATGCCGATCACCTCGCCCGGCTTGAGTGTGGTCTCGACGTAGTAGGCCGCGGCGGCGCCCAGGTCGCGCAGGATCTGCTCGTCGTCCTCGCCGGTGTCGACGACGATCGCCTCCTTCAGGCCGTAGGCCGCCTCCAGTTCCTCCTCGAGCTCGGTGTAGGCGCCCAGCGGCACGCTCACCGTGATGCGCACGATCTGCTCCTCCTCGGCCCGCTTGAGCAGACGCGAGACGGTGGTCTGCGAGAGATCTAGCTGCGCGGCGATGTCGGTCTGGCGGACGCCGTGCTCGTAGTACAGCCGGGCCACCTTGGCGATCAGCCGAAGTTCGTCGGTGCGTGCCACACTTCCCTCCATTCTCAGGTGCTATGATGATAGCACACTGCCGCTTGACAGACCTCCCGGAAGGCAGTATACTTGGCATTGGAATATTATACCATATATGAATAAATATTCAAAACCTCGGCGCCGTATTCGCTGCCCGAGAGGAATGTGCAGCGAGAGAAACGCATGATACAAAGGGAGGGAGCATGGCGGACCCTGTTCACGCCGAGCGGCTGCAGCGCATCGCGGCCACGCTCCGGCGGCGCGACCTCGAGATGGTCTACCGCGCCCGTCTCGGGCACATCGGCGGGGAGCTCTCGGCGATCGACATCCTCGCGACCCTCTACTTCGCGGTGCTCAACGTCGATCCGCAGCGGCCCGACTGGCCGGAGCGCGACCGCTTCATTCTGAGCAAGGGCCACGCTGCGGCGGCGCTCTACACGACGCTGGCCGAGGCCGGCTTCTTCCCAATCGACGAACTGGCGACGTTCATGCAGCCGCTGTCGCGGCTCAACGGCCACCCCAACCGCACCAAGGTGCCGGGTGTCGAGACCAACACCGGGCCGCTCGGCCACGGCCTGCCCATCGCCGTCGGCTGCGCGCTGGGCGCCAAAATGGACGGCGCCGCCTGGCGCACCATCGTCCTGACCGGCGATGGCGAGCTGCAGGAGGGCAGCAACTGGGAGGCGGCCATGGCCGCCGGGCACTACCAGCTGGACAACCTCACCCTGATCATCGACCGCAACGGCCTGCAGCAGGGCGACCTCACTGAGCGGACGATGCGGCTCGACCCGCTCGCCGACAAGTGGCGCGCCTTCGGCTGGTGCGTGCGCGAGGTGGACGGCCACGACCACGCCGCCCTGCTCGATATCTTCGCCGCGCTGCCTTTCGAGCAGGGGCGGCCGAGCTGCATCATCGCTCACACCCACAAGGGCCAGGGGGTCTCGTTCATGCGGGACCGCGCTGCCTGGCACCACCGCGTCCCAAGCGAAGACGAGTACGCCCGGGCGCTCGCAGAGCTGGCCGGGAGCGAGACACTGGCATGAGAGAGCACTACGACTGCCGCGACGCCTTCGCCCGCGCGCTCGAGGAGGTGGCGTTGCACGACCCTCGCGCCTGCGTGGTGGCCAACGACTCGGTGGGGTCAAGCAAGGTCGGCGAGTTCGGCAAGCACTTCCCCGAGCGCCTGATCAACGTCGGAATCGCCGAGCAGAACATGGTGGGGATCGCCGCCGGGCTGGCCAACGCTGGCAAGATCCCCTTCGTGTGCGCCGCCGCGTGCTTCCTCACCGGGCGCGCGCTTGAGCAGATCAAGGCCGACGTGGCCTACTCCGACGCCAACGTCAAGCTGTGCGGCATGAGCCCCGGCATGGCCTACGGCGAGCTTGGCCCGACCCACCACTCGATCGAGGACCTGGCCTGGACGCGCGCGATCGCCAACCTGACGGTGATCGTCCCGGCCGACCCGCTCGAGACCGAGCAGGCCGTCCACTTCGCCGCCGCGCACCGCGGCCCGGTCTTCCTACGTGTCAGCCGCATGCCGGTGCCGGCCGTCCACGGCGGCGAGTACCGCTTCACGATGGGGCGCGCTGCCCTGCTCCGTCCAGGGTCAGACGTGACGCTGATCGCCAACGGCACGCTGGTGTCGCGCGCGCTGGAGGCCGCCGCGCTGCTGGCCGAGGCCGGGATCGACGCGCGCGTGCTGAACATGGCCACCGTCCGCCCGCTGGACCGCGAGGCGATCGTGGCCGCGGCGGCCGAGACCGGCCGGATCGTCACGGTGGAGGAGCACACGATCTACGGCGGGCTAGGGAGTGCGGTGGCCGAGGTGGTGTGCACCACCCGCCCGGTGCCGATGCGCATCCTGGGCATCCCCGGCGTGTTCGCGCCCACCGGCTCGGCCTCCTGGCTGCTGGAGCACTTCAACCTGACGCCGGCCGGCATCCGGGACGCCGCGTTGGAGTTGGTTGAGGCGAGGTGACGCGCATGGACGACGCATGCATCCTGGCGATCGACCAGGGGACGACCAACACCAAGGTCATCCTGGTGGACGCCGCCGGCAGGATCGTGGCGCAGGCCGCGCGCCCGCTGTCCGTGCGCTACCCGCAGCCCGCCTGGGTCGAGCAGGACGCTCATGAGATCTGGCGCAGTGTGCAGGAGGCCGCATCCGAGTGCCTTGAGCACGCCGGGGGCCGGCGGCCGGCGGCGATCGGGATCAGCAACCAGCGCGAGACGACGCTGCTATGGGAGCGCGCCACCGGCAAACCGCTCGGGCCGGCGGTGGTCTGGCAGTGCCAGCGCGCGGCGCCGCTGTGCCGGGAGCTGGCGGCGCGCGGCCATGAGCCGCTGCTGCGGGCGCGCACCGGGCTGACGATCGACCCCATGTTCTCGGCGGGCAAGGCGCGCTGGCTGCTGGACAGCGTGGCGGATGGGCGGGCGCGCGCGGAGCGCGGCGACCTCTGCCTGGGCACGGTGGACAGCTGGCTGCTCTGGAACCTGACCGGCGGCGCGGCCCACGCCTGCGACATGACGAACGCGTCGCGCACGCAGCTGTTCAACATCCACACCCTGGCGTGGGACGAGGAGCTGGCCGAGCTGTTCGGCGTGCCGCTCGCGGCGCTCCCGGAGGTGCGACCATCCGGCGCCTTCTTCGGCCGCACGGTCCCGCTGGCCGGCGTGCCGGGTGGCGTGCCGGTGGCTGGCATGATCGGGGACTCGCACGCGGCGCTGTTCGGCCACGGCGTGTTTGCGCCGGGGGTGGTGAAGGCCACCTACGGCACCGGCTCCTCACTCATGGCGCCAACGGCCGCGCCAGTCCTCTCGCGCCACGGCCTCTCCACCACTATCGCCTGGGCGCGCGAGCAGGTGACCTACGCGCTGGAGGGCAACATCTACGCCACCGGCGCGGCGGTGCAGTGGCTGGCGCAGCTGCTCAGTCTCCCCGACGGCGCGGCTGGTGTGGAGCGGCTGGCGGCGCAGGTGCCGGATGCCGGCGGCGCTTACCTCGTCCCGGCCTTCGTTGGCCTTGGTGCTCCGCACTGGAACGACGCGGCGCGCGGGCTGATCGCCGGGCTGGTGGGCGGCACCACGGCAGCGCACCTGGCGCGCGCCACGATCGAGTCGATCGCCTACCAGATCCGCGATGTGTTCGACGCGCTGGCGGCCGACCTGGGTGCCGTGCCGGAGGCGCTGCTGGCGGACGGCGGCGCGAGCCGCAACGACCTGCTGATGCAGTTCCAGGCGGACATCATCGGGCGGCCGGTGGCCCGCAGCGCCTCGGCGGAGCTCTCGGCGCTAGGGGTCGCCTGGCTCGCGGGGCTGACGGTGGGGCTGTGGGGATCGGAGGATGCGGTCCGGGCGTTGCGGCCAGCCGGCGAGCGCTTCGCGCCACGCCTCCCGGCCGGCGAGCGCGAGCGGTTGTACGCCGGCTGGCGCCAGGCGATCGCACGCGCGACGCTCGACACGGGGCGCCCCACGAGACCGTGAGCGTCCCCCCAGGACCTCTGCGACGCTGAGGGGGTGAGGACGCTGCGCCGTACGCCTGTAGCGCCCTCACTCCTCAACGGCTCGGCGGCTCCAGGTTCGCCCGCAGCGCCGCCACCGCCGCCTCAGGGGTACCGTCGGTCAACAGGAACACGTCCACGCCCGCGGCCAGCGCGGCGGGCCGCTCGCGCGGCTGCGTGCTGAGGGCGGCCACCTGCACGTGCGGGTAGGCCGCCTTAAGCGACTCTAGCGCGCCGAGCGGCAGCGGCGCCGCCACGTCCCAATCCAGCACCAGCAGGTCGGCCCGCGCGGCGCCCACGCGCCCGGTGAGGCTTGTCTCGCCGCCGCGGGGCGCGAGGGCGGTCTCGAGTGGCTCGTAGCTGCCGCCAGGATCGTCGTAGGCCGGCTCGGGCCTGTCGGCCATCACAGCGGTAACCCACGGCTCGCGCTGCAGGGCGTAGCGTAGCTGTGCCAGCATCTGGGGCGCCATCTCGCTCAGCAGGATTCGCATTGGTGGCCTTCTTTCTGTTGCCGGTGGCGATCACGAGCACTTCCTTTCGGCGGAAGCCCACCAGCTTCAGCGGTGGGAGGAGCCGAACGCGCGCCGCACTGGGAGGAGCGGGGCGCTGGAGTGCTGCGCCTTGCACCCCTGCCGCGCTGGCCCATGCTACCAGCACACAATACACTTCCTCAGGCCGGGGTCAGACCCTGGTGGCTGCATATTGCGTGCCGTCGTCATGCATCGTCTACTGGCTACTGGCTACTACCTGGTACACCGCCCCCTCGTACATGCTCGTCAGGTACAGCTCGCCGGCCTCGTCCTCGCCGAACGAACTGATGTACAGCTCGGTGTCCAGCAACTCGGCCCGCTCCCACGCGCCGTCCCGCGGTCGCAGCCCCCAGATCCGCCCGCTCACGAAGTCCGCGAACAGATACACACCCTGCAGCGCCGGGAACGACGCGCCGCGGTAAACGTAGCCGCCGGTGATCGACTGCCCCAGGTCATGGCCGTACTCGGTCACTGGCCCGGTGAACGCCGCCGGGTCGCAGGCGCGGCCGCGAAAGCAGCGGCTGCCCTCAAGGCGGTTCCAGCCGTAGTTCACGCCGCCGGGCGTGCCGGCCGGAGCGAAGTTCACCTCCTCGATCGCGTTCTGCCCCACGTCGGCGATGTACAGGTCGCCGGTGGCGCGGTCGAACGAGAAGCGCCACGGGTTGCGCAGCCCTAGCGCCCACACCTCCGGGGCCAACTCGCCACCCCCGGCGCCGGGGTTGTCCGGCGGGATGCCGTAGGGCGGCCCGCCGTCCACGTCGATCCGCAGCAGCTTGCCCAGCAGCACCTGCGGGTTCTGCCCGTTGTCGTGCGGGTCGCCACCGGACCCACCGTCCCCCATGCCGATGTAGAGGAAGCCGTCCGGTCCGAACTTCACCAGACCGCCGTTGTGGTTGGCGTACGGCTGGTCGATCGCCAGCAGCACCGTCTCGCTCGCCGCGTCGGCCGCATCGCCGGCCGCCGTGAAGCGCGAGACCACCGTATCGCCGCGCTGGTCGGTATAGTTGACGTACAGGTAGCCGTTCTCGCGGAAACGCGGGTGGAAGGCGACGCTCAGCAGGCCCTGCTCGTTGGCCCGCGCGCCCACCCGGTCGGTGATGTCCAGGAAGGCCGGCTCGGCGGGCGCCCCATCGCGCAGGAGCACCACCCGGCCGCGCTTCTCCACCACGAACACCCGCCCGCTGCCGTCGCCGGCGTGGGTGAGGTACAGCGGGTTGCTCAGCCCTCCCGCCACCCGCCGCAGCGCGATCGCCGGGAAGCCGGTGGCGGGGGACGGAGGACTGAGGACTGCGGACTGAGTCGGCGCCGCAGCCGGCGCCTGCGTTGCGGTGGGCGCCGGCGTGGCTGTGGATGTGGCCGGGTGCTGGGTTGGACGCGCCGCCGGCACGATGGTGGGCGTGGGCGAGGGCTGAGGACTGCGGACTGCGAGTCGAGTCGGCGTCTCCGCCGGCACCACCGTTGCGATGGCCGTGGACGTGGCCGCTGGTGGAGCGCCGGTGGTGGCCAGCGTGGTGGCGGGCGGCGTGGGGGCGGTGGGTGCGGCGCTCTGCGCGCCGCCGCAGGCCGCCAGCAGCGCGAGCGCCACCAGCGACACGACCAGGCGAAGCATGCGTGGCATCAGTCACCTCCCTTGAGCATGGAGCCGCCACCAAGTGTATCAGAAGGTGTGCCGGGGGCGCGGCGAGGTGGATGAGGATCGGGTGAGGATCGCTATCGCTAAAGCGCGGGGGGCACTGAAGCCGCCGGACCATCGTAGCCAGGGCAGTTGCTCAAAGCCGCGGCGCCGGCACCCTCCCCCGGCGGGGCTTCAGTTTCACGGCTGCGGAGGCCAGAAGTCAAACCTTACACAAAAGCGATCAAGATCAGCGACCTCATGCGCTCAGCGCCTCAGCGCTCCAGGTTTGACATCCCCCCGCCCATCATGTATCCTGCCCCAGGATGTCCAGCTTCCGCCGCAATGAGCCGCTCATGAGCCAGTTGCCCGTTCCGGCCGAGCTCGCGCCCGATCTGAAGCGAGTCGATCAGATCATCGCCGAACGCACCACCGCCCGCCCGGTCGTGGCTGGTATCGCCGGCCCACATCTTGGCGCCGGCGCCGGGCGCTGGCGCGCGGTGGTAGCGCTGCTCGCCGCCCGCCTCGGTGCCTATGCCCCCGAGCGCGCGGCCCATGCAGCGGCAGCGGTTGAACTGATCTACGCCGCCGCCCGCGTCCACGACAGTCTGGTGGACGAGGCCGCGCGCCGCCGGGGGCAGATGGCCGCCCAGGCCCACTGGGGCAGCAGCGCGGCGCTCATGGTCGGCGACTACCTGTTCGCACTGGCGGCCGCCGAGATGGCGCTCGCTCCAGACCCGCGCGTCATTGCGGCCTACTCGCGCAGCGTGATGGCCATCTGCGAGGGCCAACTCGCGCCCGTCACCAGCGTCGTGCCGCTGGATGTGGCGCGCAACCAGTACCTGTACCGCGCTGGCCGCATCGACGCGGCACTGTTCGAGGCCGCTGCGCGGGCCGGCGCGGCCTGCAGCGAACTGGCGCCCGAGCAGGCCGATGCGCTTGGCCGCTTCGGGTACGACCTCGGGCTGGCGCTGCGGATCGCTGCGGACGCGCGAGACTACGAGGGGCCTGG
>DATMBA010000049.1:0-2132 GCA_035559635.1 Roseiflexaceae bacterium
GGCGCCTCCCCTTGCGAGAAGGGGTTCGGGGGCCGCATGCCCTAAGCCTCCGCGGAGCGGACCCCTATCGAAATACCTCGACGTACTGCGGCAGCTCGCCCACCGCCCGCGGGATCAGCCCATCCCCGTTCGCGTCCGAACAATCGTAGCGCGCGGGGGACGGCTGGTTGAGCTGATCGGTACAGATCGCCCGCGCGCCGGGGGACACCGGCAGGTTGTAGGCCTTCGGGAAGCTCGTCTTCGGCACCCAGAAGACGTACAGCGTGCTCGCCGACTTCTGGAACGGTAGCACCATCACCTCGCTGATGCGCTCAGGCGGCGGCTCCTGCAGCGCCGGCCCGACGTAGCGCGCGCCGGTCAGCAGCTCCGCCGAGTTACGGAAGGCGTAGTACGCCGGGCGGACGGTCAGCTCGCCGTCCTTGTTGTCGATGATGTGCAGCCAGACGATCCCCGGCGGCTGGTCCACCAGCGTGTACCAGAAGGCGCCCTCCAGGTCCAGCGCCAGCGCCTGCGCGTAGATCCGCGCCGCGTAGTTCGCCTGCTTCAGGCGGAAGTTCTCCGGGCACAGCGTGGCCGACCAGCACCCCACCGCGATCTCGGTGGCGATCAGCGGCTTGTTCTGGTGGCCCACCTCGGCCAGCAGCTGGCGCAGCCGGTTCGTCTTCGCCACCAGCAGGTCGCCGGCGCCCCACTCGCCGTAGGCGTGGAAGCTCAGCTGGTCGAAGGCAGCGCCGGCGCCCGCCGCGAACATCCCGCGCAGAAACCCCGCCGTCACCGTGTCGTCCGGCCAGTGGTGGATGAAGGCGCCCGCCACCACCGAGGCCCGCGGGTTGCCGGCCTTGATCGCCGGGTAGACCTGGCTCAGCACCTGGCCGTAGTAGTCGCCGCCGAAGTAGGGTGCCTGGCGGTTGGCCCAGCACCCCGCGCCCCAGGAGTCGTCCACCTGGTCCGGCGCCCAGTCCGGCTCGTTCCAGATCTCCCAGTAGTTCACCTGCAGCAGGCCGCTGGAGTAGCGCTCGGCTGCGGCGCGCATGAACTGCGCGAACGCGCCCACCGCATCCGGCCTCGGCGGGCTGCAGGCGCGCCCGGGGACGCTCTGCGCCCACGGCGGCGACCACTGGACGATCACCATCGGCTCGATCCCCGCTTGGCGTAGCCGCGTGATGTTGGCGTCGAGCTGCGCCATCGTCGCCCAGTTGTACGGGGCGTCGCGGTACCAGTTCACCGCCGCCCAGCTGAGGTCGCCGGCCCGCGCCCACTTCGAGCGCGCCTCCACCACGTACGGCATCACGGTGTCCGGCGCATGGGCGCGCAGGTCGAAGCCGAACGGGTTGGGCGGCGGCGGCGGCGGGAGGACGATCGGGGCGTAGACGCGGTACTCGGCGGCCGCGGGCTGCGCCGGGCCCGCCTCGCCGGGTTGCGTCTGAGCGAGTACCGGAGCCGCGCAGAGCGCGAGCGCAAGGAGCAGAAGCGCCACCGGTGGGCGGAGTTGGCGTGCTGGCATGTGTCAGGCTACTCCGGTAATCGTATACACCTGGGACCATCATACACGCGATGTCAAGGTACAGCGTTGCACACCTGTTGCAGAATGCTGTCAATATTTATTCATCTTACAGGACGTATGCGGCGGTGCTGCCCCCGCACCCCACGGGGAGATAGGGAGGGGCGCAGCCCCTCCGAAACAGGTGTGAGAAGAGTCTTTTTGGGGGCCGTAGGCCCCCAAACCCCCGGCGAGGGGCAGGGAGGGGCCTGGCCCTCCACATCCACCCTGGTGCCTGCGGCACCCGTAGCGGCCGCCGCGCGCCCCCTGCGCGGGGCCTGCTATGCAGCGCAGGGGGTGTGCTATAATCGCCGGCATGCGCCGAACGGAAGCTGCTATGCCCACTGACCGCATCCTGTATGTCATCACCGCCGCCGACATCGGCGGCGCGCAGGCGCACGTCCTGGAGCTGATCGACGGCTTCCGCGGCCGCTACGAGGTTCACCTGGCCGCCGGCGAGGAGGGGCCGCTCACCGCGGCGGCCCGCGCGCTCGGCGCGCAGGTCCACCTGCTGCCCAACCTGGTGCGCCCGATCGCCCCGCTGGCGGACGCGCGAGCCATCGCGGAGTGCCGCCGCCTGATCGCCCGCCTC
>DATMBA010000050.1:0-18903 GCA_035559635.1 Roseiflexaceae bacterium
AACAGCGCGGCGATCGCCAGGGTCGAGAGCACCACCGCCACGCTGGAGCGCTGCCCCGTGATGGTGCGGAAGCCGTACTGCAGCACGATGATGCTGGCGAGGTAGATCAGCGCCAGCGCGGCGGTGAGCGCGCCATACACCAGCGTGCGGTTGATGACGACGTCGATGTCCCACAGCCGGTAGCGGACGATCACTACGAACAGCATCACCGGGATCACAGTGAACAGCGAGGGGATGACGAGCTGCACCACCTCCCGCAACTCGCCGCGTGTCTCCCACGTCATGCCGATGCGCGGTGCGCCGAGGACGACCTCGGCGATGGCGAAGAGCAGCGCCAACCCGAACGCCAGCCCGAGTGTCCACAGCAGCAGCCGGGACTGCTGGCGGGGCGCGCCCTCCGCAGCGCGCCGGTAGCGGAACAGCTGCGCCGCCACGCCCACCACCGGGATGAACACGCCGAAGTAGAGCACCAGCCCCACCGGGTCGCCGTCGGTCAGCAGGGCAGAGAAACCGCCCACCACCACCGGTGCGCCGAGGTAGACCCCTTTCATGGGGCCACGCATCCACCACGGCGGGCTGTGCTTCGGGACAAGCTGGCCGTCCGGGAACATGAGCAGCGCGTAGACGTAGCAGACGCCGGCGACGATATGGAACAGGTCGTGGGTGATGAGGATCGCCAGTTCCGGGGCCGGCAGCCACTCGAGCGCACTGTGGGCCTGCAGGTTGAACGACGCCGAGGTGCCGACCATGGCCACCGCCAGCAGGCGCGCGGCGCGGTCCCACGGGCGCACCCGCATAAGCACGGCGGCCATCGTCAGATTCAAGGCGCTGAAGAGGTACTGTGCCACGATCTGCGCGGGCGCCACTAACTCGTAGGAGGCCAGCAGCAGCGCGCGGGCCGGCACACTGGCAGCTGCGGCGGCGCGCAGCCCTTCACGCAGGGCGGGCGCGGCAGCCACCAGCGCCGGGACCAGCCCGCCCAACAGCCACACCACCACCAGCCCGCTGTAAACCACGAAGAAGGCCAGGAACGCCGCGCCGCCCGGCGTCACCCGCATGCGGAGATCCCTGCGCATCGTCCCGCTCCCACGCCGCTCCAACTCCTGTAAATGGTAGACGCCGCGCGCTACGTGAAGGTTACAGCGGACGTTACGGCAGCGGCCGGCTGACCATCGTCTCGAAGAGGTGGTCGAGCGCCGCCTGCGGGTCGTCGCATATCCCGCTGTGGACGGGGGAGGGCTGGATGATCGTGCTGCGCGGCGCGGTGAGCCAGCGGAAGCGCTCGTGCGCCGGCAGCTCGCCGAGCGGCCCGGCCTCCGGCCCGCCGCGGCACACCAGTGGGATATGGGCCAGTTGCTCCGCCACCGCCTCCACGTCCACGTCCGGCGCCAGCGCCAGCAGCCGCGCCCGGTCCAGATGGATGCGCGCCTGCAGGAAGCGCCGCGCGCGGCAGAGCAGCACCACCCCGGCGTTGATACACTCGCCGCGCTCCACGCGCGGCACCACACGGATCACGGCGTACTCAAAGACGCTGCGCGCGGGCATGAGCCGCCTCCTCCACGAACGCGCGCGGCGCAGCCAGCCGTTCCAGCACGTAGGCCACGTAGGCCGCGCGCTGATCGGCCGCGCCTGCGAAGGGGGCGTCGGGCGCCAGCCACTCCTCCGGCACCGCCGCTACCGCCGCCTCGACGAGCGCCGGCGTGACGAGCGGCGCCAGCGACGCGTCGGCCGCGCGGATATCGCCGGCGACCGGCAGCAGCACGTGGTCTCGGATAGCCGGGAAAGGCGAGCGCGCCCGCGCCATGTAGTCCGCCCAGGTATGGTGCATGTAGAGCGCCGCGCCGTGATCGATCAGCCACAGCCTGCGGTGCCAGAGCAGCAGGTTCGGGTTGCGCGGCGTGCGGTCCACATTCGTGATCAGCGCGTCGAACCACACCACCGCCGCAGCCAGCGCCGGGTCCACCGCCCGTGCGGCGAGCGGGTCGAACCCCAGCGCGCCCGGCAGGTAGTCCATGCCCAGGTTCAGCCCCGCGCTCGCGCTCACCAACGCCTGGATCTCGAAGTCCGGCTCGTTGCGGCCGAGGGCCGGATCCAGCTCGACGAACACCAGCTCCGGCACCGGCAGGCCGAGCGCGCGCCCGATCTCGCCGCAGATCAGCTCGGCGATCAGCACCTTCGGCCCCTGGCCAGCGCCGCGGAACTTCACCACATACATGCCATCGTCGTCGGCCTCGACGATCGCCGGCAGCGAGCCACCCTCGCGCAGCGGCGTGACGTAGCGGGTAGCGGTGACGGTGCGTAACATCTTTTGCAAGGCTAAAGGCTAAATGGTACATCCGGCACGTGTGTTGACACACACACCTGCCGGAAGGGGTGGGTTTGAGGGAGGGCTGTGCCCTCCCTCGCCCTCCCCCTTCTTTCAAGGGACGTACTGGATGCACCACTAAACAGGCCGGAGCGTGAGCAGCGTTCAGCGTTCATCAACCTGCCCATCCCGCACATGCACCACGCGCCGGGCGTGGGCCGCCACCGAGGGTTCGTGGGTCACCAGGATCAGCGTGATACCCTGCTCGCGATTGAGGCGCTCGAAGATCGCCATGATCTCCTCGCCAGTGCGCGTATCCAGCGCGCCAGTCGGTTCGTCCGCCAGAATGATGCGCGGGTTGTTCACCAGCGCGCGGGCGATGGCGACGCGCTGCTGCTGGCCGCCGGAGAGCTCGTTCGGCCGGTGGTGCATGCGGTCCGCCATACCCACCGCCGCCAGCGCAGCGCGCGCCCGCTCGGCGCGGTTGCGGCCACCGGCGTACAACAGCGGCAGTTCCACGTTGCGCAGCGCGTCGGTGCGCTGCAGCAGCATGTACTGCTGGAACACGAAGCCCACCTTGCGGTTGCGGATCGCTGCGAGTTGGTCGTCATCCAGCTCACCCACGTCCACCCCGTCCAGGTGGTAGCTACCGGCGGTGGGCTGGTCCAGACAGCCCAGGATGTTCATGAGCGTGCTCTTGCCGCTGCCGCTGGGGCCCATGATCGCCACCAACTCACCTTCCTCGATGGCGAGCGAGACGCCGCGCAGCGCGTGGACCTCCACGTCGCCCATGCGGTACACCTTGGTCACATTGCGCAACTCGATCAGTGGCATGGCTCCGCTGTCTACCCGCTCCCTATCCGCTGTCCACCCGCTCCCTATCCGCTTATCCGCTGTCTATCCGCTCGCTATCCGCTGTCTATCCGCTCGCTATCCGCTGCCCCCATCACCGTGCACTGATCTCGAGCAGGTACGGCAGCACGAAGTAGATCACGGCTGCGATCACCACCAGCGCCAGTACGATCCGGATGACGCCCTTGACGATCTTCCAGATCACCCACAGCACCGCCAGGCCGATCACGATCGGCAGCAGTTGCTCCACGGCTCCTCCATTCCAGTCCTCAGACGAGGGGTGGGGAGGACTTCGCCCTCCCCGGCCCCGTCGCTCCTCCATGCCATATCCTCGGAAGTGGGAAGGGGGACGGGGTGCAAGGACGTCAATCCCTCCCCTGCGTTGAAAGCGCGCGGGGGTGTGGGGCCGAAAGCCCTCACGAAACGATTGTTTCGGAGGGGGCTTTGCCCCTCCGAGCCTCCCCAAAACCATGTCCAAGTATAGCATCTCCGAGGGCCTGCCCGCAGCACGTAAGACAAGCTTCGCGCGGACGGTCACGTCCGCGCGAACGCGCATGGGGGGGTGGGGGCCGTGGGCCCCCACAGAAAATCTTTTTGGGAGGGGCGCTGCCCCTTCGAGCCTCCCCTGACTGGAAAGCTGGAGGCCGCGCAGCGAAACCATGTCTAAGTGCGCGCGTGGGGCGGCGTCGACGTCGGCTGGGCATGCACCACGCCTGGCCGGGCGCGGCGGGCCCTCCGCGGCGGGCTCACCCTCCACAGGCCCCCGGCGCGGCTGGCAGCCCGCGGCGGCGGGCGTTGGAATGGGATAGCCCGCGTGTACCCGGCGGGAACGCCGCAGGCGTGCATGCGCCGGGCGCGGGACGAAGCCAGGGGCGGGAACGGGCCCTCGTGCGCGTGCTGCCCATTGCATCCGCGCCGCAAAGCATGGTACAATAGCGCCGTGAAAGGCGTGCGGACGGCACGCCAATCATTTAGCTCCGACCGTTAGCACTCTGGCATGCCGAGTGCTAAGAGCCTATCCGGACACCCTGGTTCGGGTGGGGCGGTGAGGGAGAGCTTCGCCCCTCCGAAGGGATAAGGGATGCGGAGAGGCTCCTGTGCGCGGCCGGCAACGCGGTGGAGTGATGCTATGATCGCCGACATGACCGAGCGCCGCCGGCTCATCCTGAAGCTGGTGGTCCAGGAGTATATCGAGGGTTCCGCCCCGGTCTCATCGGAGTTGCTCGTCAGGAAGTACGGCCTCGCTGTCTCGTCGGCCACGGTGCGCAACGAGTTGAACGCCCTGGAGGAGTTGGGCTACCTGACGCATCTGCACACCTCGGCCGGGCGCGTCCCGACGGACGCTGGCTACCGCTTCTTCGTCGAAAACCTGATGGATCGCATGTCGCTCTCGGCCACCGAGCAGCGCACCATCCGGCACCAGTTCTACCAGGTGCGCAGCGAGCTGGACCAGTGGATCTCGCTGGCTGGCGCGGTGCTGGCCCGCACCGCCCAGAACGCCTCGGTGGTCACCCCCCCGCGCGCCTACCAGTCGCGCTTCAAGCACCTGGAGCTGATCGCCATCCACGACGCGACGGTGCTCATGGTGTTGGTGTTGCACGACGGCACGATCCGCCAGCAGTCGCTCACGCTGGAGGCGGCGCGCCCGCAGGAGGAGCTGAGCCGCCTGGCCGCGCGCATCAACGACCGCTGCCGCGACGCCAGCGCTGCCCGCGTGGAGGAGTTGCTGCAGCAGGAGCGTGCGCAGCACCAGCCGCCAGGGGACGACCTGGAGCTGCACGTGATGGAGTTGGTGGTGCGCGCCATGCAGCAGTTCGAAGACCAGCTCAACAAGGCCATCCACAGCGACGGGCTGATCGAGATGTTCAGCCAGCCGGAGTTCAGCCACGTGGAGCGCGTGCGTCAGGCGCTTGAGATCCTACAGGGCGGCAAGGGCCTCGGCCCGCTCATCCCTCGTGCGCTCGCCAGCAGCGGTGTGCAGGTGGTGATCGGCGGCGAGCACAACCAGGATGAGATGCGCGAGTACAGCGTGGTGCTCTCGCGCTACGGCGTGGCCGGCGAGATCGCCGGAGTGCTCGGCGTGATCGGCCCGACCCGCATGCCCTACCCGCGCACGATCTCCACCGTGCGCTACATCTCGGCCGTGATGAGCGACCTGCTCGGCGAGCTGTATGGGCCGGAGGGACGGACGAGTACCCCGTGATCAGGTGATGTTGTGAAACAATGCTCGACGGGATCGTTTGGCGGGGCCAAGTCCCGCCAAACGATCCCGTGGAGGGATGCAGGGGCGCATCCCCCGCATAGCTCCTGTTGATGACAGGACGTACGCGGTGACATCGCCCCCGCACCCCCACGGGAAGGTGTGGCGGGGCGCAGTCCCTCCAAAAAGAACCCGCGAGGGGTTTTTCGGGGGGCCTGCGGCCCCCGAAGCCCCCGCGGGCGGCACCGACCGCGTACGTCCTGTTGATGACAAGTAATGCCGAATGCCGAATGCCATAGGCCAGGAGGTTATAGCGTGTCCGACGATCTGAAGGTTACACCGCAGGACGGCCAGGAGCCCGCCGCAGACCAGGCTCCCGCCGCGCCGTCCACCCCCACAATAGAGGAGCTGCAGGCGCGCATCGCCCAACTGGAGAAGGAGCTCGCCGAGTACAAGGACAGCTACCTGCGCGCCGCGGCCGACTACCGCAACTTCAAGCGCCGCACCGACCAGGAGCGCGCCGACCTGATCCGCAGTGCGTCGGCCGGCCTGCTGCTCAAGCTGCTCCCGGTGATGGATGACCTGGAGCGCGCGATGCAGAGCGTCACCCCCGAGGTGGAGCAGAGCGCCTGGTACGGCGGTTTCAAGCTCATCCCGCAGAAGCTGCAGACCATCCTCGAGAGCGAGGGCGTGCGCCCGATCGAGGCCCTCGGGCAGGACTTCGACCCCAACAAGCACGAGGCGGTGATCTACGAGGCCGCCGACGGCCAGGAGGGCAAGGTCATCGCCGAGCTGCAGCGCGGCTACACCCTGCGCGATAAGGTGCTCCGGCCCACCATGGTCAAAGTGGGACAGGGGTAGAAGCTTGTATCACGTAATCCGTGATCTGTGATCGTAATTCGTGATCCGTGATCCGCGATCGGTAACCTGTAATCCGTACTGTGTTATACCGCCGTGGCCAGGTTACACATGGGTTTCAGGCATCACGGGTTCCGTATCATAGGTTCCGCATCGCGGGCTTCGGGTTCCGCATCACGGGTTCCGTATCATAGGTTCCGCATCGCGGGTTTCGGGTTCCGCATCACGGGTTCCGTATCACGCATTACGCGTTACGTATCACGGCTTACGTATCACGGAGAAAGTGAATCTAATGGCTAAGGTGATCGGCATCGACCTCGGCACCACCAACTCGGTCGTCGCGGTGATGGAGGGCGGCGAGCCGGTGGTGATCGCCAACGCCGAGGGCGCCCGCCTCACGCCCTCGGTGGTGGCGGTGAGCAAGTCCGGCGAGCGGCTGGTAGGCCAGGTGGCCAAGCGCCAGGCGGTGGTGAACCCCGAGAACACGATCTTCTCCGTCAAGCGCTTCATGGGCCGCAAGCACCGGGACGCGGCGGTGCAGCGTGACAAGGCCCTGGTGCCCTACCGCCTGGGGGAGGCCGAGAACGGCGATGTGCGGGTGGTGATGGGCGGCAAGGAGTACGCGCCGCAGGAGATCTCGGCCATGGTGCTGCAGAAGCTGAAGACCGACGCCGAGGCCTACCTGGGCGAGAGTGTGACCCAAGCCGTGATCACGGTACCGGCCTACTTCAACGACAGCCAGCGCCAGGCTACCAAGGACGCCGGCAAGATCGCCGGGCTTGAGGTGCTGCGCATCATCAACGAGCCGACCGCCTCGGCGCTGGCCTACGGGCTGGACAAGCAGGGCCGCGACCACACGATCGCGGTCTACGACTTGGGCGGCGGCACGTTCGACATCTCCATCCTGGAGCTTGGCGACGGCGTCTTTGAGGTGAAGGCCACTAATGGCGACACGCACCTCGGCGGGGACGACTTCGACCAGCGGGTGATGGACTGGCTGGCCGCCGAGTTCCAGAAGGAGACCGGCATCGACCTGCGGACCGATCGCACGGCGCTGCAGCGGCTCAAGGAGGCGGCCGAGAAGGCCAAGATGGAGCTCTCCACCGTGCTCCAGACCGAGATCAACCTGCCCTTCATCACCGCCGACGCCTCTGGCCCGCGCCATCTGAACCTGACCCTCAGCCGTGCGAAGCTGGAGCAACTCACCGGCGACCTGATCGAGAAGACGATCGGCCCGGTGCGCCAGGCCCTCACCGACGCCGGGCTGCGGCCGAACGACATCGACGAGGTGGTGCTGGTGGGCGGGCAGACGCGCATGCCGGCGGTGCAGGAGGCGGTGCGCCGCTTCTTCAACCGCGACCCGCACAAGGGGGTGAACCCGGACGAGGTGGTGGCGATCGGCGCGGCCATCCAGGCCGGTGTGCTGGCCGGCGACGTGAAGGACGTGCTGCTGCTGGACGTCACGCCGCTCACGTTAGGCATCGAGACCCTCGGCGGGGTGATGACGCCGCTGATCGACCGCAACACCACCATCCCGACCCGCAAGAGCCAGGTGTTCTCCACTGCCGCGGATGGCCAGAGCAGCGTGGAGGTTCATGTGCTGCAGGGCGAGCGCGCCGAGGCCCGCCTCAACAAGTCGCTCGGCAAGTTCGTGCTGGACGGCATCCCGCCGGCGCCGCGTGGCACGCCGCAGATCGAGGTCACCTTCGACATCGACGCCAACGGCATCCTGAACGTCTCGGCGAAGGACAAGGCCACCGGTAAGGCCCAGCACATCACGATCACCGCCTCCTCCGGCCTCAGCGCCGAGGAGATCGAGCGGATGGTGCAGGACGCCGAGGCGCATGCCGAGGAGGACCGCCGCCGCCGCGAGGCGATCGCAGCCCGCAACAGCGCCGACAGCCTGGTGTACACCGCCGAGCGGACGCTGCGCGAGGCCGGCGAGAAAGCGCCCGAGCAGCTGCGCGCCGAGATCGAGGAGAAGATCCGCGCCGTGCGAACCGCCATGGAGGGCGAGAGCCTGGATGAATTGCGCAACCGCAGCGCGGAGCTCTCGGTGCTGATCCAGCAACTCGGCCAGATCATGTACCAGGGCGACGGGGCGCAGGAATCCTCCGCCGCCCCTCGGGACGACGGCGAGGGCGTGGTCGAGGGCGAGTACAAAGTCGATTAGGCGATAGGCAATAGGCGATAGGCTTCCATTGCCTGCCGCCTCTTGCCCATCGCCTCACTGAGGTAGCTATGGCCGTGAAGCGCGACTACTACGAAGTGCTCGGGGTGCAGCGGGGCGCCTCGCAGGAGGAGATCAAGAAATCCTTCCGCCGCCTGGCGCGCCAGTACCACCCGGACGTCAACAAAGACCCGGGGGCCGAGGCCATGTTCAAGGAGATCAACGAGGCCTACGAGGTGCTCTCGGACCCCGACAAGCGTGCGCTGTACGACCGCTTCGGCCACAGCGGGCCGACGGGCATGCCGGGCTTCGACCCGTTCGGCGGGCAGGACCCGTTCGGCAGCATCTTCGAGGCCTTCTTCGGCGGCCAGGCGGGGCGCGGCGCCCAGCGTGGCCCACAGCGCGGCGCGAACCTGCGCTACACCCTCACCCTCACCTTCGAGGAGGCGGTGTTCGGCGCCGAGAAGATCATCGAGTTCCGCCGCCTGGAGACCTGCGGCGCCTGCCACGGCAGCGGCGCTGAACCAGGCACCGACCCGGTGCGTTGCCCGAAGTGCGGCGGCCTGGGCGAGATCCGCACCCGCGCGCCGATCTTCAACATGGTCACGGTGACCACCTGCGATCAGTGCCGCGGCGAGGGCACGGTGATCGCCATCCCCTGCCGCGAGTGCCGCGGCGAGGGGCGCGTCCGCCAGTTGCGCCGCCTCACGGTGAAGATCCCGGCCGGCGTGGAGGGCGGCTCGCTGATGCGCCTCACCGGCGAGGGCGAGGCCGGCCCACGCGGTGGCCCGCACGGCAACCTCGAGGTGGTGTTCGAGGTCCAACCGCACCCGATCTTCCTGCGCGAGGGCAACGATATCATCATGGAGCTGCCGCTCAACGTCGCGCAGGCGGCGCTCGGCGCGGAGGTAGAAGTGCCGACGGTGGAGGGCAAGGAGCCGCTGAAGGTGCCACCAGGCACCCAGACCGGCCAGACCTTCCGCCTGCGCGGCAGGGGCGTGCCCTACCTGCGCGGCAGCGGCCGCGGTGACCAGATCATCGTGGCGCGCGTGGTGGTGCCCACCCATCTCACTGAGCAGCAGCGCCGCCTCTTCCAGGAGCTCGAGCGATCGCTCGAGCCGGAGGAGATCGGCGGCCAGCAGGACGACGGGCTCTTCGGCCGCATCCGGAACGCGCTTGGACTGTAGCCGGTGCTGAGTGCTGAGTCGGCTGTACACTCAGTACTCAGCACTTCGGAGAGACGACGGCTGAGCACTATGGCGAAACGGCTGTGCGACGATCTCTTTACAAGTGCGCTACATTAATTTCCTCTTAAAGCCCCAATTCTAACGGCTTTGTAAATAATTCTGCTGCGGTTCATGGACCTCCAACTATCCACCACATTCTCGGCACGCTTGCCTCCTCAGCCGCGCTCTGATAATATACGTATACTACACGTAGAGAAGGAGGCGCACCATGCAGAAGAAACTCACGATCACCGTCGATGAGGAAGTGTATGAGGGCCTCCACAAGGTGATTGGCCGCCGCCACATTAGCCAGTTCATTGAAGATCTCGTGCGTCCCCATGTCATTGGGACTGACTTGGAGGCTGGCTATCGGGCGATGGCTGCGGATGAGGCCCGGGAAAGGGAGGCACGCGATTGGAGTGAAGCAACGATCGGAGATGTGGCCGATGCGGCGCGGTGAAGTGTGGTGGGTCGATTTTGACCCATCTGTCGGTGGCGAGATCCAAAAACAGCGTCCGGCCGTCATCATCAGCCACGACGCAGCGAATAAGCATCTCAATCGGGTGCAAATTGTCCCGCTCTCAACCCAAGTGGATCGCCTCTATCCGAGCGAGGCGATCGTCACGCTCAATGGCAAGCCACAGAAAGCTATGGCCGATCAACTCACGACGGTGAGCAAACTGCGGCTGAGTGATCGGGCGGGCCGTCTCTCGGCTGCGGATCTAGCGCAGGTTGAACGGGTTGTCAAGTTGCAACTCGGTCTCACCCCTTAAAAGCCGGGCCGTCCAATCCCCGTTGCAGCCGACCCGCCGGAAGCGGGGCAATTTGGCGAATCAGCATCAGCCCGACCGCCTTCCCGATCTATCGAACCCATCTGGCGGGCGGCTGAACTTCATCGATAGGCGGAATTGATGGCTGACGTGCTCTACGGAAGGAACGCGGTACGCGAGGCGCTGCGGGCCCGGCGCCGCACCCTCCAGCGCCTGCTCGTCTCGGCCGGCGCGCAAGAGGCCGGCACGCTCGGCGAGGTGGTGAAGATCGCCGAGCAGGCCGGCATCCCCATCTCCCGGGTGGACCGGCGCGAGTTGGACCGGCGGCTGCCCGGCGCCAATCACCAGGGCGTGGCGCTGGAGTGTGGCGACTACCCCTACGCCGAGTTGGACGAGATCCTGGCGCTGGCCGAGGAGCGCGGCGAGCCAGCGTTGCTGCTGCTGCTAGACCACCTGCAGGACCCGCAGAACGTCGGCACGCTGCTGCGTACTGCCGAGGCGGTGGGTGCCCACGGGGTGGTGATCCCTGGCCGCCGCGCCGCCGAGGTCACCGCTGCGGTGGTCAACGCCTCCTCCGGCGCCACCGAGCACCTGCGCATCGCGGTGGTCACCAACCTGGCCCAGACGATCGACCAGGTGCAGCACGCGGGCATCTGGGTGGCCGGCGTCGAGGACGACGAGCGCGCCCAGGACTACGACGCGGTGGACCTGGACCTGCCGCTGGCGTTGGTGGTGGGCGCCGAGGGCGCCGGCCTGGCGCGCCTCACCCGCGACCGCTGCGACTTCCTGGTGCGCCTGCCGATGCGCGGCCAGATCGCTAGCCTCAACGCGGCGGTGGCTGGCAGCATCGTGTTGTATCATGCATGGCGCGCCCGCTCGGAAGGGCCGCGCCCCTCCGAGCAATAACCCCCACCCAGGGGTCGGTTTGGCGGGGCGAGCCCCGCCAAACCACACTCGCAGATTCTTGTCGGGGGCCTGCGGCTCCCGTAACCCCCACGGAGGAGCACGTGAGCTACACAGAACGCGCGGAGGCGCTCCTGCACGAATGGGTGCAGTCCGAGAGTCTGCGCAAGCATTGCTACGCCGTGGCCGCCTCGATGCGCCACTTCGCCACACGCATGGGCGGCGCCCCGGACCTGTGGGGCGCGGTGGGGCTGCTGCACGACCTGGACTTCGAGCAGTACCCGGCCATGCCCGGCAGCGGGCCGGAGATCACGGCCATCTCCGAGGCACTGACTGGCGACGGGCCTGTGCCGGCGCAGCTCCCCGGCCACCCCTTCTACGGCGTCGCCCGCCTGCGCGAGCTTGGCTGGCCTGCCGAGGTGCGCCGCGCCATCCTCTCCCACGCCGACTACTCGGGCATTCCGCGTGTCACCCCCATGGAGAAGACCCTCGCCGCGGTGGACGAGCTCTCCAGCTTCGTGGTGGCCTGCGCGCTGGTGAAGCCAAGCAGGAGCGTGGACGAGGTGGACGTGCGGAGCGTGCGCAAGAAGATGAAGGACAAGGCCTTCGCCCGCGCCGTGAGCCGTGAGGAGATCGCCCACAACGCCGAGGCGCTTGGCCTACCATTGGACGAGGTGATCGCCGGGGTGATCGCGGCTCTCCAGCAGGACGCGGTCCGCCTGGGTGTGGCCGGCACGGCTACCTGATGATCCACAGAGGACACGGAGGTCTCGAAGATCATCTGCCGAGCGTCGAGCGCCTGCCAGGTCCGCCAACGCACAACACCTCGGCCGCCTCAACCTCCGTGGTCCTTCGTGGTCCTCCGCGCCCTCCGTGGATTCGACACGGCCTACTGGTACACCCGCACGTAATCGATGACGTAGCGCGCCGGGAAGATCGCCTCGTCCACGCCCTGCTGTCCGCCCCAGGTCCCGCCGATCGCCAGGTTGAGGATCAGATACATCGGGCTGTCGAACGGCCAGGCCGCCTCGCCGGTCCCCTCGTTGATGAACTCGTGCACCTTCGCCCCGTCGAAGAAGAACTCCACCTTCTGCGGGTCCCACATGATCGCATACTCGTGGAAGCCCTGCGACGGGTCGACCGTCTCGAGGCGGCGGGTCTTCTGGGTGCCGCGCATGTGGTTGTAGCGCTCGGTGTGGACCGTGAAGTGAAGGGTGTTCGGCTCGAAGCCGACGTACTCCATGATGTCGATCTCGCCACAGCGCGGCCAGCCGGCGGTGTCGATGTCCGTTCCGAGCATCCACGCCGCCGGCCACACGCCGCGCCCTGCCGGCACCTTCGCCCGCACCGCGACCTTGCCGTAGGTGAAGGTGAAGGTCTCGCGGGTGGTGAGGCTGGCCGAGGTGATGCCCTCGCCCTCGAAGTTATCACGCTGTGCGGTGATCGTCAGCACGCCGTCCTGCACATATGCGTTCTCGGCGCGGCCCCAGGTGTAGTACTGCCACTCGGCGTTGCGGATGCGCCCCACCTCGTAGCCCCACTTCGCCCGGTCCGGCAGGCCGGTGTAGTCGAACTCGTCCGCCCAGACCAGCTGCATGCCGCTGTCTCCGCAGGCGCTCACCGCCGCCACCATGATGACGAGAGCGGCCACAAGTCCTGCGCGACGAACAGGTAGCTTCGCCACCGCATCGTACTCCCGATAAGGTGACAAGGTGACAAGCTGATCAAGGGCGTGTGGGCTGCTGTGGTGTGTGTCGGTGATAGTACAGGCTCTGTACCTGCCACCTCACCTGTCACCTTGTCAGCGCGCCGCAGCGCGCATGTCACCTTGTCATCGTATGGAGGGCCAGCGGCCTGTTCGCCGGCACAAGATCCGTGTGGACAGCGCCCCGTGTCACGCATCTACGGCGCGCTCGCCGAGGCCAAGCGGCAGCGGCGCGGGGCGGGGGCAGCCGCTGGTGATCTCCACGTGCCGCCCCTCGCGCGAGGCCTCGTGGAAGGCGTGCATCAGGTCCAGCACGTGGTAGGCCAGCTCGCCCGAGGCGCGGTGCGGCCGGCCGGAGCGCATGGCGGTGGCCATGTCGGCCACTCCCAGGCCGCGGCTGTTCTTGGTGAAGCCGTGCGTCAGCGGCACCTCGTTCCAGGCGCTCGCGCCCATGCGCCGCACCAGCACTGGCCCGCCGAAGGTGTTCGGGTCCGGCACGCTCAGCGTCCCCTCCGAGCCGTAGATCTCGATGCGCGGCAGGTTCGCGCTCCAGACGTCGAAGCTGGTGATGATCGTCCCCACCGCGCCGGAGGCGAAGTCCATGATGCCGGCCACGTGGGTGGGCGTGTTCACCGGGATCTTCTCGCCATAGTTCCACTGGTTCGTGATCGTGCGCTCGGGGAAGGTGATGCGCGCCGAGCCGGTGACGCGCGCCACCGGGCCGATCAGCGCCACCAAGGCGGTGAGGTAGTACGGCCCCATGTCGAACATCGGCCCGGCGCCCGGCTGGTAGAAGAAGCCGGGGTTGGGGTGCCAACTCTCCGGTCCGTGGCTCATCATGAAGGCCGTGGCCGCCACCGGCACGCCGATCCAGCCGTCGTCGATCAGCTTGCGGCAGGTCTGGATGCCCCCGCCGAGAAAGGTGTCCGGCGCGCAGCCCACCCGCAGGCCCCGCGCCTGTGCGAGCGCCAGCATCTTGCGGGCGTCCTCGCGGCTCACCGCCAGTGGCTTCTCATTGTAGACACTCTTGCCGGCCTCCAGCGCCGCCAGCGCCACCGGCCCGTGCGCGTCCGGGATAGTCAGGTTGATGACGATCTGGATCTCGGGGTCGGCCAGCAGTTCCTCCACCGTACACGCCTTCGGAACGCCATACTCGGCGGCGCGGGCGCGGGCGCGGTCCATGTCGATGTCCGCCAATGCCACGATGTCCAGCGCCTCGAAGACTTTGCCGTTCTCCAGGTAGATGCCGCTGATGTTGCCGGCGCCGATGATGCCGATTTTGGTTGGGGTGGGTGTCATCGATGTCTTCCTTTTTGAGATGAGGTGATAGATCATAACCATCTATCACCTACCACCTATCACCTCGCTAGCGGCTCGCCCAGAGCATCCCGCGCTGCACCAACTCGCGCGCCTCCGGCACGTCGAAGTCGCTGGCGACGTGGCCCACCGAGCTGTAGGCCACGCGACCACTGCCCCACATCTTGGTCCACGTCACCGGCATCACCGCGCCCGCGATCCACGGTGCGTGCTCGCCGCTGAAGGTGGTGGTGGCCAGCACCTTGACGTGCGGGTCCACGTGCATGTAATACTGCTCGGAGTGCATCTTGAAGTCCGAGAGCCCGGCGGTGATCGGGTGGTCGTGGTCGACGATGTTCACCGTGTAGTCGATGATGTTGCCGGGATGGGCCACCCACTGGCCGCCCACCATAAACTGATACTCGGTGTTGTTGCGGAACGCATCGGCCATGCCGCCGTGCCAGCCGGCGAAGCCGACGCCGCTCTTGATCGCCTCCAGCAGCCCCTGCTCCTGCTCGCGCGTGATCGTGCTCATGGTGAAGATCTGCACGATCAGGCTGTAGGCGTGCATCCGCTCGCGGTCCAGGTAGGAGTCCAGCGTGTCGGAGACGGTGACGTCGTAGCCCTGGCTGCGCAGGAAGGGCACGAAGATATCGCGGCACTTCTGGGGTTCGTGCCCCTCCCAACCGCCCCAGACGAAGAGTGCGGACTTCATGGTGTTCCTCCCGATTGCTGCGGCGCGCGGCGCGCCAACCCCATCATACCGCAATCCTGCCAGATGTGTGCAATCGAGCGTCGTCCGTGGTGGCGCAGCCCCTGCGCGCCTCCCTAGCAGCCCCGCGCGCAGCCCCACGACGAACGACGAACGACGAACGACCTGTGTGCCTCCCTAGCAGCCAGGGACGCAGCCCCTGGCATCCCGAGCCCGGCGCGATAGCCGGCTGTACCCTGCGACCCATGGTAGCAGCATGACGGTTTTTGCACCCGTTTGAAACGATTCTGTGCACCGCGCCGGGGGCGGGCTGTCGTACAGTAGCACGAGAGGCGCCTCTTCTAGTGCGAAGCGGGGACGAGCTATGTGGCGACATCTTAACCTCCGGGCGCGTATCCTCATCGGCTACGGCATCGTGCTGGCGCTGGCCGGCGGGCTGGCGCTCTTCCTGATGGCGCGGATCGACGATCTGAACCGCCAGATCGCTGCTATCAACACCAGATCCGCGGCTGACGCCGAGATCGGCGCCTCCCTCGCCGCCGACGTCACCACGGCCCAGCAGGCAGTGGATCGCTGGCTGCAGGACCCGCGCGATGTGACCAAGGCCGAAGCGACGGCGGTGCTTGACCAGTTCACCGATGAGATCACACAGGTGAAGTCCCGGCTCACCAGTGCAGCGGCCCAGCAGCGTGTAAGCGAGCTGGCGAGCTACTTCGCCACCTACCGCAGCACAGTGGTAGCCATGGGGATGCGCCTCGAACACCAGAACCAGCTGCGCCGGACGCTGCACACCTCGCTGTTCCAGGCCTCCTCGCTTGCAAACGATTATGCAGGCACGCTCTTCTTTCGGCGCAGCGCCAGCAAGTTCTCAGTGGTCCAGCTCTTCCAGGCCCAGGATAGCCTCCAGATGGCCACAATTCTGATCGACCGTTTGGTCGTTGACCAGGATCCCGCTATCTCGCACGAGGTGCAGCAGGAGCTGAGGAACGCGCGCTTCATGCTGCAGCGCCATCTCGAAAAGGACCCTGATGAGAAGATGCTGCAGGGGGCGGTGCGCGAGCTCTCGACAGCCATCACCACCACAAAGCTCCTGGAGCACAACATCAAGACGGTCGCGATCCTGCGCTCGCAATCCCTCACGTGGCGGAGTCGCCAGTTGAAGGAGAGCGCCGACGCGATCGCCGCGGATGCGCTCGGCGCGCTCACCACCGCCACCACCGAGCTGGAGCAGGAGGTGCGGCGCACGCAGCAGTTGGCCGGGTTGGCGCTGCTGGCCACCGCCGGGCTGGCGCTACTGGCCGGCATCAGCCTGGCGCGCAGCCTCTCCCGGCCGATCGTGGACCTGGCTGGCGCGGTGGAGCGCGTGAACGCCGGCGACTACGACGCCGCGGTAGACCAGCGCGCGGGTGGCGAGATCGGGCGGCTGGCCGCAGCCTTCAACCAGATGACGGCCACGCTCCGCCGCCAGCGCGACGAGGTGCGCGCGCAGCAGGCGGCCACCGCCGAACGCAACCGCGAGCTGGAGCAGGCCCTGGCCGAGCTGCAGGCGGCCACCGCGGCGCGCGAGGAGCTAGCCTCCACTGTGCGGGCCATGAGCGTGCCGGTGGTGCCCATCCTGCGCAATGTGATCGTCGTGCCGCTGGTGGGCGAGATCGACGAGGGGCGCGCCCAGGTGCTCATCCAGCGCCTGCTGGCCGGCGTGAGCGAGGAGCAGGCGCGCATTGTGATCCTGGACATCACCGGCGTGCCGTTCGTGGACGCCGCGCTCGCCGGGCTGCTGCTGCAGGCCGCCGCGGCCGTGGAGTTGCTGGGGGCGCGCTGTCTGCTGGTGGGCATCAGCCCCGAGGTGGCCCAGGCGTTGGTGATGAGCGGCGCCGACCTGAGCCGCCTCAGGACCTACGCCGACCTGCGCGCCGGCGTGGAGTACGCCATGCGCGCTGTGCGCGCCTAAGAGCCTATCCGAATAGCTGGGGGAGAGTCAGGGGAGGGCGCAGCCCTCTCCTGACCCTCCTGTGGCGAAGCCCTGAACAGGCTCGCGCGTGCTGGAAAGCAACGCGCGAGCCTGTGCTATCATAGCGCCTGCGCACACACCTCGCCCATGGAGACGCTGCGCAGCAGTGCCTTGCTCAGACAGAGGAGGACAGGCGTGAAGATCTCACGGCGTACGTTCATCAAGACCATGGCCCTCGGCACCGGCACAATCGCCTACCTGGCCAACGGCATCACCGTGCACGGCGCTGGCCCCGAGGTCTACAAGGTCCGCATCATCCACACCAACGACCACCACGCCCGCATCGAGCCGGTGATGGGCGGCACCCCGCCGGCGCCCGTCCACGGCGGCGTCTCGCGCCGCAAGACGCTGATCGACGCCATCCGCGCCGAGGGCGGCAACCAACTGCTGATCGACGCCGGCGACGTCTTCCAGGGCACGCTGTATTTCAACCAGTACCGCGGCCTGGCCGACCTGGAGTTCTACAACGCGCTCGGCTACCAGGCCGTGGCCGTTGGCAACCACGAGTACGACATCGGCCAGCAGGCGCTGGCGGACTTCATCCGCGGCGCGAAGTTCCCGGTGCTGAGCGCCAACACCCAGGTGGACGGTTCCTCGCCGCTCAACGGGCTGATCCAGCCCTGGACAGTGCTCTGGGCCGGCGACCAGCCGATCGGCGTCTTCGGGCTGACCACCGAGGAGACGATGGTGCTCAGCAACCCCGGCCCCGGCGTGGCCTTCACCAACTACATCGACGCTGCGCGGCGGGCGGTTGAGGCGCTGCGTGCCCAGGGTGTCACCAAGATCATCGCCCTCACCCACATCGGCATCACCTTCGACCGCGAGTTGGCGCGCCAGGTGGACGGCATCAGTGTGATCATCGGCGGCCACAGCCACACCCCCATGGGCCCCATGCTCAGCCAGCCGGACCCGGCGCGCCCCTACCCCGAGGTGATCGCCTCGCCCTCCGGCAAGCCGGTGGTGATGGCCACCGATTGGGAGTGGGGCCGCTGGCTTGGCGACCTGACGGTAGGCTTCGACGCCAACGGCGATATCACCAGTGTGGTGGCCGCCCGGCCCACCGAGATGGCGGCGGCCATCGAGCCGAACCGCGGCTTCGAGGATCGCATCGCGGTGCTCAGCCAGCCGATCGCGCAGCTGCGCCAGACGCCAGTGGGCCAGGCGGCGGTGGATCTCAACGGCGCCCGCGCCGACGTGCGCAGCAAGGAGACCAACCTCGGCAACCTGATCGCCGACTCGACCTTGGCGAAGACCCGCGCGGCCGGCGCGCAGCTGGCGATCGTCAACGGTGGCGGCATCCGTACCAGCATCCCGGCCGGCACCGTCACCCTCGGCCAGGTGCTCGAGGTGCTGCCATTCGGCAACACGCTGGTGGTGATGGACCTCACGGGCGCGCAGGTGAAGGAGGCGCTGGAGAACGGGGTGAGCCAGGTGGAGCAGACCGCCGGACGCTTCCCGCAGGTGGGCGGCATGCGTTACAGCTGGGACCCCACGCAGCCGCCGGGCAGCCGCGTTACCGCCATCCAGGTGAGCGACGGCCAGGGCGGCTACACGGCGCTCGACCCGAACGCGACCTACCGCATAGTGGTGAACAACTTCATCGCCGGCGGCGGCGACGGCTACGCGGTGCTCACCAGAGGCACGAACGTGCTCAACACCGGCTTCCTGGACTCGGACGTGCTGGCGGAGTACATCCGCGCCAACTCCCCGGTAAACCCGCAGGTGGAGGGCCGCATCGTGCAGAGCGCACCGCTGCCCGGCGCTGCGGCGGCCCCCGGCCAGCCCACCCCGGCGGCCCTGCCGCGCACCGGCGGCGACCTCTCGGCCCTCTGGCTGCTGGCGGCCATCGGCGCCGGCGCGATCGGCGGCGGCCTGCGGCTGCGCGGCCGCGCAGC
>DATMBA010000051.1:0-5891 GCA_035559635.1 Roseiflexaceae bacterium
CCGACGTGCGCGGCCTGCGCCCGGCTGCGGCGCACCTGTTCTTCGGCGGCGTGCTGGCGCTCGCGGCCGTGGCGATCGTGTTGCGGGCCATCGGGCTGTAGCGCGCCGCTTGCTGCGCTTCACGACGAAGGCACAAAAAACACGAAGGCACGAAGGTTCACAACTCCTTCGTGTCTTCGTGGTTCACCGCCCGTTACCGCACCGCGACGGTGGCGACGGCCAACTCCTCGCTCCCTGGCAGGAGGCTGCGCCGGTCGGTGTGCATAGCGGCCGGGTGGCGCACGTCGTACCAGCCAAGCCGCCACTCGTACGTCCCCGGTGTGGCCTCGGATGGCACCTCCACCTCGAAGGTCTCCTCCACCAACTCGCCGGGCCGCCACTCCCAAGCCGGCAGCAGCGCGTAGGTGGGCAGATGGACGAAGCGCGCCTGCGCCACGCCCGCCAGCCTGCTCACCGCCACATAGCGCCCGCCGCGCTCGAAGGCCCGGCCGAGCCGCCAGGTGAAGCTCGCCCGCAGCCGCCGCGGCCCCACCTGCGCCACCTCGGCCCGCACCAGCGCCAGCTGCTCGCCGAAGCGCGCCACCGCCGCCGCCCCGTCGTCCGGGCGGCGCGCCACGTGGTTCGCCAGTCCCGTGCCAGGAGGCACGTCCCGCTCAAAGAGCAGCAGCCCATCGCGCATGCCGGTGAGTGCGAAGCGCCCGTCGCGCAGCAGCAGCCCGATCGCGTCGCGGTCGTAGTCCAGCCCGCCGCCGTAGCCCTCGTCCAGTGAGACGTAGTGGTCGAAGAGCGCGTCCGGCAGGGCCAGCTGGATCTGCGGCAGGAGGTGCGGCAGGCGCTCGGCGTACGGCTCGTCCGGGTAGCGCACCAGGTAGACGCGCTCGCGGTTCACCAGGCGGGTGGCGAGGAAGGTGGAGGCCGCGAGCGGCGCACCGGGCGGCACGCGCTCGGCCAGGAAGCGCTCCTTCACCGCGTCGCGCGGCGTGACGCCGTAGACCGAGGGGTCGAGACCATAGCCGGGCACGCGCAGCCAGAAGAGCGGGTTGAGCGGCGTGTTCACCAGCAGCGCGTTGAAGATCGCGACGATCCCAAGCGTGAGACCGAGGTCGCCGCGCCAGCTCCGTCTCCGCGCATGCGGAGAGGATCCAGGGAGGGCCAGGCCCTCGCTGAACCCTCCCCGCATGCGCATGGTTCCATCGATCGCCGCCATCATAATGAACGGCACAACGGTAGCATAGTGGTGGTAGCGGTAGTCGAAGGCGCCGCCGGGGCCGGTGGAGGCCAGCGCGGCCAGCGCGACGGGCAGGGCCGGCACGAGCCAGCGCCAGCCGCGCCAGGCCACCAGCAGCGCCGGCCCGAACACCACCACCGCGTTGAGCAGCCGGTCGCCGAGCGAGGAAAGGATCTGATCGGCCTGGCCGAAGTAGTAGCCCAGGTAGCTGCCGGAGGCCACCGCCACGCCGCCCGAGACCTCCGGCAGGAACAGCGGCCGCACCACGAAGAACGCCAGCGCGCCGTAGGCCCCTGCCGCCGCCATCGTCAGCGCCCCGGCCCGCCGCCGCCCCTCCCACAGGTACAGCACCAGGCCGGTGCCCAGCACCAGCGCGGCGATATAGAACTTGAAGCTCATAGCGAGCGCGGCGAGCAGGGCGTAGCGAAGGTGGGCGCGCGCGTCCAGCGCGTCCAGCGCGAAGAGCAGCAGCGGCGCGGCCAGGGTGTCGGCGTGGAAGTCGAACAGCACGCCAGTCTGGGCCGTGGGGTAGAGCAGGTAGATCAGCGCCAGGCAACGGGCGGCATAGGCGCTGCCGGTACGCCGCATGGCGATGCGGTAGGCCGGCAACGCGCCGAGCGCGAAGAGCGCCGCCTGCAGCGCCAGCAGCAACCGCGGGTTGGGCCACAGGGCGTAGAGCGGCGCGACCAGGAAGTAGCCGGCCTCGACGTGCCCGGCGAGCCGCGAGGCGCTCAGCCCCTCCGGCCGCGAGTAGAGCAGCGGCCCGCCCTGCGCCCCGCTCCAGATCGCCTGGGCCATGTTCCCGAGGTCGTACATGCCGGCGTTGAAGCCGGCGTAGCGCGCCAGGGAGAGCCAGCCGAGCAGCCCGCCGACGAGAGCGACGGCCAGCCAGAGCAGGGGGTCGCGAAACGTGCTGGTCGGTTGGTTCATTGTTGCCTTTCGCGGCACGAAGTAGTAGCACATCGCGAAGCGAGACGACGTTGGCGCGTTGGGGTTCAGGCCGCGCCACCAGGCCCAGGCGGCACGGCTCGGCAAGGGGCGTGCCCAGCGAGACATCGGCCAGCGAGGTCACTCCTGTTTAAGGCGAAGCGGACGCCTGCGCCCCCTCTGAAGCGCATCCAGCAGTGGCGGCAGTCCAGCAAGCGCGCCGACCAGCAGCAGGGCACGGCTCAAGAGGGCTGCCGCCACCGCTTGCTCGGCGCTCATACCAGCGCGCCCCAACAGCACCGCCATAGCCCCCTCGCGCACCCCCAGGCCGCCTGGCGTGAGCGGTAGCAGTCCGACAAGTCCTACGAGGGGCCATACGAGCATCACTCCTGGCGCGACATCGGATGCGACGGTGCGTGCCAGCAACCAGAGGCTCACGGCATTCAACACATGGAAAGCAACCGACAGGACCAGGCAGACGGCAAGGATTCCTCCACTGCTACGGTAACGCGCGGCGATCTCCTGCAACCGGCCGATCACCCGGCCCACGGATATCGGGAGCCACGGCATGCGTGATGAGCCTGGCCGGAGGGCAACGCCCACGACGGCCCCGCCGGCCACCCCGGCAGCCAGCAACCCCAGCGGCAGGATCATCGGCCACCCCAGCAAAGTCGGCGCTAGCGCCAGCGCCAGCGCCGCGAGCAGCAGCAGGGCAGCGAGACCTGTCAGGCGCTCGACCACTACGCTCGACCACGCGGCCGCGTGATCGCCGAGTGCTCGTCCGGCGATGTAACCGCGGCCCAGGTCACCACCGACATCAGACGGCAGGACACTGCTCGCCAGCGCGCCGAGCAGATACCAGCGCACCAGCTGCGCCAGTGGCGCACGCAATCCCTGGGTCTGCAAGAGCAGTTGCCATTTGACACAGCTTAGCACCACACCGGCGAAGTAGATCGCCAGGCACCCGGCCAGGTACACTGGCTGGGCTCCGAGCAGAGTCGCCCATACCGTGTGCGTGTCGACGAAAAATGTGACAGCCAGTATCAACACCACCATGACGGCGGCGAGCCGCAGCCAACGCGGCCACCCTCTCGTCGCAGGAGCCGATGGATCGCTGCACTCATCAGAGAACGCCATAGAGCATACCTTCGGGAGGGAGCATGGGAGAACCTGCCTCGCTCTGAACCCCTGCCCTCTCCGGACGATCCAGCTAGGCACTGATTCACAGGCGGGACGCGCAGGCCCGCCTCGCGTCCCAGGGGGCCTGCGGCTCCCACACCCCCGCGGGACGCCGACTGCGTAGCTCCTGCTATATCAACGGCGCGACGACGCGCCAGTAGACGGCGAACCCACGCTCGAACGCCGACTGCGCCAGGCGGGCGGCAGGGCGGTTTACCAGTCCTGGCACGAATGAGAAGCCATGCGCCGAGAGCAGTTCGCGGTCCGAGATTCGCCGTGCGCGCTGCACACGCGCGCGCTGGATCATGAGCGCTGGCCAGGCACGTACCACATCACAGAGTGCACGCATGTAGGCCCGCAACCAACTCTTGCGAGCGGCTGCGCCAAGCAGTACCAGCTCGTAGGCCAGCAGCGCCGGGAGACATACTAGCAGCGTGCGTCGGGCATAGAGCTTCGCGATCAGCATCCAGCGATTACGATACATCAGGTAGGCGCGGCGCTCCGGATAGGCTCCTCGCCCACGCCAGCTCGTCTCCGGGTTGCCCTGCCGGTGGTAGACCACCGAGCGCGGCGCGACGTAGCAGCGCCAGCCGCGCAGCCGCATCCTGAGGGACAGGTCGAAGTCGTTCAGGTAGATGAAGAAGCGCGGGTCGAATCCCCCGACCGCCAGCGCACGCGCACGATGCACAAGCAGCGAGGTGCTTGCCTGTGCCCCCACCTCCGCAACCTCATCGGAATGGGGCAGCGAGGACAGCGGGGCGAACCCATGGCGCAACGTCATATGACCGACGAAATGGGCGTCACCACCATCGTGGTGCAGCCGCTCCTGCTCCGCGAACACCGCACGTGAGCTCACCATCGCCGTCATCGGCCAGGTGGCCGCTGCGGCGGCGAGGAGCGGTTCCAGCCACCCCTCCGGCACGGCAGTGTCGTGATCCAACAGTAGCACCCACGCGGTGGCAGCGAGTTGGAACGCGAGATTGCAGGCCGCGCTATGGCCGATATTTTGCGGCAGCCCAACGAGCCGGCAACCAGGAAACTCAGCGCGCACGATGTCCTGTGTCCCGTCAGCCGACGCGTTGTCGATCACAAGGATGGGGATATCGGGCGCAGCGCGCTGCACCGAGCCAAGGCACTCGCGCACGTAGGCGGCGGAGTTATAGGTCACAAGCGCGACGGTCACACCCGGGTCGAATGCTTCCATGGAGGCTCCGCAAGTGTCGAGGCGACGCTGGCCGTCACGCGCTCGTAGAGGGCCAGGTGGCGGGCCAGGATCGTCTCCCAGCCGAAGTGCGCCACCTGGGCGCGGGCGCGCTCACCCAACGCGGCGCGCAGCGCATCGTCCTCCATCAGGCGGCGCAGGGCCGCCCGGATGGCGGCCACATCGCCCGGTGGCGTGAGCAGCCCGGCGTCGCCCACCACCTCGGGCATGCCGCTGATGCCCGAGGTGATCACCGCGCAGCCATGGCTGAGCGCCTCGAGCAGCACCACCGGGAAGTTATCCTGCAGCGACGGGAGGGCGAAGATCGCGCTGGAGGCATACAACTCCTCGAGCAGCGGCCCCTTGAGGAAGCCGCGGAAGTCCACCGGCAGCCCGAGGGCGCGGGCCTGCTCCTGGAGCGGGGCGAGCATCGGCCCGTCGCCGGCCACCACCACCTCCCAGCCGGCCAGGTCCAGCCCGGCCAGCGCCTCCAGCAGGTACTGGGCGCCCTTGCGCGGGAAGAGCCGGCTGACGAACAGGATGCGGCGGCGCTTCGGCGCCGGGCGCGCCGGCGGGGCGTCGAAGCCGTATGGGATGACATCGACCGGCACATCGCACCCGGCGCGCACAAGGTCGCGCAGGTAGTGCGAGGGCGAGACGATCGCATCGGCGCCGCGGGCGATCGCGCGCCAGGCGGGCGCGAGCAGCCGGTGGCCGCGCTTGAAGCGGTCCGGGTTGTAGCCGGGCACATCCGACCCGTGGGCGGTGATCACCACCGGCGACCCGGCGGCGCGGCCTGCGGCCAGGGCCAGCGGGCCGGTGGGCAGCAGGAAGTGGGCATGCACCACATCGTAGCGCTGGCGGCGGGCCAGCGCGAGCGCCTGCGGTAGCGCGGAGGCCAGGTAGCTGAGCATCTCCACCGTCACGGCGCGCACCGGGGATCTGCGCAGCGCCGGCACGCGGAACACCCGCAGGCGGCCGAAGGTCTCCAGGCGCGGGAGCGCGCGGAATCCCATCGTCACCACGTCCACCTCGTGGCCGGCGCCGGCCAGATGCTCGGAGAGCGCCCGCGTCACGGGGCTGGCGCCGCCGCCGATCGGCGGGTACTCGTAGTTGAGCATCATAATACGCATGGCGTGGTTCTTTCTGAAACAAGAAACATCTTTTCGGGGGCCTGCGGCTCCTGGCGCCCTCGCCGGCGGCTGCGCCGCGCCTCCCTGCGCTGAAAGCGCACTAGGGCGTATCCGCAAAGCGGGAGGTTTGGAGGGGCTGCGCCCCTCCAAAAGAACCTTTGAGAAGATTTTTGGGGCGCAGCCCCCAAGCCCCCGCAAACGCAGTTTGCAGATACGCCCTAGC
>DATMBA010000052.1:0-1684 GCA_035559635.1 Roseiflexaceae bacterium
CTGGTAGCTGGCGGCGTTGCGCTGCTCGACGAAGGCCAGCCACCGGTCGGCGTTCCAGATCGGCACCCCCTGGCTGGTGGCGTAGTCCAGCGTCCCCTCGGCCCAACTCTGCGGCGCCCCCAGCCCGTAGTAGTCGACGTGGAACTGCGTCACGAGCGCGGCGTAGTCGCCGGCCTGACTGGCATCGATCAGCGCCCGCGACACCGCCAGCGCCCCCGCCGCGTCCAGCCCCTCATATCCCGCGCCGCTGATCACGCCGAGCAGTTGCTCATCGACGAGTTGGGTGAGTTGCTGGTAGTACGGCAGAATGGTGCCATCGGCTTTCACGAACTTCATCGGCTGGCCACTGCCGGTCAGGTAGCCGTGCGGCCAGCTGCCGTCCGGCCGCTGCAGCCAGGGACCCCAGTGGTAGAAGTTGGTGTCGAGCGCCAGGCCGCGCGCCACGGCGCTCTCGGCGGCGTCGGTCCAGCCCTGCCAGGCCACCTGGTGGTTGCGCACGGTGCGCGACTTGGGGCTGCTGAAGCGGGTGGCGAACCAGTCGCTGTAGACCTGGTAGCCCTGGTCGAGGCTGGTGATGTTGTAGGGCGGGTAGGGGTCGGGCTTGGTGGCCGGCGGGTGGATGCCGGCCTCGTGCCCCTGGGCGCGCCACTGCTGCAGTTGCGCGTCGGCGGGGTCAGCGGCGATGGTGATGTAGAGGGTGATGGCGCCGCCGTGGGCTTGCAGGCTGGCGAGTTGCTGCTCATAGTAGCTGGTGGGGTTGGCGTGGGCGTCGCCGGTGAGGACCAGCATGGTGCGGGCCTGGCCGGGGAAGTACCACAGGCGCGGCAAGGGGGTGAGGCCGTCGAGCAGGTGCTGGAGCAGGCGGGCGAAGAGGCGCTGCTGCACGTCGGCCTGCGGGATGGAGATACGGTCGCGGTCGACCCAGGGGGGGCCGCCGGGGGTGCTGGACTGGAAGAGGTCGATGGTGCGCAGCACGCCGTCACCGTCGCTGTCGCGGTTGGCGTTGGCCGGGTTGCCCTGGCGCATGAGGACGACGTTGCGGGCCAGGTCGAAGGCGAAGGCGGCGCTCGTGCCGCTGCCCGCGCTGGCGGTGACGATGGCGGGGTAGGGGGTGGGGTTGGTCTGGGTGCTGTAGAGGGTGGCGAGGGGGGTGGCGCCGGTGAGGGTGTAGTGGCTGACCTCGCCGTGGATCTGGAGGGTGAGGCTAGGCAGGCCGCGGGCGAGGGGCTGGGCGGGGTCGAGGCGCAGGTAGCCGTCGTGCTGGCTGGTGCCGCTGGGGGTCAGGCCGAAGAGGGGGGCGATCTGGGGGTCAGGGCGCATGGCGAGCAGGCGGCCGCCGCCGTGGACGTAGGAGGAGAGGAGGGCGGCCTGGGCGGCGGTGAGGGGGGTCTCGGCCAGCAGCGCCAGGTGGTGGGCGGCGAGGTCGGCGGCGGTCAGGCTGGCGAGGGGCAGGACGTCGAAGGCGGGCAGGCCCTCGGCGCGCAGGATCTCGCCGAGGTAGCGGCCGAAGGGGTTGGGGGCGGCGTCGTTGACGATCAGCAGGATGGGGGCGGGGGCGGGGGCGGCGGTGGTGGTGGGAACCAGCCCACCCCAGGCGAACGCACTCGCCACGAGCGCAAGCAGGACCGCCAGGCGAACGAGGGCGGGCGCGAAGCCCGGCTGCTTCTGCATAGTGGTGGTTCTC
>DATMBA010000053.1:0-6707 GCA_035559635.1 Roseiflexaceae bacterium
CGCCGACCGATACGCCGACGGCGGCGCCCACCAGTACCCCGGCGCCGACCGATACGCCGACGGCGGCGCCCACCACACCGCCGCCCACCGCCACCGGCAGCCCGCCGACGCGCGTCCCGCCCACTGTGGCGCCCAGCGCGACGCCCACGACTGCGCCGACGGCTACGCCGACGCCGGCGCCGCCCACCGCCACGTCGAGCGCGACGCCGAGCGACACGCCGACGCCCACCGTGGCCGTCACGCCGACCCCATGCCCGGTGCCGCTGGCCGGCGGCTTCGGGGTGCTGTGGGAGCGGGACGACGTGATCCGCGAGCGTCTCGGCTGCCCGACGCGGCAGGAGGCGGGCGGGCAGATCGCCGAGCAGCCGTTCCAACGCGGCAGCATGTTCTACTTCCAGCCGCTCGAGCAGATCTACGCGCTGGTGGGCACCGAGAATGGCACCTGGCGCCTGTTCCCACAGGACGACCTGGCCGGGCTGGCCACACCGACGCCGGCCCCCGACCCTGGCAACGGCCTGGTGGTGCCGGTGGGCGGCTTTGGCCTGGTGTGGGGCTACAACCAGGTGGTGCGCGACGAGCTTGGCTACGGTACAGCGCCGGAGGCCGGCCTGTTCGACGGCGCCCGGCAGCCGTTTGAGCGCGGCCGCATGCTGTGGAGCTCGCGCGGGCTCGGCCGCGGCCCCACGATCTACGTGCTCTACGACGATGGGACGTTCGAGCGGTACGCTGACCCCAACCAGTAGTCAGTCGTCAGTGCTCAGAAGGGGAGTGTGAGGGGTTTTACCCCTCACCCATCCCCTGCCCGCCGCGCAGCGGTGGGGAGATACGGGGGCCGATGGTCCCCGCGCCCTCAGCCGGGAGGCTTTTCAAACAAGCTCTGAAAGCAGCGGTACTGGTTACTGACTACTGGCTACTGTGTACTCAGATGAGCTACTACGACGACATCTACGAGATCGTCAAGCGCATCCCACGGGGGCGCGTCTCCACCTATGGGCGGATCGCCGCCATGATCGCCGTGCCGCGCGGAGCGCGCGGGGTCGGCTTCGCGCTGCACGCGCTCAGCCCCGAGCAGGCGCAGGTGGTGCCGTGGTGGCGGGTGATCAACGCCGCCGGGCGCATTAGCAACGAGTACAACGCTGAGCTGCAGCGCCGCCTGCTGGAGGAGGAGGGCGTGCGCTTCAATGAGCAGGGGTATGCCGATCTCCGCCGCTACCTCTGGGATGGAAGCTGAAGACCCTCCCTCCTCGTGCCGCCCCCTGCCCTCCACGCCTGGCCGCTGATGGATGTTCAGCATTCAAACGGGCATACCACGGCGTCCCACGCCCGGCGGGTCAACCCGCAGGCTCTCCTGCGCCAAGGCTGCGCCGGCGCCTTGCACCCCAACCCGCGCCGGCGGGCTTTGCACATGTTAGCCCGCCCGCCCGCGGGTCGGGCGTGGCGCCGCGCGGAGAACGCAGAAGCCCTGGCCGAAGGTGAAAACCATCTTGACTATTCCCCAGTTTATGATAGAATTGTGAGCGGTCACACCATCTCGCCCCATCTCCAGAGCGCCAGCGCTGCGGCCCATAGGGGCCGAGGCTTTGCCGTATACGAAGGGTCGCACCATGAGGCGCAGCACCATCCGGGAGGTCGCGCTGCGGGCGGGCGTCTCACACCAGACGGTTTCGCGCGTGATCAACAACAGCCCGGATGTCGCCGAGGCGACGCGCGAGTTGGTGATGCGGGTGATCGCCGAGCTGGACTACCACCCGAACGCGCAGGCGGTGGGGCTCTCGCGCAACCGCTCGGACATCGTCGGCGTGGTGGTGGACACTGTGACCGAGCCGTTCTTCAGCCATATCCTGGACGGCGTGCTGCGTGGGCTGCGCAGCCGCGGGCGGCTGATGCTGCTCGCTACGGTGGACAACGCGAGCCAGTTGGACGCGATCGACGCCCTGCAGCGCAGCCGGCGGATCGACGGGCTGGTGATCGTGCTGCCGCTGGCCACGAGCCTGGACCGGGTGCGCATGGTGTCGAGCCGCGTCCCGACGGTGCACGTGGACCTGCAGTACGATCTGGACGACGTGAGCGGCGTCTCGGTGAACAACTTCCAGGGCGCCTACATCGCGGTGCAGCACCTGATCGACCTGGGCCACCGGCGTATCGGCATCATCACCGGGCGGCGGGACATCCCGGTGGGCCAGGTGCGGCTGGACGGCTACCTGGCCGCGCTGCGCGACTACGGCATCCCGTTCGATGAGGCGCTGGTGGCGCGTGGGGATTTCTCGCACCAGAGCGGGCGCGCCGGCGCCGAGGAGTTGTTCGGGCTGGAGACGCCGCCGACGGCGATCTTCGCCTGCGACGACCAGATGGCGTTCGGGGCGATCCACGCGCTGCGCCAGCGCGGGGTGCGGGTGCCGGAGGACTGCTCGGTGATCGGCTTCGACGACACCTTCGACGCGGCGCGCTTCAGCCCGCCGCTCACGACGGTGCACCAGCCGCTGCGCGAGATGGGCGAGCTGGCTGCGGAGTTTGTCTGCCGCCTGATCGACGGCCAGGCGCTGGAGCAGCCCAGGGTCACGCTGGATACCCACCTAGTGATCCGCGAGTCGACCGCGCCGGCGCGGTTTTTCAGGGCCCCCGCAGAGTTCTTCGGCGCGCCACCACGCGTGGGCTGATGAATTTTGTGTATTTACGTGGGTATCTGGCTGTGTACCACGCCCGGCGGGTAAACCCGCGGGCTGTCCGTGACGAAGGCCGCCTGCGCGGCCTGGAGGGTAGCCCGCCGCGGGGTGCCCGCTGGGTCCGGCCAGGCATGGTCGGCAGCCATGCACCCGTTCAATATGTCGATGTTCAACAGCCCGACCGTGGTATGTCGCCATCGCCTTTGGCGGCGCACAGCGAGCCTTTGACAGATCCGCCCGTGCCACCTACAATGCCGGGCACGGGAGTGGGAAGACCATGAGCGATACGAAGCATCGTAGCTTGTGGATGGTCTCGATCATCGCCCTCCTCGGGGCGCTGGCCTATGTCGCCCTGCGGCCGCCCACCAACGTGCCGGCAGCTCCCGCGGCGGCGCCTGGCCCGATCAGCCCGGCCGCGCCAGCGTTGGCTGTCGAGCATGGCCCGCTCGGCCCGTTCGCGGCCGACGTGGCGCCCGCCGCCCTGGCCCCTGCGTCCCCCGGCGATTGGGCGATGGAGGGGCAGAACCCCGGCCGTACCCGCGCCACCGCCTCCTCTCTGCCCCTGCCGCTTACGCGCCAGCGCGCGGTGATGATGCCCGCCGACCGTGAGGCCGGCTCGCCACCGGTGGTGGCGCGTGGGCTGCTGCTGGTGGAGACCAAGAGCCACCTGCGCGCCTTCGATATGCGCACCGGCCGCGAGCGCTGGGCCTTCACTCACCCCGGCAGCTATATCTCGCCCGCCGTGGCCGGGGACTATGCCTACATCCGCGCCGAGAGCGACAATAAGGGCCAGCTGATCGCGCTCGATCTCCAGACCGGCATGCCGGCCTGGCGCTTCACCCCCAGGCGCCTCAGCAGTGCCGAGAACGGCTTCTTCGGCGGCCACCTCGGCGCGCCGCTGGTGGTGGGCGGCACGCTGTTCGTCGGCGCCGGTAAGGAGCTGTACGCGCTAGACGCCGCCACCGGCGCCACGCGCTGGGAGTTCGCCGCCCAGGACTATATCACCTCCTCGGCCACCGCCGCCGCCGGCCGGGTGTACATCTCGGACTTCGACTATATCTACGCCATCGACCAGGGCAGCGGCGCGCTGCTGTGGTCCTACCCCGCCCAGAGCGCGATCTCCTTCTCCCCGGTGGCGACGGAACAATCGGTGCTGGTGACGAGTGGGTCGGCGGTGGTGGCGCTCGACGGCGCCAGCGGGCGCAGGCTGTGGGAGTTGAACGTCCCTGGCGAGAAGCTCATCCCGGCCGGCGCCGCGGGCGGCCTGGCCTTTGTGAAGTCCACCGAGACGCTCTACGCCGTGGGCTTGGCGGACGGCCGGGAGGCCTGGCGCTTCCGCGAGACGAACTTCGTCTCGCTGCCGGCCCTGGCCGGCACGCAGGTGTTTGTGGTGAGCGGCGTGGGGGCCGATTCGGCGGTGCAGGCGCTGGACAGCGCCACGGGCAGGAGTGTCTGGCGGCAGCCGGTGCGGTCGCTGGCATCCACCGCACCCGTGATCGCCGGCGGCGCGGTCTATGTGCGTATGGAGGATGGGCGGGTGCTGGGGATGTGGAGTTGAACGTTTGAGCGTTGAACGTTCAACGTTGGAACGTTGAACGCGCGGTGCGAACGCTCGAGGCGGCGAAGGAGGGAGCGATGGCGGCAACCACACTACCGCACGCGAGGCCGAAGAAAGCGGCGCTGTTCGGCCTCATCCCGGCGGGGAAGATCGAGCGCCGCGAGGCACTGTGGTTCTGGTTCTTCATCTCGCCGTGGGTGATCGGATTCCTGCTCTGGACGCTGTACCCGATCCTGGCGTCGTTCTACTTCAGCCTGACGGTCTACACGCTGGGTAAGGAGCCGGTGTGGACCGGCCTGGGCAACTACGTCAACCTGGCGGGCGACCGGGTGTTCTGGAAGTCGCTGCAGGTGACGGTCTACTACACTCTGCTGAGCGTGCCGCTGGGCATCGGCTTTGGCCTGCTGCTGGCGGTGCTGCTGAACCAGAAGGTGCCGGCGCTGGGCGTGTTCCGCACGCTGTACTATCTGCCGGCGCTGCTCACCGGCAGTGTGGCGGTGGCGCTGCTGTTCAGCTGGATCCTCAATCCGCAGTTCGGCCTGATCAACCAGGTGATCCGTAACCTGGTGGGTCCGGAAGGGCTGATCCCGCTGGGGTGGAACGGGCCGCGCTGGCTGCAGGATCAGAACTGGGTGATCCCCTCGTTCACCCTGATGTCGCTCTGGGGCTTCGGCGGCGGGATGCTGATCTACCTCTCGGCGCTGCAGGGCGTGCCCACGGCGCTGTACGAGGCGGCCGAGATCGACGGCGCCAACCGCATCCAGCAGTTCTTCAACGTCACCATCCCCATGATCTCGCCGGTGATCCTGTTCACCTTCATCACCGGGGTGATCGGCGCGATGCAGCAGTTCACCGCGGCGTATGTGATCAGCGGCGGCAACAACCTCGGCGCGCCGAACTACGCCTCGATGTTCTATAACCTCTACCTGTTCCTGAACGCCTTCCGGCGCTACCGCATGGGGCTGGCCTCGGCACAGGCCTGGATCCTGATGATCATCGTGCTGCTGCTGACGCTGGCCATGTTCTGGGCTTCGCGGCGCTACGTCTACTACGAGTCGGATGAAGAGGGGGCGATCTGATGGCTACGACAACTGCCGGGCAGGTGGTCGCGCAGCAGCGGCGCGGCCTTTTCGCCAGCAAGAAGCGCACCGAGCTGATCGTCTCCGTCCTCGCGACGGCGCTGTGCATCATCGGGGTGATCATCATCCTGTTCCCGCTGGCGTGGATGATCTCGACCTCGCTCAAGACTAAGACCGAGGTGGCGCAGTTCCCGCCGGTCTGGATCCCGGCGGTGCCGCAGTGGGAGAACTACCCGACGGCGCTCACCGGCGGCAACCGCTTCGACGTGTACTTCAAGAACACGATGATCTACGCCCTGGGCGCGATGATCGGCGAGTTGATCTCCTGCTCGCTGGTGGCCTATGGCTTCGCGCGGCTGCGGGCGCCGGGGAAGAACGCGCTGTTCGTGCTGGTGCTCTCGACGATGATGCTCCCCACCTGGGTGACGCTCATCCCGCAGTACATCCTGTTCGCCCGGCTGGGCTGGATCGACAGCTTCCTGCCGCTGATCGTGCCGCGGTTCTTCGGCAGCGCCTACCTGATCTTTCTGCTACGCCAGTTCTATAAAGGGCTGCCGAAGGACTACGAGGAGGCGGCGCTGATCGACGGCGCGAACTACCTGGGGATCTGGTGGCGGATCATCCTGCCGCTCTCGATGCCGGCGCTCGGCGCGCTGATGATCATGAGCTTCATGTTCCACTACCAGGACTTCAACGGGCCGCTGATCTACCTCAACTCGCAGGAGAACTACACGATGTCGCTCGGCCTGCAGCAGTTCCGCGCGCCGTTCGGCGGCACGTCGTTCCACCTGCTGATGGCCGCCTCGGTGGTGACGATCATCCCGCCGGTGATCCTGTTCTTCATCGCCCAACGCTACTTCATCCAGGGCATTGTGGTCTCGGGAGTGAAGGGGTAGCCGAAATGCGTAATGCGTAATGCGTGACCGTAAGCTGTCATCTGGAATGATGCTGGCTGCGATCTGACAGTTTTCCCGCTTCCGGCCAGCGCCTATCTAGCGTGTGTGGCTCCCTCGCGAACTCTGTGGGACGTCTGCGGCATGCGCGTCGCCACGTGGTACATAGCCCTCCATGCTACGCCACGCGGATCACGGATTACGGATTAGGTATCACGCATCACGCCAGACAACCGCCTATTCGCTCGACACCCGCGAGCAACCGCGGTGTCGCTGTGTAGCTGCCCGCAAGTGCCCTCGCGGCGAAAGGAGGTCCAGCCAGCCATACACCACGGGACGGTACTCCTCTGCAGGAAACACAGGTGTTCCTTTCGCACAAGGAGACACGAGCATGACGCTCAAGAAACGCGCCCCCTGGATGCTGCTCCTCGCTGCGCTGTCGCTCGTCCTGGCCGCCTGCGGCGGTGGAGGCGCGCCCGCGCAGCAGCCCGCGGCCACCGAGGCCCCCGCCGCC
>DATMBA010000054.1:0-2350 GCA_035559635.1 Roseiflexaceae bacterium
TCGCGCGTCTCGTAGAGCACCCGCAAGGTGTAGAAGTACACGTTCTGCGTCAGCACCCGGCGCACATTCGCCTGCCGGCCAAGCATGCGGAAGCGGAACAGCCCCTCGCGGCTCCACTGGTCCAGCAGCAGCGCCACCTCCTGCGGGTCAGCCAGTTGGTCCGCCAGGCGGCGCGCCTCCTGCATGGGCGCCTTCAGCAGGTCCAGCGCCAGGATCTTCTCCACCGGGTGCGGCTCGGCCGGCTCAGCCGTGGGGATGCGCGCCAGGGGGGGGCGCGCCGGCCCCCCCACGCCCCGTGCCGCCCCGTCGCCAGGCGTGACGACGGTGGTGGTCATGGTGTGCCGGCGCAGCACGCGCTCCAGTTCCTCGATCGCCGCCTGCGCGCTCGGGTAGCGCTTGGCCGGGTCCAGCGCCAGCAGCCCCTGGATCACCCGGTCCACATCCGGCGGCAGCGCCTCCACACCGCGCTCGCGCAGCGCCTTCGGCGGCACGAACGGACCGCCAGTGGAATCTGCCATGCCGGGGTGGTGGTCCCACGGCAGCGCGCCGCTCAGCATCTCGAACAGCACCACCCCCAGGCTGTACAGGTCCGACAGGTGCGTGACCGCGGTGGCGGAGGAGGCGTGCTCGGGCGAGAGGTAGCCGGGCGTGCCCATCACCTTGTTGATGGTGGTCATGGCGATCTTGCCCGTCTCGCGCGCGATGCCGAAGTCCGTCAGTAGCACGCGGCCGCTGGCCCGATCGATCAGGATATTGCCGGGCGACACATCGCGGTGGATCACACCGTGGGCGTGGGCGTAGTCCAGCGCCGCACCGACGCTGCGCAGCACGTGCAGCGCCATCTCGAGCGGCAGCGGCCGGCGATCCCGCAGCAGGTCGCGCAGCGCGCCGCCGGGGATGTACTCCATGACCGTGTAGTGGTAGGGGGCGTGGTAGCCGTGGTCGTAGATCTGGACGATGCACTCGTGGCGCAGGCGGCTGGTGATGTTCGCCTCGCGGTTGAAGCGGTCCTCCCACTCCGGGTCCTGGTTGACCAGCAGCTTGATCGCCGCCAGCCGGTCCTCGAGCGTGCGGTGGCGGGCCAACCACACCTGGCTCATGCCGCCCTTGCCGATCTGGCGCTCGAGCGTGTAGTTGCCGATGGTGTGGGGGAAGTTCGCCATAGTTTGATTCTCTGGCGCGGGGCCTGCAGCCCCGCACAGATCCGGTATTCATTTACTTGGAGGGGCTGCGCCCCTCCAAGCCTCCCCGCTGGGGCTGCGCCCCTCCAAGCCTCCCCGCTGCGCCCCTCTCAAAAACCCCTCGTGAAATCGTTCCGGTGGCCTGAAATCCTGTTGATTATAGCATGGCGGGGCGGCGCGCGATAGATCATGTGTGCGAGATCGCTCGCGCTTCGCACGCAGCACTCACTCCTCGTCCCCGAGCGCCTGGCGTGCGAGGCACCGCGCCTGGGCCAGGCTCACGTCGCGCAGCAACTCCTTGATGGCCGGGATGGCCTCGGGAGACATACTGAGGGCCTGCACGCCCAACCCCACCAGCGCCGGGGCCGCCGCGGGCGACGCCGCCAGTTCACCGCACACGCTGACCGGGATGCCCGCACGCCTGGCAGCCGCCACACTCTGCGCGATCAGGCGCAGCACCGCTGGCGAGGTGTGCGCATAGCGGGCCATCAACTCGGCCACCGCGCGATCCGCCGCCAGCGTGTACTGCGCCAGGTCATTGCTGCCGATGCTGAAGAAGGCCGCCTCGCGCGCCAGGCGCCCGGCCAGCGCCACCGCGGCCGGCGTCTCCACCATAATGCCCACCGGCACGTCGGCGCGGTGGGGCTCCCCTTCGCGCGCGAGGGACCCCGCCGCATCACGGATGGCCTCCCGACCCCAGGCAAAATCCTCCGGCGTAGCGACCATCGGCAGCATGATGCGCAGGTCGCCGTGGAGCGCGGCGCGCAGCAAGGCGCGGACTTGGGTCTGGAGCAACTCCGGATGGCGCATGCAGAGCCGCAGCCCGCGCATGCCGAGCGCCGGGTTCGGCTCACGCGGCAACTCCAGGAAGCGCAGCACCTTATCGCCCCCCACGTCCAGCGTGCGCGCCACCACCGGCCGCCCGGCCATGATCGCCAGTGTCTCGCGGTAGGCCGCGTACTGCTCCTCCTCGCCCGGCGGCGCGTCCCGGTCCAGGAACATGAACTCGGTGCGGAACAGCCCCACGCCCTCGGCGCCCTGCTCCAGCGCCCGGCGGGCCTCCTCCGGACGGCCGATGTTCGCCAGCAGCGCCACCGGGTACCCGTCCGCCAGGCGGCCTGGCTGGTCGCGCAGGGCGCGGCGGCGCGCCGCGGCGGCGCTGCGGTCCG
>DATMBA010000055.1:0-3376 GCA_035559635.1 Roseiflexaceae bacterium
CCCCGGCGCCCGCCTGCGCCTCGGCGCCGCCGGGGTGGCCGAGCTGGTGGCCCCCGACGGCGTGGACCGCCGCCGGCCGGGGAGCGTGCAGGCCGGCGCGTCGTTCATGACCACGCTGCATGTGCGCAGCTTCCCGCCCGCCCTCCAGCTGGCCTGGCTGAGCGACCCGGCCCTGGGCCTGGACGCGCCGGGCATCACCGTGCGCCAGCGCGTCCAGCCAGTGCCCGACGCCCTGGCGCGGCGGGTGCTGGCGCGCAGCGAGGACGCCGGCCTCGGCACGCTCGCCGGGGACGTGCAGGCTGGCGCCAGCCTGGACGTGGACGCTCAGCAGGGCATGGAGGCCGCCGCTGCGCTCCGCCGCGACCTGGCCGCCGGTACGGACCGCCTGTTCCAGTACAGCGTGGCCATCACCGTCTGCGCGCCCACCCCCGAGGAACTGCGCGAACGGGTGGACACCGTGCGCCTGGCCGCCGCGCAGCACGGCATCGCGCTCGGCGCGCCGCCCTTCCGCCAGTGGGAGGGGTACGTCGGCGCGCTGCCGCTCGGCCGCGAGGAGCTTGGCCTGGCGCACGACACCAGTGGCCGGGCGGTGGCGATGGGCATGCCGGTGGCCGCACCGGGGCTGCGCCACACCGGCCTGCCCACGATCTGGGGTGAGCACCCGCGGACCGGCCAGCCGGTGCTCTGGGACCGCTGGCAGGCCACCAACCCGCACGCCCTGGTGATCGCCGAGTCCGGCAGCGGCAAGACGTACGCCGTCAGCGGGCTGATGGCGCAGGAGGTGGCGCTCGGTGAGGACGCGCTGCTGATCCTGGACCCCAAGTTCCAGGAGTACCGCCGCCTGGTCACGGCGCTCGGCGGCGCCTACGTCTCGCTCTCGCGCCGCGCTGGCTACCACATCAACCCGCTGGAACTGCCGCGCCTCACGCCCGAGCGCGCCCGCGCTGTGGCCGAACTGGAGGAGGACCTGCTCGGCCAGCGCGTTGGCGTGGTCAAGGCGCTCATCACTCGCGAGTTGCGCACCATGGGCACCGCCGTGGACGCGGCCGGTATGGCGCTGATCGAGCGCGCCCTCCTGGAGTGCTACGACGCGCGCGGCATCACCGGCGACCCGCAGACCTTCGCCGGACCCATGCCGACGTTCCACGACGTGCAGGCCCGCCTGGAGGTGCTCGCCGACGGGGAGCCGGGCGCAGGCCAACTGGCGCGCGCCATGGCCCTCTTCACCCGCGGCACCGTCGGCGACCTGTTCGGCCGGCCGTCCAACATTCCCACCGACAACCCGCTGCTGGCGATCGACCTCTCGGCGCTGCTGCGGGCGAGCGATGAGGTGCTCGAGCGCCTCATCCCGGTGATCGTGATGGATTTCTTCGTCACCACGGCGCTCAACCGCCCCACCGGCCGGCGCAGCCACCTGGTGCTGGACGAGGCGCATGCCCTGCTGCGCAGCGAGGCCGGCGCGCGCACCATGCAGGCGATCTTTCGCATCGGGCGCTCGCTGCAGTTCAAGGCCACGGTCATCACCCAAAGCCTGGACGACCTGGACGAGAGCGAGCAGACGCGTGTGCTGCTGGAGAACGCGCGCACCAAGCTACTGCTCGGCCTCAACCGCGACTCGGGCGCCGTGGCGCGCGCCGCGGGCCTGCTGGGGCTGAACGAGGAGGAGGCGCGCTACCTGGCCGCCTGCCGCCTGGTGAAGGGCGTGGGCGCCAGCGCGCTGCTGCTGGCCGATGGCGAGCGCACACCGCTGCTCATCCCAATGTGGCCCGAGCCGATCCACCGCATTGTCACGGGCCAGGGGCGGGAGTGATCCGCAGAGGATCGCTCGAACGACATAGCCCGATACACCCACTGTTCGAAGGCGCTCGATAGTCGCTCAGTACATACGAGGAGAGGTCCCCATGCAACTACGACATCCCATCCCGCGGAACACCCGGCAACTGCTGCTCATCGCCCTACTCCTGGCGGTTCAGACGCTCTGCAGCGCGCTCCCGGGCGTCCACGCACAGGAGGCCATCGCCACATCCTGCACCATCTCCGAAGACATCACAGGTGACGAGACCTGGTCGCCCGAGATATGCGCCACGTACCTGGTGACACGCAGCTTCACCATCGGCTTTGACGGCCGGCTGACGATCTTGCCCGGCACCATCGTGCGGTTCGACCCGAAGACCGGGCTGGTTGTCGAAGGCATGCTGGTCGCCCGTGGGACACCCGAGCGACCGATCACGTTCGACTCGAGCCAGCCTGATCCCCGGCCTGGCGATTGGACGGGTGTCAGGTTCGCCAGCAACAGTGTCGATACACGGTTTGACGATGCCGGAAACTACCTGGACGGCAGCATGATGCAGTACGTCACGATAGCGCACGGTGGGGGCGAACAACTCCTCGATCCTGAAGCGAATCTGGCGCTGACGAGCACGACAGTGTATATCGACCATGTCACCGTGACGAATAGCGCCACCGCCGGTATCCACGTCGAAAGTGACGATCCGCTTCGTATCACCAACAATGTGATCACGGACAACGAAGGAAGCGGTATGTATGTCTCCACAAATAAACTGTACTTCGATCCACCCATCCCATCGATCATCGATGGCAACACAGTATCTCGCAACAAGTCGAACGGTATCTGGGTGTTGGCCAGCCGTGATACGGTGATTTCACATAACACCGTCGAGGAGAACGAATATGGCGGCATGAAGGTCGATGGCCTGCCCCTCTTCCCGGCTTATATCACGATCACCAACAACCTGATCGCCGACAACTTCTTCTCGGAGGATGACCGACTAACATGTGGCGGAGGGATCCATGGACTCCGGTCGATTTTCTCGATCGAGTCCAACATCATCACCGGCAACACTGCCGATACGGGCGGCGGCGTATGCACCACGTCCTCGGCAGCTCAGATGCATGACAATCTCTTCGCCGAGAATCGCGCCGGTAACGCCAATAGCATCTATATCGCAGATGCCTTCGACACGACCATCACCGGCAACGACATTCTGAGCGCCGGTTGCATGCCTCAAGTCGAGCTCGCCAACGACTCGAATGCGGCGATCGATGCCACCGATAACTACTGGGGTGTTCTCGACGGATCCGCCGTCGAGGCGCTCATCCTGCACTTCACGGACGACCGCGACCTCGGTCTGGTGCGCTATGCTCCGGTGCGCTATGCTCCGGTGCGCGAACAACAACATACCCCCGTTCACTGTGTGTTCGTGCCGCATGTGGCACGAGGGGGGGAACACTGATGCCAGCCACCTACCGCATCAACTGGGACGCGCTGCTGGCGCGCGTGGTGTATCGCTGGCACTGGCGCATCGCGCTCGGCGCGCTGCTGCTGACCGGCGCGCTCGGACTGGCCGGCGGCCTC
>DATMBA010000056.1:0-5016 GCA_035559635.1 Roseiflexaceae bacterium
GTCCCCGCCACGCTGGCCATCTCTTCCACCGCCGCCGTCGAGCGCGACCAGGCGCTACGCAGCGACCTGATCAGCGGCCTGGGACTGCCGTCGCAGGCGCTCGCGCCGCCGGCGCTGCCCGGCCTGCCGGCGCCGCCGCTCCGCCTCAGCGTGCCCGCCGAGCGCGCCCTGCCGGCCCTGCGCCTCAGCGAGACCTACTCCAGCGCGGTGCGGCTGGAGAACCCGCTCATGCGGCTGGTGGAGGAGAGCGACATCCCCGGCTACCAGACCATCCGCATCAAGGAGGATATCCCGCGCGAGACGGCGCTAGTGCTGCGCGAGAACGCCCCCACTCTGCCGGGCGTGCTGATCGAGCAGGACTACCGAAGGCGCTACCCGCTCAGCGCGCACATCCCCTCGCTCTCCTACGTCCTCGGTTACATCGGGCGGGTCAACCAGTGCGAACTGGTGAAACAGAACCCGGCCCGCTCCTGGGCCGCCGGCCTGCTCGACTCGATCGGCAACGCCGTGGAGTGCGGCGTGATCCAGAAGCAGATCAACCCCTACCAGCTCGGCATGCCGCGCTACCTGCCGGATGACCGCATCGGCAAGGACGGTGTGGAGGCCAGCTACGAGGCCGAGCTGCGCGGCCAACTCGGCATGCAGGCCGTGGTGGTGGACGCGCTCGGCCGCCCGGTGCGCCCGCCCACCACCGTCCAGCCCGCGCGGGACGGGCAGAACCTGGTGCTGACGATCGACGTGGCGCTGCAGCGCCAGGTGGAGCAGATCCTGCAGAACTGGATCGCCGAGAGCGAGCGGCGGCGGCTGGCCATGCCAGAGCAGTTCGCCTACAAGCGCGACTACCCGCCTATCCGCAGCGGCGTGGCGATCGTGATGGAGGTCCACACCGGCCGCGTGCTGGCGCTGGTGAACTGGCCGGCCTACGACAACAACATCTGGGACCCGACGCGCGCCAGGGAGCTGCAGGAACTGTTCTTCCCCACCGACCCGGCCAAGCAGCAGGAGGCGGCCCGGCTCGCGCTGCAGACCAACCGCGCCATCGCCGGCCAGTACCCGCCCGGCTCGACGCTCAAGCAGTTCGACGCCATCATCGCCATGCAGCACGGCGTGATCGCGCCCGAGACCCTGGTGCGCGACCCGGGGCGGCTGGTGGTGGAGGACCAGTACGTGGCCGGGCGCACCTACGAGTACCCCAACGCCAGCCGGCGGGACAACAAGCTGATCACCGTCTCGGACGCGCTGAAGGTCTCCTCGAACGTCTTCTTTATGTCGGTGGCGGGCGGCAACAAACAGAACGTGGTCAACCTCAAGGAGGAGGAGAAGACCATCCCGGAGGGGCTGGGGCCGACGCGCCTGGCCGAGGGGCTGGAGCTGTTCGGGCTGGGCCAGCCCACCGGCATCCCGCTGGTGGGCGAGGCCACCGGCCGCGTGCCGACGCCAGCCTGGAAGCAGCAGGCCCTGCGCGCGGCCTGGACCACCGGCGACACCTACAACGCGGCGATCGGGCAGGGCAACCTGCTGGTGACGCCCATCCAGCTGATCACCGGCGCGGCGGCGGTGGCGAACGGCGGGGCCGTCTACCGCCCGCAGGTCGTGCGGGCCATCACCGGGGCGGACGGCACGGTGGTGCGCGAGATCGCGCCGGAGGTGCTGCGGCGCGTCCCGGCGGACCCGCGTTTCTTCGCAGTGACGCGCGAGGGGATGCGGCGCTCGGTGACCGAGGGGGTGAACGTGGCGGCGCGCGACGAGTGCTCCGGCCTGTCGATCGCCGGCAAGACCGGCACGGCCGAGTTCGGGCCGCTGATCGAGCTGCCGCCGCTGAACGGCAAGCCGCGCCCGCCAGTGCGTCAGAGCCACGCCTGGTTCGTGGGCTTCGCCCCCTACGAGAACCCGCAGATCGAGGTGTTGGTGCTGGTGGAGGGTGCCGGGGACATGAACGACGGCTCGGCCACCATCGCGGTGCCGGCGGTGACGCAGATCATGCAGGCCTACTTCGGCGTCCAGCCGCCCAACCCGCTGCCGCGTGGCTGCCAGCAGGGTATGCCGCCGCTGCCACCGCGCATCGCGCCCACCGCGCTGCTGGCCCCCGAACGGCCCATCCTCGACCCGCGCGACAGGTAGCCCACCACAAAGACACGAAGACACGCAGTTCGGTATACCTCGTGCCCTTGTGGCTTCGTAGTTATCCGCTTACTCGCTTCCTATCCGCTCTCCGTCACCCCTTGACCGCGCCAGCGAGCAGGCCGCGCATAAACAGCTTGCCGAGCGCCAGGTAGACCACGATCGTCGGCAGGGCTGCGATCAGCGCCCCGGCCATCTGCACGTTCCACTCCACCGTCCAGCTGCCGGCCAGGTTCTGCACCGCCACGTTCACCGGCGCCAGCGTCGGATTGCTCAGCACGATCACCCCGATCAGGAAGTCGTTCCAGATGGTCGTGAACTGCCAGAGCAGCACCACCGCGAAGGCCGGTAGCGCCACCGGCAGCATGATCCAGCGGTAGATCCCGAAGAAGCCGCAGCCGTCGATCTTCGCCGCGTCCACCAGGTCCGCCGGGATGCTGGCGAAGTAACTGCGGAACATGAGCGCCGTGATCGGGATGCCGAACACACAGTGGATGAAGATCACCCCCAGCAGGGTGCCGTACAGCTTCACCGCCTGCAGCGTCTGCACCAGCGGGATGAGGATGCCCTGGTAGGGCAGGAACATGCCCACCAGGAACAGGATGAAGAGCGTGTCGGCGCCGCGGAAGCGCCACTTGGCGAAGATATAGCCGTTGATCGAGCCGATGAACGACGAGATGACGGCCGCCGGCACCGTGATCACCACGCTGTTCCAGAAATTGGGCGCCACCGCCGTCCAGGCGGCGCCGAAGCTGCCGAAGTACAGGCCCTGCGGCAGCTCCCACATGCGCGTGACGTTCACGTCCTCATAGGGCTTCAGCCCGGTGATCACCAGCACGTAGATCGGCATCAGGAAGTAGGCCGCGAAGCAGAGCAGCACCAGGTAGATGGCGCCCTCGCTCCAGGCGCGCTGGAGACGCATGGTCATTGCTCCACCTCCTTGCGCACCTGCATCAGGTACGGCACCACCAGGAAGGCCGAGAGCAGGATCATGAACGCGGCGATCACCGCGCCGAGCGAGAAGCGGTTGGCCTGGAACGACATCTGGAACATGTAGAAGGCCAGCGTATCGGTGGCGTAGGCCGCGCCGCTGCCGCTCATGGCCGAGACCAGGTCGAACACGCGGATCGAGCCCATGCCGGTGAGCACGATGGCGCTGAGCGTCACCGGCGCGAGCATGGGGATGATCACGTGGCGGTAGAGCTGGAAGGTGCTGGCGCCGTCCATGGCCGCCGCCTCGCGCACCTCGGCCGAGATGCCGCGCAGCCCGGCCAGGTAGAGCGCCATGATATAGCCGGTCATCTGCCAGGCGGCCGGGATGCTCACCGCCAGCATGCCGTACTGGGGGTGGGCGTACCACTCGTTCTTGAGGAACCCGAGGCCGGCGGCGTCCAGCAGCAGGTTGATGCCGGTGGTGGGCTGCATCAGCCAGCGCCAGGCCACGCCCGTCACGATGCCGGAGACGGCGAAGGGGAAGATGAACACTGTGCGGAACAGCGCCTCACCCTTGATGCCGCGGTCCAGCAACGCGGCCAGCAGGAAGCCCAGCACGATGCACTGGGTCATGAATGAGGCGGCGAAGTAGACCAGGTTGCGCAGGTCGATCTGGAAGCGCTCGTCGGTGAAGACCCGCACCCAGTTGCGCGCCCCGGTGAAGGTGTAGTCCGGCAGGATGTCGTTCCAGTTGACGGTGGAGATGTAGAAGGTCCAACCGATGAAGCCGTAGATGAACACCCCCACCGCGAGGATGGACGGGCTGAGGGCCAGCACGGCCAGCGCCATATCGCCACGCGGCAGGAGGCGGCGCCGGGTGCGGCGTGCGAGGGGAGGAGCGGCCGGGGGCCGCTCCTCCGCCGCCGTGTTACGCTCCAAAGTTTGCATCGGCCGCCGCCTGCGAGAGCTTGCTCTGCGCCTCGTCCACGTTCTTGTTGGTGGCCATGATGTTGAGCACGTTGGCGTAGTCGGTCATGAAGCTCTCCTTCGCCGCCGCGCCGTGGGCGATGCTGCCCACTAACTGGTTGCTCTTGAAGTCCTCCATGGCCGACTTGAGGTAGTCGTCGTACTTGGTGAGGTCGGCATCGGTGCGGGCCGGGATGGAGCCCTTGAGCGGGTTGAAGGCGTCTTGCCCCTCCCTGGAGCCACACACCTTCAGCCAGTTGATCACGTTCTCCCGGTTCTTGGCCCCCTTGGGCAGCCCGAAGGAGTCCGAGAGCAGCATGAAGGTGCCGGCGGTGCCAGGGGAGGGCACCCAGCCGTAGTCGCTGAAGTTCTTGGACTTCAGCAGGCCGTGGGTCCAGTCGCCCATGATCATCATGGCCACCTTGCCGGCCACGATCAGGTCGTTGATATCGCCCCAGCTGACGCTCAGGTAGTTGGGGTTGGCGTACTCCAGCGCCCGCTGCAACGTCTGGAGCGACTGGGTCACGCCCGCGTCGTCCCACTTGGTCTGGCCGTTGAACAGGCCGCGGTACTTGTCCGGCCCGAGCGAGGCCAGCAGGATGCTCTCGAAGACGTGGCCGGTAAAGCCGGGGGCCGACTCGGCGATCGCCAGCGCCGGGATGTCCTTGGCCTTCAGCTTCTCGGCCACGGCGAAGAACTCGTCCCACGAGGCCGGCGGCGCGTCCACCTCGGCCTGCTGGAACAGGCCCTTGTGGTACCAGAGCACGTTGGAGCGGTGGATGTTGACCGGCACCGAGTAGGGCTTGCCGTCCAGGCCGGCGATGTCGATCAATTGCTTGGGGAAGCTGTTGGTCCAGCCCTCGGAGGCGTACAGCTCATCCAGTGGCTCCATGCGGCCGGGGATCACGTGCGAGTCGATCAACTCGCGCCCGAGATGCACCTGGAAGGAGTCCGGCGGGTCGCCGCCGAGCATGCGGGTCTTGAGCACGGCCTTCA
>DATMBA010000057.1:0-5537 GCA_035559635.1 Roseiflexaceae bacterium
GGCTGCTTCTCGAGCACGCGCCCGTCCAGCCCGCGCCGCAGCGTGCGCCCGCCTTCGAACCAGCAGTACAGCCGCCCGGCGCGGTCGTAGGTCAGCACCTCGGCGGCGCCGAACATCACGCTCAGCGCCGCCGGCTTCAGGCTCACCGTCACCGGCTCACCGCCTACGCTGCCCTTCAGAACCATGGCACCTCCATAGCGTGCTGCGCCGCAGGCTCATGGAGTGCGGTTTGTGGGGAGGGCGATGCCCTGCCTGTACCTCTCCCTTTGCCTCAGTGCGGGGGGGTGCGGGGAGGGTCATGCCCTCCCGGTGGCCCTCCATATCTCCTACTCCTGCGCCGGCGCGGGGATGGGCCGGTGCAGCACCGCGTCCCGCCCGAACAGCCAGAGCGCGCCCAGGCCGAGCAGCGCCGCCGCCAGGCTGAAGAGCCAGCCGACCACCGGCACCGCCGTGAGCAGCACCAGCAGCGCCAGGCCCAACGCCAACGGTGCGTATGGCCGCTCCAGCCACGCCGGCCGCAGCCGCTGCAGGATCAGCCGCCCCGCCTCGTAGCTCACCGCGATCTGTGCCACGTACGCGATGGCGATGATCGTCAGCACCACCAGCGCCAGCAGCGCCAGTCCGCCCGTCGCGATCACGAGGCCCATCAGCCCGTTCAGCTTGACGAGGCCAAGCAGCACCGCCAGGAAGACCGTGGCCAGCAGCACCAGCAGAAAGGCCAGCGCGATCGCCAGGATGCTGATGAAGCCCCATCCCAGGCTCGCCAGCGGCTGCGCCTCCAGTTTGCTGCTGACCCCGCGCGTCACGCGCGGCGCCAGCCAGACCAGTAGCAGACCCACCAGCAGCAGCGCCGCGTAGCGCCGCAGCAGGTCCAGCGCCGTAGCACCAGCGCCTGAGTCCCGTGGAGCTCCCATCGGGCGCTGGTTGTAGACCACCCTGCCGGCCACCGCGCCCGGCGGTATGCTGAAGTCCCGCCGGCTGGTGTATGTCAGATCGCCGCCGATGCGAGCGCCCTCCGCCACCGTCAGGCCGGAGCGCACCGCTGGCGGCGGCGGCACGCCCTCAAAGCGCGTCTGCGAGGCCCAGGCCGGGCCGCTGCCTTCACCAACGGAGGCCTCGACGCCGCGGCCCACCGTGCCGCGCAGCTCGAGGCCATCGCCGCCGAACAGCACCTCCTCGGCCACCGCGCCGGCCAGCAGCGCCTGGCCGCCGCCGAACATGAGCGCGCCGCCCACCTGGCTGCCCGGCGCCAGCTCAAGGCTCATACCGCCCGCCAGCAGGTCATCGCCTACGCGCGCGCCCGGCGCGAGCCTGAGCGTCGCCCCGGCGATGCGCACGTCGTCCTCAACCGTGCCGGCCAGCGTCACCGCCCCGCCAGCCGCGATCAGGTCGCCCTGCACGACCCCGTTGATCTCGATCCTCCCCGCTGTCACGATCAGGTCACCCTGTACGCGGCCGTCCAGCACGAAGCTGTCGCCAGCCACGATCAGGTCGTCCTCGACGACCTCGCCCGCGCCAACGACCACCCGGTTGCCGCTGCGCCGGTCCACCGCCGCGGCCGGTGCGGGCGTGGCCGCAAGCAGCGCGAGCGCAAGCGCGGCCAGCGCCGCCGCCAGCCAGCCGAACCTCTTCGCTCCCATCGAGCCTCCTTCGTGCGCTTGCAGCGCTCAATGCTTGCAGGCCAAGCCTGCGTAGTACAGAAGGGGATTTTCAGGGAGGGCGTGCCCTCCCTGCCCCTCCCATGTCGCATGCTCGCTGACGGGTGGGGTTCAGGGAGGGCGTGCCCTCCCTGAATCTCTCCTGATAAGGCAGAACTGAGTCACTCCTGTGATATGACGCAGGGCAGCATTATACGGCGATCGTACACCTGGTGCGCCACGCGGCGTGGAAAGAGTCGTGCGTGGCGGGTGGTGGTTGGTTCACCGGCGGACTCCCCCCTGCGCTGCTGGCGCCCCGGCAGGGCATGCTATACTGCGCGGCGACACGAGACGGAGGCTCTTCATGCGTATCTACAAGGCCAAGGCGCCGATGCGGATCGGGTTCTTCGGCGGCGGCACCGACGTCAGCCCCTACGCCGAGCAGCACGGCGGCAAGGTCCTCAACTGCACCATCGACAAGTACGTCCGCTGCATGTTGCGCCCCAACGGTCAGCAGGGCGTCACCATCCGCTCGCTCGACCTGGAGCAGGTCAGCCGCAACCTCACTGGCCGCTGGGAGGGCCGCCTGAGCCTGCCCCAGGCCGTCCTCGACGCCATGCCCGCCGCCCAGGGGGTCGAGGTGACTATGTTCTCCGATGTGCCCCCCGGCAGCGGGCTAGGTTCCTCCTCGGCGCTGGTGGTCAGCATGCTCAAGCTGATCCACACCGCCTACCAACTGCCGATCGACCCGCACACCCTGGCCGAGTTGGCCTACCGCATCGAGCGGGTGGACCTCGGCATCCCCGGCGGGCGGCAGGACCAGTACGCCGCCTCCTTCGGCGGGATGTGCGTCTACCACTTCGGCCCGGACGGCGTGATCGTCGAGCCGGTGCTGCGCGACCCGACGGCGCTGCTGGAGCTGGAGAGTTGCCTGCTGCTGGGGTACATCGGGGCGCGCACGCTGCTGACGCACCACCTGGTGGAGGATCAGGTGCGGCGGCTGCAGGAGGGGGACACGCTGCGCTACCACGACGAGACCAAGGCGCTGGTGGATGAGGCGGTGAAGCTACTGCGGGGGCTGCGGATCGCGGAGTTCGGCAAGCTGCTGCATGTGGCCTGGGAGGTGAAGAAGGCCTTCTCACCCTACATCGCGCCGCCGGAGGTGGAGGAGATCTACGCGTTGGCGCGGCGGCACGGGGCGTGGGGGGGGAAGATCACGGGGGCGGGGGGCGGGGGATTCATGGTGTTCGCCTGCCCGTTCGACCGGCGGCTGGAGCTGGAGCGGGTGCTCGGCGCGGCCGGCGTGCAGATCCGCCATTTCTCCTTCACCACCCAGGGGGTGCATGCCTGGAGCGTGGAGACTGGCTCGTGAGCGCGCACCACGAAAGCACGAAGACGCGAAGACATCAAGGCGCGAGGAGCGTGAGTTCACATCGGGGCCGCCTCTCCCACGCGGCGGCGGCCCCTCCTCTGCCTTCGTGGTTCAGCCGGCGGGCTTCGGCGGGCGCTCCGGCGCGTTGTAGCGGTTCATGGCCACCGTGAACCCCTCGCGCACCACGGTGTCCACCGCGTCGGCGATACGCTCCACGAGCGCCGGGAGTTGCTCCTCCTCCTCGCGGGTGAAGCGCGCCAGCACGTAGTCTGCCAGATCCCAGCCGGGCGGCTTCTGCCCGATGCCTACGCGCAGCCGCGGGAAGACCTGCGAGCCGAGCTGGCCGACGATCGAGCGCATGCCGTTGTGGGTGCCGGCGCTGCCGCGCTCACGCAGGCGCAGCACGCCGAACGGCAGGTCGGTGTCGTCATAGATCACCAGCAACTGGCGCGCCGGGTCGATCTTGTACCACTGGCACAGCCCCACCACCGCCTGCCCGCTCAGGTTCATATAGGTCTGCGGCCGCGCCAGCGCCACCCGCTGCCCGAAGATCTGCCCCTCGGCGATGCGCGCATTGGCCCGCTTGCCGCTGAACTCCAGCCCATGCCGCCGCGCCACATGGTTCACCGCCACCCAGCCGATGTTGTGGCGCGTGCGCGCGTATTCTTCACCCGGGTTGCCCAGACCGACGATCAACCACATCGTTTCGCTCATTGGGGAGGGCCAGGGAAGGCTTCGCCCTCTCTGGCCCTCCCATCAAACCGAACGGCTTGTCAGGAGACCCCATTGCATGGTGCATTTTGCATTCTACCCTCCACCCGTCCCTTCAGCAACCCTCCCGCGGTAGTATAATGCCGGCCTGCACAACGTCACCCGGATCGGGAGCTGCCCATGACTGTCACCCCGCCAGCGGCCTTCGACACCCCCGCGTGGGTGCGCCACGCGGTGTTCTACCAGATCTTCCCCGAGCGCTTCGCCAACGGCGACCCCAGCAACGACCCGGAGAACGTCCAGCCCTGGGGGACGCCGCCCACCCTGCACAACTTCATGGGCGGCGACCTGCAGGGTATCGTGGACCACCTCGACTATCTGGTGGACCTCGGGGTGAATGCCCTCTACCTCACCCCGATCTTCCACTCCCCCTCCAACCACAAGTACAACACCTACGACTACACCCGCATCGACCCGCACTTCGGCGACATGGCCGCGTTCCGCCGCCTGATCGACGGCGCCCACGAGCGTGGCATGCGCATCGTGCTGGACGGCGTCTTCAACCACTGCGGCCGCGGCTTCTTCGCCTTCAACGATATCCTGGAGAACGAAGCCCATTCGCCCTACCTGCGCTGGTTCCACGTGGACCGGCTGCCGCTCCACCCCTACGACCCGGACCGGCCGGCGGGCTACCGCACCTGGTGGGACTTCCGCTCGCTGCCCAAGTTCAACACCGACCACCCGCCCGTCCGCCGTTACCTGCTGGGCGTCGCGCGCTACTGGATCGAGCAGGGCGCCGACGGCTGGCGGCTCGACGTGCCGAACGAGATCGCCGACCACTCCTTCTGGCGCGAGTTCCGCACGGTGGTGAAGTCGGTGAACCCGGAGGCCTACATCGTCGGCGAGATCTGGCAGGACGGGACGCCCTGGTTGGACGGCACGCAGTTCGACGCGGTGATGAACTACCTGTTCCGCGACCTGTGCCGTGACTTCTTCGCGCGCGACACACTGCGCGCCGACTCGTTCGCCGCCGGGATCGACCGGCTGCTGGCTATGTACCCGCGCCCGGCCACTGAGGTGCAGCTCAACCTGCTCGGCAGCCACGACACGGCGCGCTTCCGCACCGAGGCCGGCGGCAGTGCGCAGCAGCAGCGCCTCGCCACCCTGTTCCAGATGGTCTATCCCGGCGCACCGTGCATCTACTATGGGGACGAGGTGGGGATGCTGGGCGGGCCGGACCCGCTCTGCCGCGGCTGCTTCCCTTGGGATGAGGCGCGCTGGGACCACGAGATGCTGGCCTGGACGAGGCGCTGCGTCGCCCTGCGCCGCGCGCACCCCGCGCTGCGCACCGGCGCCTACCGCTCGCTGCTGGCCGACGGCCGCATGAACATCTACGCCTTCGCCCGCTGGGACGAGCGCGAGCAGCTGGTGGTGGCGCTCAACAACAGCGCCACCACCCGCACGCTGGATCTGCCGTTGCGCGGCGTGCCGCTGCCACCCGGCGTGGAACTGCGCGACCTGCTGAGCGGCGAGGGCTTCCCAACCGCCGCCGGCCGTGTCGAGGGGGTGCGTGTTCCAGCCCGGGGGGCGGTGGTGCTCCAGTGGGACTGCTGAAGCGCTGAACCCTTGAAGGAGTGAGGGCGCTGATGCTGTTGGAGCGCTGCACCGCCGAACCCATGAAGGAGTGCAGCCAGCGACACTGAGGGGTGGCGCTTGCGCGCCACCCCTCAGCGTGCTCATCACCTCAGTCGTCCATGCGCTGCGCGCACACCGCCAGCTGCAAACCGGGTGGGGTTGTAGGGGAGGGCCAGGCCCTC
>DATMBA010000058.1:0-1180 GCA_035559635.1 Roseiflexaceae bacterium
CGGTGGCGCTCCACCTCGCTCCAGCTGGTGCCGCCGGCGCCGGCTACGTCGATCGCCCACACCCCGGCCTCCACCAGCCGCCGCGCGGCGCGCGCCCCAATGCCGTTGCCCACCTCCTTGGCGATCACCGGCACCCCCACCTGCGCGCACACCCGCTCGATCTTCTGCAGCAAGCCCTTGAAGTTGGTGTTGCCCTCGGGCTGCACCGCCTCCTGCAGCGCGTTGAAGTGCAGCACCAGCGCGTCGGCCTCGATCATCTCCACCGCGCGGCGGCACTCGTCCACGCCGTAGCCGTAGTTGAGCTGCACCGCGCCCAGGTTCGCCAGCAGCGGGATGCTCGGCGCCACGCGGCGCACCTGGTAGGTGTAGGCCAGGCGCGGGTCGTCCAGCGCCGAGCGCTGCGAGCCGACGCCCATCGCCAGGCCCAGCGCCTCGGCGGCCTCGGCCAGCGCCAGGTTGATGCGCGCGACGTCGCGCGCGCCGCCGGTCATCGAGCTGACCAGCAGCGGCGCGCGCATCGGGCGGCCCAGGAAGGTCAGGCGCGTGTCGATCTCCGCCAGGTCCAGCTCCGGCACCGCGTCGTGCGGCAGGCGGTAGGCGGCGAAGCCGGTGTAGACCCCCTTGGCTGCCACGTCCTCGCCCAGCACAATGCGGACGTGGTCCAGCTTACGGCTGCTGGTCTGCTCGTTGTCTGTCATGCGGTCTGCCCTCGTCTGCCCGTGACATGCCGCTACGGGCCGCAGCGTGCGGAGGCACATGATAGCAGATCGCGGGGCGCAGCGGGCGCGCTTGTGAAGGCCGTCTGCGCGGCCGGGGTGCCTGCTGGGCCCGGCCGGGCGTGGTGGCATAACAGCCGACGTTGACGCCGCCCTAGCTCTCTGTAGGGCGTAGGCGTTCTTTGCGCCCTCCCACGCCCGGCCCGTGAACGGGCGGGCTATCCGTTGCACAGGGCGCCGGCGCGGCCTGAACGGCAGCGCGCACCGGCGGGCGTGGCAGGGGATAGCCCGCGGCTTCAGCCGCCGGGCGCGGCCTGCAGCCCGCAGCGGCGGGCTTTGCAGCAGCTAGTCCGCCGCTTCAGCGGCCGGGCGTGGTGCGGAGCCGGGGACGGTGACGGCGCCCTAGTGCATATGCTGCCAAGCTGTTCGGGCATGGGAGGGCCGGGGAGGGCTTCGCCCTCCCC
>DATMBA010000059.1:0-10973 GCA_035559635.1 Roseiflexaceae bacterium
CCGCCGAAAAAGCATTGCGGTGGGGGCCTATGGCCCTCACACCCCCATGCGCGTACCCTGCGGGAACGCCTGCGGCGTGCGCGCGGACGGTCACGCCCGCGCGCACCTTGTCTTCGTGGGCGAACGTGCAACGTGCCAACATGCACCGTGCGGGCGCCTTCAGAGCGTGTACACCCCAAGCTCCCGCCCGATCTCCACCTCGCCGCGGAAGCCGCCGGCGCGCACCTCCTCGATGGCCTGCGCCGCGCTCATGGTCCAGCGCGGGCTGAAGTGCACCAGCACGAGATGGGCCACGCCGGCGGCCGCCGCCACCGCGCCGGCCTGGCGCGGGCTGGTATGGCCGGGGAAGGGCCCAGGTGTGGTGGCCTCGTGGATCAGCACCGCCGCGCCGCGCGCCAGTTCGCGCACCGCCTCGCACGGCTCGGTGTCGGCCGAGTAGGCCAGCACCCGGCCGCTGCCGGTGTCCTCGAAGCGCAACGCCAGGCATGGGCGCGAGTGCACGGTGGGGGCGGTGTGCAGCCGGAAGCAGGCGGTCCAGAGGGGGATCTCCCGGCCGGCCTCCACCGCTTCCCATCGCGCGTCCGCCTGGTACTGCTCTAGCTCGAAGGCCGCCAGCACCCGCCGTGCGAGCGCCAGCGTCGGCTCGTTGCCGTAGATCGTCAGCGTCTGGCTGAAACCGGCCAACTTGAGCGCGAACAGCAGCGCCGGCAGGCCGTTGATGTGGTCGGCGTGCGAGTGTGTCAGGACGATCGCGCGCAGCCGGAAGGGGTCCAGCCCGGCACGCAGCAGCCGCTGGTAGGTGCTGCCGCCGGCGTCCACCAGCAGCAGGCCGTCCGGGCAGTCCCACACCATGTGGGTATTCTCGCGGTCCTGGTCCGGCACGCCGGTGCCCACTCCAAGCAGGATCATGCGACACATCGCGGGCTCCTTCTGATACCGAACTGCGTTCGTAGCTCCGACGATCGGGTGGGTGCGGGTGCCGGGGAGGGCTGTGCCCTCGCGGGCCTCCCACGTTCACCTGAGGGGGATGATACCACCGAACCGGCGCGCCCGGGTGTGGTGTGTGGCGCGGCGCCGGGGCACCGTGCCGGCGGCAACGCCGGAGGAGCGCAGTAGAGGCTATACACGACAACGGGCGATGAACGTGACAGGCCCCTGCTGCACCCCTACGACCGCATCGCGTCACCGGCGCGCCGCCACGCGCCCCGGCCCTGCGTGATATCCCGCACCCGGCGCCCGGCGCGGTTGCCCAGGCGTCGCTCGGGGTGCTATACTGATCCGTGCCGCGAGGCCACGCTGTACAGCCCACGGCGCATAGCGAAGGCAGGGGAGCGATGCTCGTCGCCCACCAGGTTGACCGCCCGCAGGAGCAGGCGCCGCCCGCGCCGCCGAGCTTCTTCAACCGCGAGCTGAGCTGGCTCGAGTTCAACCGGCGCGTCCTCGAGGAGGCCATGGACGAGCGCCACCCGCTGCTCGAGCGCGTCAAGTTCCTCTCGATCTTCAGCACCAACCTGGACGAGTTCTTCATGATCCGCGTCGCCGGCCTCAAGCAGCAGCTGGCCGCCGGTGTGCGCGGCACCACACCGGATGGCCTGACGCCCGCCGAGCAGCTGGCCGCCATCCGCCGCGCCGTCATCCCGCTCGTGGAGCAGCACCGCGTCTGCTGGCTGGACGACATCATGCCCAGGCTGGCCGCGCAGGGCATCCACATCCTGGACTACCGCGCGCTCACCGCGGAGCAGCGGGCTGCCCTCACCACCTACTTCGAGCGTGAGGTCTTCCCGGTGCTCACGCCGCTGGCCTTCGACCCCTCCCACCCCTTCCCGCACATCTCCAACCTCAGCCTCAATCTGGCGGTGGTGATCAAGGACCCCGAGGAGGGCGAGCTGTTCGCGCGCGTCAAGGTGCCGGCGGTGCTGCCGCGTCTGGTGCCGATCGCCGGCGGCGCCTGCGACGGTCCCGAGAGCGTGCCCCCCGAGCGCCGCCACTGCTTCGTCTGGCTCGAGCAGGTGATCGCCGCCAACGTCGGCGCGCTCTTCCCCGGCGAGCAGGTGATCGAGAGCTATACCTTCCGCATCACCCGCAACGCGGACGTCGAGATCCAGGAGGAGGAGGCCGCCGACCTGCTGCGGACGATCGAGCAAGGAGTGCGCCGCCGGCGCTTCGGCGCCGTGGTGCGCCTGATGGTCCAGCACGACATGCCGCAGCGCATCCGTGACCTGCTGCTCTCCAACCTCAAGCTCACCCCGGACGACCTGTACGAGGGGCGTGGGCCGCTCGGCCTGGCCGACCTGATGGCGCTCACCAGGCTGGACCGGCCGGACCTCAAGGACCCGCCGTTCTACCCCAGTGCGCCGCCCGCGCTGCGCAGCGCCCGCACCAGCGCGGATATCTTCGCCGCCATCCGCCAGCAGGACATCCTGCTGCACCACCCGTTCGACTCGTTCCAGCCGCTCGTCGAGTTGATCGAGGCCGCCGCCGAGGACCCCGACGTGCTGGCGATCAAGCAGACCCTCTACCGCGTCGGCGCCAACTCGCCGATCGTCCGTGCCCTCATGCACGCCCGCGACCAGGACAAGCAGGTGACGGTGCTGGTGGAGCTGAAGGCGCGCTTCGATGAGGAGAACAACATCATCTGGGCCAGGCAGCTCGAGCGCGCCGGCGTTCACGTGGTCTACGGGCTGGTGGGCCTCAAGACGCACGCCAAGATCGCGTTGGTGGTGCGCCGCGAGCAGGATGGCCTGCGCCGCTACGTACACCTCGGCACCGGCAACTACAACGCCACCACCGCCCGCATCTACACCGACCTTGGGCTGCTCACGTGCCGGAACGACATCGGCGCCGACGCGTCGGACCTGTTCAACTTCCTCACCGGCTACTCGCGCCAGCGCCGCTACCGCAAGCTGCTGGTGGCGCCCGTCAACCTGCGCGAGCGCCTGGTGGAGCTCATCTGGCGCGAGATCGAGCACGCCAGGGCGGGGGGCGGCGGGCACCTGATCATCAAGTGCAATGCGATCGTGGATCCCCGGATGATCGAGTTGCTCTACCAGGCATCGCAGGCCGGCGTGTGCTGCGAGCTGATCGTGCGCGGGATCTGCTGCCTGCGCCCTGGCGTGCCCGGCCTGAGCGAGCGTATCCACGTCCGCAGCATCGTCGGGCGCTTCCTGGAGCACAGCCGGGTCTACTACTTCGCCAACGGCGGCGAGCCGGAGGTCTACCTGGGCAGCGCTGACCTGATGGGCCGCAACCTGGATCGGCGGGTGGAGACGCTCTTCCCGCTCGAGGACCAGGCGTTGATCGCGCAGACCTACGGCCTGCTACAGGTCTACCTGAGCGACAACTCGCGCGCTCGCATCTTGCAGCCGGACGGCAGCTACGTCCGTGCCCGGCCAGGGCCCGGCGAGGCGCCGCTGGACAGCCAGGCGTTCTTCGCCGCGGGGCACGACGTACCGCAGGAGTAGCTTCAGCCTTTACAGATGAACTACCGCCTCTTCATCGCCGCGGAGCTGCCGGCGGCGGTCAAAGATGCCTTGCTGGCCGTGCAGGCGCAGCTGCGGACGGGCCGCCCACCAGTGGTGTGGGTTGCGCCGGAGGCCATGCACCTCACATTGCGCTTCCTGGGCGACACCGACGCCACGTTGGTGGCGCCGCTCGAGGCGGCCATGCACACGGCGCTCGGCGGCGTCTCCGCCCCGCGGCTGCGCCTGGCACGCGCCAGCGCCTTCCCCGGCCTGGCCCGCCCGCGCGTGCTGTGGGTGGGAGTGCAGGGGGACACCGCCGCCCTCCAGCAGGCCCACAATGCGCTCGTGCGCGAGTTGGACGCACTCGGCCTGCCCCCGGCGGACAAGCCCTTCGCCCCGCACCTCACCATCGGGCGCGTGCGGCGGGACGCCGCTCCGGAGGAGTTGGCGCGGCTGGGAGAGCGCCTGCGCGGCCTGCCGCCCCTGGAGGGCGGTACCTGGCGCGTCGAGCGCATCACCCTCTTCCGCAGCGAGCTCCGCGCCGGTGGCGCAGTGCATACCCCGCTCGCGAGCGTTGGATTGAAGATTGAAGATTGAAGATCACATAGTATACAATACGAGGTGTGCACCTCGCATTCAATGTGATAATCTGCAATCTGCAATCCCTATGTCCCGCGAGCGCCTACAGGTTATCGCCCTCTGGCTCGGGATCGCCGCCGCCGCGGTGTTCCTGTTCGAGCGGCTGCTCGTCGTGCTCGGCTTCCTGGCTCCGCCGCTGCTGCTCTTCGGGCTGGCCTGGCTGATCGCGCTCGTCCTGCAGCCGGCGGTGGGCTGGGTCACCGGGTTGGCCCTGCCGCAGCCCGTGATCGGCCGCCAGGGTGCGCGCGCCGGCCTCACCGCGCCGGTGTGGCACATCCCGCGCACCCTGGCGGTGCTGCTGGTGTACCTGGCGCTGTTCACACTGCTGCTGGTGCTAGTGCTCGCGCTCGTCCCGGCGATCGGCCCGCAGCTCACCAGCCTCACCACCGCCATGCCGTCCGGCGTCGAGACCCTCGCCCAGTGGATCGCTGCCCTCCAATCGAGCCTGCTGCGGCTCGGGATCCGTATCGACCTCACCGCGATCCTGCGGCCCGCGGCCCTCGCGGAGCAGATCGCCGCGCTCGGCAGCAGCGCTATCCAGCAGTCGCTCGGGCTCGCCGGTAGCCTGGCCACGCTGCTGTTCAACATCACCCTGGTGCTCATCCTCAGCTTCTACATCACGCTGGACGGGCCACGGCTCGGCGAGCGCATCCTGGCGATCATGCCCCCCAGCGTGCGCGAGGAGACCGAGACCTTCTTCGCGATCGTGGACCGCACCTTCGGCGGGTTTCTGCGCGCCCAGTTGCTCAACGCGCTGCTCTACGGCATGGCCACCACCGTGGTGATGGGCATCGTGGGCCTGGATAATGTGGCGCTGGCCAGCATCCTCTCCGGGCTGCTGGTGCTCATCCCGCTGATCGGCGGGGTGTTCGCGCTCATCCCGCCGGCCTTCATCGCGCTCGTCGAGGCCCCCGCGCGGCTGCTGCCGCTCATGGTCGGCTTGCTGATCGTCCAACAGGTGCTGTTCAACGTCGTGATGCCGCGACTGGTGGGCCAGATCATCGGCCTGCACCCGCTGCTGGTCTTCGTGGCGCTGCTGGTCGGCGGCGCGGTCGCCGGCGGGTGGGGCCTTCTGTTCGGTATCCCGGTGGCCGGCGTGATCGCCTCGGTGTCCAACTACCTCTACCTGCGGGCGAACCGGAACGCTGAACCGCTGAAGGCGGAACGCTGAACCGCTGAATACGAGCCGCTTATCCGCTTATCCGCTTCCTATCCGCTGTCTCCCCCCCCCGTATGCTATAATTCACCCGACCGAACGCCGCTCCTCGTGCCCTGTACCGAGGGGCGCGTTTTTGGAGGACCCTAGATGCTCAGCTTCATTAAGAAGATCTTCGGCGACAGCAACGAGCGGGCGCTGAAGGCGATCGAGCCGGCCGTGCGCGCGATCAACGCCCTGGAGCCGCAGTTCCAGGCGCTCAGCGATGAGCAACTGCGCGCCAAGACCGATGAGTTCAAGCGCCGCCTGGCCGAGGGCGAGACGCTCGACGATATCCTGCCCGAGGCCTTCGCCACCGTGCGTGAGGCCGCCCGCCGCACCATCGGCCAGCGCCACTACGACGTCCAGCTGATCGGTGGGATCGTGCTCCACCAGGGCAAGATCGCCGAGATGAAGACCGGCGAGGGCAAGACGCTGGTGGCCACTCTGCCGCTCTACCTCAACGCGCTCGAGGGCAAGGGCGCCCACCTGATCACCGTCAACGACTACCTGGCCAAGGTCGGCGCCGGCTGGATGGGCCCGATCTACCACATGCTCGGCCTCAGCGTCGGCATGATCGCCCACGACTACTCGGCGCTCTACGACCCGGAGTACGTGGACCCGAAGGCCAACCCCGAGGACCAGCGCCTGGTGCACTGGCGCCCTTGCACCCGCCGCGAGGCCTACGCCGCCGATATCACCTACGGCACCAACAACGAGTTCGGCTTCGACTACCTGCGCGACAACATGGCGTGGGATGTGAGCCAGCTCGTGCAGCGCGAGCTGTATTTCGCGATCGTGGACGAGGTGGACAACATCCTGATCGATGAGGCGCGCACGCCGCTGATCATCTCCGGCCCGGCCCAGGAGAGCAGCGACGAGTACAGGCGCTTCGCCCAGATCGTACGCCACCTCAAGCCTAGCCCCTATACCCCCGAGCAGATCAAGAAGGAGTTCATCGAGGACCCCGAGGGGGATTTCCTGATCGACCCGCGCGCCAGGTCCATCCAGATCACCGATGAGGGCATCCACAAGGTGGAGCGCATGCTGCGCTTGCCGCCGGGCGAGAGCCTGTACGACCCGCAGCACTATGCGCTGACCCACTATCTGGACAACGCGCTCAAGGCTCAGTTCCTTTACCACAAGGACAAGGACTACATCGTCGAGCCGGACGGCGAGGTGGTGATCGTGGACGAGTTCACCGGCCGCAAGATGCCGGGCAGACGCTGGAGCGACGGGCTGCACCAGGCGGTGGAGGCCAAGGAGGGCGTGCGCACCCGCCAGGAGAACGTCACCCTGGCGACGATCACCTTCCAGAACTACTTCCGCATGTACAAGAAGCTCGGCGGCATGACCGGCACGGCCTGGACCGAGCGCGAGGAGCTGAGCAAGATCTACAACCTGGACGTGGTGATCATCCCCACCCATCGGCCGATGGTGCGCCAGGACCTGGACGATCACATCTACCGCACGGAGCAGGCCAAGTGGCAGGCGGTGATCCGCGAGATCGAGGAGATGCACGCGCTAGGGCGGCCGGTGCTGGTGGGCACCACCTCGGTGGAGACCTCCGAGCGCCTCTCGGAGATGCTGCGCCGCCACGGGCTGAAGCACGAGGTGCTGAACGCCAAGTTCCACGAGCAGGAGGCGCGCATCGTGGCCCAGGCCGGCCGCAAGGGGGCGATCACGATCGCCACCAATATGGCCGGCCGCGGCACCGACATCCTGCTGGGCGGCAACCCGGACGGCCTGGTGGAGGAGGTGCTGGCCCGCCAGGGCCTCACGATCGAGCAGGCCACTCCCGAGCAGATGCGCGCCGCCCGCGAGGAGGCCAAGCGCATCACCGACGCCGAACGCGAGGAGGTGGTGGCGCTTGGCGGCCTGCATATCATCGGCACCGAGCGCCACGAGGCGCGCCGCATCGACAACCAGCTGCGCGGGCGCGCCGGCCGCCAGGGGGACCCTGGCTCGTCGCGCTTCTACCTGTCGCTCGAGGATGAGTTGATGCGGCGCTTCGGCCCGATGGAGCGCGTCAAGGGCCTCATGGAGCGCCTGGGTGTGGACGACAGCGTGCCGATCGAGGCCCGGCTGATCAACCGCTCGATCGAGGGCGCCCAGACGCGCGTCGAGGGCTACAACTTCGACATTCGCAAGCACACCGTCGAGTTCGACGATGTGATGAACAAACAGCGCACCGTGATCTATGCCGACCGCCGCGCGATCCTCGAGGGCCAGAACATGCGCGAGCGCATCCTGGACATGATCGAGGACGAGGTGGGCGCGCTCATCGATCGCTACCTGCCGGAGGGGAGGGGGCGCGACGAAGATTTTGAGGAGTGGGACCCGGAGGCGCTGCTGCGGGCGGTACGCGCCATATGCCCCACGCTGCCCGAGGCGATCACCGCCGAGACGATCGAGCAGCGCTCGCGCCAGGAGGTGGCCGAGTTGCTGATGGACGCGATCGAGGAGGCCTACGAGGCGCGCGAGCGGGCGATCGGCGAGGAGAACATGCGCTACGTCGAGCGGCGCATGATGCTCGGCGCGATCGACCGCCAGTGGGTGGACTACCTCACCGGTATGGAGGATCTGCGGCAGGAGATCGGGCTGCAGGCCATCGCCCAGCGCGACCCGCTGGTGGAGTACCAGCGCAACGCCTACGGGATGTTCGACGAACTGAAGGCCAACATCCAGCGGGACATCGTCTACCAGATCATCCCGGTGTCGTTCCAGTACGAGCAGCACCTGCGCCAGGTGGAGCAGGAGCAGCAGCGCCGCATGCAGGCCGCGAAGCTGGCCGGCATGTCCGCGGAGCAGGCCCGCCAGTCCCGCACCGTCCGCCGGGCGTTGGATCTCCCCGGCCGCAATGACCCGTGCCCGTGCGGCAGTGGCAAGAAGTTCAAGCAGTGCCACCTCGGCCGCGAGGGGGAGTTGCTGGCCATGCTGCAGGCCGGCACGGCCCAGGGGGACGGCGGCCGGGCGGCGCAGCCCACGGTGGCGGCGCAGGTGGCCATGAGCGGCGGAGCCGCGCCGCACCGCGGCCGCCAGGTGCCGCCGGCGCCGGCCGCCAGCGCGGCGAAGGGCGGCGCGAAGGCCAAGGCGCAGCCCCAGCGCGGCAAGCAGGCGGCTAAGAAGAAGTAGCCCGTGTGCCGAATCCGAACTACGTACCGCGTAATCCGTGATGCGCCGAAGCCAACAGCTTACGCATTACGGATTATGCAGTACGCATGGTAGGAAGAGGGGAAGCACCCATGACACAGACGAACCGTCCCCGCCCCGTCCTGCTCGTCATCCGGGACGGCTGGGGCGAGCGCGAAGAGGTGGAGGGCAACGGTGTGAGGCTGGCGCGCAAGCCCTACGACGACAGGTGGCGCGCCCAGCGCCCGTTCGCGCTCGTGCGCGCCGCCGAGAAGGACGTCGGCCTGCCGGCGGGCCAGATGGGCAACTCGGAGGTCGGCCACCTCAACCTCGGCGCCGGCTTCATCGTCCGCCAGGATATCACGGTGATCGACGACAGCATCGCCGACGGCTCGTTCTTCGAGAACCCGGTGTTGCTGCGGGCGATGCGCGCGGTCAAGGAGCGCGGCACGGCGCTGCACCTGATCGGCCTGCTCGGCCCCGGCGGTGTCCACTCGCACATCAGCCACCTCAAGGCCCTGCTGAGGCTGGCGAAGCGCCAGGGCCTCCGGCGCGTCTTCGTGCACCTGTTCACCGACGGGCGCGACACTATGCCGCAGAGCGGGATCGACTTCGCGCGCGACCTGCTGGCGTTCATGGAGCGCGAGGGGGTCGGCCAGGTGGCGAGCGTGGTGGGACGCTACTACGCGATGGATCGCGACAAGCGCTGGGAGCGCACGAAGCTGGCCTACGATCTGCTCACCAAGGGGGAGGGCCGCCCGGCGCCGGACGCGATCAGTGCCATCCAGCGCTCGTACGACGAGGGCGTGACCGACGAGTTCATCAAGCCGGCGGTGATCGTGGACGAGGCCGGCCGGCCCGTCGCCACCGTGAGCGCAGGCGACGCCGTGGTATGCTACAACTTCCGCGCCGACCGGGTGCGCCAGATCAGCCGGGCGTTCGTCCAGCCGGACTTCGACGGCTTCCCGCGCGAGCGGATCCGGGACCTGATCTACGTGGCGATGACCGAATACGAGAAGGGCATGCCGTTCGAGGTGGCCTTCCAGAATGACGATGTGGCCGTGCCGCTGGCGAAGGTGATCAGCGACGCGGGCCTCAGTCAGTTCCACGCCGCCGAGACCGAGAAGTACCCGCACGTGACGTTCTTCTTCAACGGCGGGCGCGAGCAGCCCTTCCCCGGGGAGGACTGGCAGATCGTCCCCTCGCCGAAGGACGTGCCGACCTACGACCTCAAGCCGGAGATGAGCGCCTACGGCGTGCGCGACGTGGTGCTGCAGGCGATCGAGTCCGGGCGCTACGACTTCATCCTGGTGAACTACGCCAACCCGGACATGGTGGGGCACACCGGAGTGATCCCGGCGGTAGTGCGGGCCTGCGAGGTGGTGGACGAGTGCACCGGCGCGATCGTGGATGCCGTGGTGGCCAGGGGCGGTGCGGCGATCGTGATGGCCGACCACGGCAATGCCGAGATGATGATCGACCCGGAGACCGGGGGACCGCACACGGCGCACACCACCAACCCGGTGCCCACCTACCTGGTCGCCGCGCCGGGGTTAGGGCTGGAGAAGGGGCAGGTCTCGCTGCGCGAGGGCGGCCGGCTGGCGGACGTCGCGCCGACGGTGCTGGATCTGATGGGCCTCCAGCCGGCGCCGCAGATGACGGGGCGGAGCCTGATCCGCAGGTGGGAGGCGAGGGGCGAGAGGCGGTAGGACCTATACCTCCCGCCTCTCGCCTCTCCGGCGGCCCCTACGGCGCCGTCTGCGATGCGCCGGCCACCGCGGCGATCAGCGCGAAGATAATGCCGACGAAGATACAGGCCAGGATGACGCTCACCACGAAGATGATCACCATCGTGATGATCGCCTTGTCCCTCGGCACGTTCATCCCGGCCTGGATGCCGAGGTAGGTCAGGTAGAGGTTGTAGATCGAGGCGGCCAGGACGGCGATGCCGGTCAGGCAGGCGAGCGGGCCGATCGCGATAACGTTCAGCAGCGCGGTGAGGATCGTCAGCGGCGTGTAGAACAGCGAGATGTCGTAGGCCAACTCGCCGAACTGCCCGGTACCGCCGAACGCCCGCCCCAGCAGGAAGACGATCCCGGTGTAGATCAGGTAGCCGATCAGCGCGCCGAAGAGTCCGAGGATCACGGCGCCCACCAGGCTCGGCGGCTGAGCCGCCTGGGTCATAATGTCGGCCAGGGGCGACCCCTCCAGCCCCTCCATCGTCGCGGGGTCCGGCGGCGTCGCCGGGCGGATGGAGGCGCCGATCACCCCCAGGATGGCGTTGATCACCGCGCCGATGCCGACGTAGGTCAGCGCCCAGCCAACGTTGTTGCGCTCGTGCTCCTCGAACGTCGCCACCGCCGGCCGCGTCAGCACCGCGATGCTGCCGTTGAGCATCTGCTGGAACATCCGACGTCTCCTTCCGCTCAGTGCTTCAGAGGGCGCGCCGCCCCTGGCCGCGCTACGCCGCTGATGATACCACACGGCGCGCGGTCCTCATTCCGGCTCAGCGGCGGGCGGTGACCGTGTCCAGTAGGCGAACCGCC
>DATMBA010000060.1:0-9708 GCA_035559635.1 Roseiflexaceae bacterium
GCGCTCCGGCGGGTCCGGCAGCCCGGCGAGGTGCGCGGCCACGATCTGCGAGAGCAGGTCCGGCAGCGGGATCTTGTTGGCCTCCACCCAGCGCTCGAAGGCCTCCCGCTGCTCGGCGGTAAGGAACACCCGCACCGGCAAGGGCTCGCCGGCGGGCTGCGCGGTGCCGGGCAGCCGGTCGAGCGGATGCTCGGCGACGATGCGGCTGAGCGTGTCCGCCAGGTCGCCGCCCTGCTGCCGCACAAGCCACTCCAGCCGGGCGCGCTGCCGCGCCGTGAGGATGAGCCAGGTCTGGACGGTGAAGAGACCCTGTCGCTGTGTCATAGCATGCCTCCCTGATACAGGGTGTATGGTGAGTTACTACGGGAGGACGAAGCCCTCCCGTAGCACCTCCCCTACTGGACGGCGCCCGCCTCGTGCAAGGCAATAATCTCCTCCACGGGATAGCCCAGCTCTCCCAGCACCTCATCAGTGTGCTGGCCCAGCAGCGGCGGCGGGGCGGCCACCGCGGGCGGGGTGGCCGAGAGGCGATAGGGCGGGCCGACCACCCTGATAGCGCCGGCGGTGGGGTGGTGCAGCTCGTGCACGATGCCCAGCGCCTGCACCTGGGGGTCCTGGAAGACCTGGGCGAGGTCCCGCACGGCGCCGCACGGGACGCCGTGCGCGTTCAGGCGGCGCTCGATCTCGGCCACGGCCATGCCGCCGAAGAGCGGCTCGAGCAGGGCGTTGAGCCGCTCACGGTGCCGCACGCGGGCGCTGTTGCTGGCGAAGCGCTCGTCGTCGCGCAGCTGTTCCAACCCCAGCGCCGCACAGAAGCGCCGCCACAGGTCCTCGGTGCCCACGCCGATGTTGACGTAGCCGTCGGCGGCCTTGTACACGCCGTAGGGCACGATCGAGGGGTGCTGATTGCCCGGTCGGGCGGGCGCCACGCCGGTGGCGAAGTAGCTGCCGGCCTGGTAGGACATGAGCGCCAGCTGGCCCTCGAGCAGCGAGGTGGAGACAAACTGGCCCTCGCCGGTGGCCTGGCGGTGGTAGAGTGCGGCGAGCAGGGCGTAGGCGGCGAACATGCCGGCCATGATGTCGGTGATGGCGATCCCCACCCGCTGCGGCGGGCCGTCCGGCTCGCCGATCAGACTCATGAGGCCGCCCAGTCCCTGGGCGATCTGGTCGTAGGCCGCCCGCTCGCGGTCGGGACCCACCAGGCCGAAGCCGGAGATCGAGCAGTAGACGATGTCCCCCCGGATGGCGCGGCAGTCCTCGTACCCCAGTCCCAGGCGGTCCAGCGTGCCGGGGATGAAGTTCTCCAGCAGGACGTCGCTGCGGGCCACGAGGCGGCGGATCACCTCGGCGCCGCGCGGGTGCCGCAGGTTCACCGCGATGGCGCGCTTGCCGCGGTTGACGCTGAGGAAGTATGCGCTCTCGCCGCCCTGAAACGGCGGCCCCCAGCCACGCGTCTGGTCGCCGACGCCCGGTTGCTCGACCTTGACGACGTCGGCGCCCATGTCGGCGAGCATTTGGGAGCAGAATGGCCCTGCGAGCGCGCGGCTGAGGTCCAGCACACGTAGGCCGGCGAGCGGCGGCGGCATAGCTTCTCCAGGCAATCAGCGGGCGCCTCCCTATAGCGACGTGCAGCATGGTTGATCGCCGGGAGCGCGCATCGTGCGCGCATGCGGGCGAGACGCCCGCGCTCCTAGCAGGTGGATGGTTCGATGATGCTGCACGTCGCTATAGAGCACCGGCGACACGCTTGGACGAAGGCGGGACTGGGGGTATTATACCATCCGCACCTGTGCCGTAAGGTAACGGTCTTTTCATGAGGTGGCTGGATGGAGGCATACCCGCAGTCGACGGTGCATGCGCTGCTGGCGGCCTGCGAACGGCGGCCAGAGCATCCTTTCCTGCTGTTCGAGGGGCGGTCCTGGAGCTTCGCGGAGGTGCGTGAGGCGGCGGCCGCCTGGGCCGGGCTGTACCGCACGCGGGGCCTGGCCACGGGCGATCGGGTGGCCCTGTTTCTGGGGAACGCGCCGGAGTTTGTGGCGGCCTACCTGGGAGCGCACATGGCCGGCGCGATCGTGGTGCTGGTGAACACAGCCTACCGCCACACGGAGCTGCGGCATATCCTGGCGGACTCCGGCGCGCGCGTCGTGGTGACGGAGGAGCAGCTGTTGCCGGGGGTTGCGGGCCTGCGGGGGGATCTGCCGGAGCTCACCGATATCCTCGTGAGTACACCACGCCCCATGCACCCTGAGCCAAAGCATGGTGCGTGGTGCATGGTGCATTCTGAAGATGTGGCATTGATCGGCTATACGTCGGGCACCACCGGCCGCTCCAAGGGCGCCATGCTCACCCACGGCAACCTGATGGCGAACAGCGCGGCGGTCACGCGCGCCTGGCGCTGGACGGCGGACGACCGGCTGCTGCTGGCGCTGCCGCTGTTCCACATCCACGGCCTGGGGGTGGGGCTGCACGGCGCGCTCCTCACCGGCAGCACGGTGGACCTGCGGCGCGGCTTCGACGCGGCCGAGGTGCTTGCGACCCTCGCCCGCGGTGAGACGACCATGTTCTTCGGCGTGCCCACCATGTACACACGCCTGATCCAGGAGGCCCGGAGGCGGACCGAAGAACGAAGTCCGAAGACCGAGGATGGCGTGGGCCGTGATGACGCCCCTCGGTCCTCGGTCCTCGGTCCTCGGTCCCCGGTACGCCTGTTCGTCTCCGGCTCCGCGCCCCTCGCGCCGCAGACGTTCGCCGAGTTCGAGGCCCTGTTCGGCCAGCGCATCCTGGAGCGCTACGGGATGACCGAGACGGTGATGAACCTGACCAACCCGTACGACGGCGAGCGCCGGCCGGGCACGGTAGGGGTCCCCTTCCCCGGCCAGGAGGCGCGGGTGGTGGACGTGCGGACGCGCGCGCCGCTGCCGGACGGGGAGGTGGGCGAGATCCAGGTGCGCGGGCCGCACGTATTCAAGGGGTACTGGCGCAACCCGGCGGCCACTGCCGAGGCATTCGACCCCGAGGGGTGGTTCAACACCGGGGACCTGGGCTGGCGCAGCCCGGATGGCTACTTCAGCATCTCCGGCCGTGCGCGCGAGCTGATCATCAGCGGCGGCTACAATATCTACCCGCGCGAGGTGGAGAAGGTGCTGGAGCGGCATCCGCTGGTGGCCGAGGTGGCGGTGCTGGGTCTGCCGGACGCGGAGTTCGGCGAGCTGGTGGCGGCGGTGGTGGTTCTTAGTGCAGCTTGCCGCTTGCAGCTTGCCGCTTGTGATGAGGAGCAGCGCCAGTCCCTCATGTTCGATCTGCAATCTGGAATGATCGACTGGTGCCGGGAACATCTGGCGAGCTACAAGAAGCCGCGGCGGGTGGTGTTCGTGGACGCGCTGCCGCGCAACGCGCTCGGCAAGGTGCAGAAGCACCTGCTGCGGGAGCGGCTCACCTCGCCGGATCTATAAACGCTCGAGCGCGGGGCGGTTCGGGGGTGCGGGGGCTGCGCCCCGCAGAAATACCCTCCAGATTCGTTAAGACAAGGTTCGCGCATGGGGGTGTGGGGGCCGTAGGCCCCCGCAGAACATCTTTTTCGAAGGGGCTTCGCTCCTCCGAGCCTCCCCCGACGGTCAAGCTGGAGGCCGCGCAGCGAACCCATGTCTAATTCGAACTGTTCTCTGCCCGCCGGGTATGACAAGGAATGCACCATGGCTGACGTACCAGCGATCGAGACTGTTCATCTCGTCTTCAAGACGCACCTGGACCTGGGGTTCACCGACCTCGCGCACAGCGTGGCGGACCGCTACGTCCGCGAGTTCTTCCCGCGGGCGCTGGCCACCGCGGCCGAGCTGCGGCGGCGCGGCGGGCCGGAGCGCTTCGTGTGGACCACCGGCTCCTGGCTGGTATACGAGTTCCTGGAGCGCGCGCGTGCCCCGATGCGGCGACTGATGGAGGAGGCCATCGCGGCCGGGGACATCGCCTGGCACGCGCTGCCGTTCACCACCCATAGCGAGTTGATGGACGAGTCGCTCTTCGCCTTCGGGCTGAGCCTGAGCCAGGAGCTGGACCGGCGCTTCGGCAGGCGGACGATCGCGGCCAAGATGACCGACGTGCCGGGCCACACCCGCGGGATCGTGCCGCTGCTGGCGCAGGCCGGGGTGGAGTTTCTGCATATCGGGGTGAACGCCGCCTCGACGCCGCCCGATGTACCGCCGCTATTCCTGTGGCGCGACCCGAGCGGCGCCGAGGTGGCGGTGATGTATCAGCGCGGCGGGTATGGCGATGTGCTGCCGGCGCCGGGCCTGGCCTCGGCGCTGGCGTTCGCCCACACTGGCGACAACCAGGGGCCGCAGGAGGCGGATGAGGTGCTGGCGGAGTTCGCACGGCTGCGGGCGCGCTTCCCCGGCGCGCAGGTGTCCGCCTCGACAATGGACGCCTTCGCGTCGGCGCTACGCACGGTGCGGGGGCAGCTGCCGGTGGTCACCGGCGAGATCGGGGACACCTGGATCCACGGCGTGGGGAGCGACCCGTTGAAGGTGAGCCGCTTCCGCGAGCTGAGCCGGCTGCGGCGGGAGTGGCTGGAGGCGCGCGGCGTGGCGCCGGAGCGGCTCGCGCGCTTCAGCCGCGCGCTCTTGCTCGTGCCCGAGCACACCTGGGGGCTGGACGAGAAGACCCATCTGGCGGACTACACCAGCTACTCGGCGGAGCAGCTGCGGGCGGCGCGCACGACAGAGCGCTTCCGCGCCTTCGAGTCCTCCTGGGCCGAGCAGCGCGCCTATCTGGACGAGGCGGTGGCCGCGCTGGACGAGGAGTTGGCCCAGGAGGCGCGGGCGCGCCTGGCGGACACAGCGCCAGCGCGGCCGGACCTGGCGCGTTACGAGCGGTGCGGCGGGCCGCGGGTGCGGCAGGCGCTGGCGCGGGGCGCGCTGGACCTGGCGCGGCTGGCAGAGTTGGCGGGCGGGCGGCTCGCGCTGCCGGGGACACTGACGGTGACGTTCGGCTACCAGACCTTCTCCCAAGCAGACTACGACCGCTTCCGCGCGCAGTACAACGTCAACAAACGCGAGACCTGGAAGTGGGCGGTGCCGGACTATACCAAGCCGGGGATCGCCGCGGCGGGCGCCGTCTCGCGTTGGTGGTGGCCACAGGCGGTGGGACTGTACCGGCGTGAGGACGCGGGCGGGCTGCGGGCGCTGGTGAGCTAGCGGCGCCGGAGGAGGCAGCGGAACGTTTCGGCTGCCCGCGGCAGGCCTTCCTGGAGTTGCGGCTGCCGCACGATGGGCGGGCGGCGCAGCTGGAGCTGCAGTGGTTCGAGAAGCAGGCCTGCCGGCTGCCTGAGGCGCTGTGGCTCTCGTTCGAGCCGGCCTGGGCCACGATGCAGGGCTGGCGCATGCTGAAGCTCGGGGAATGGATCGCGCCGCTCGAAGTGGTGCGAGATGGCAACCGGCGGCTGCACGCGGTGCAGGCCGTGAGGCACGTGGACGAGCGCGGCGAGCTGCAGATCGACCTGCTGGACGCCGCGCTGGTGGCGCCGGGCGCCCCCTCGCTGCTGAACTTCACCAACCGGCAGTCGCCCAGACGGGGCGGCATGCATGTCAACCTCTCCAACAACGTCTGGGGGACCAACTTCCCCATGTGGTACGAGGACGACGCCAGGTTCCGGTTTGTGATACGGCTGCTGTAGTTGGTGCGGCTCTCGCCGCGAAGGAAAAGGGCGGGTTTCAGCGAGGGCTTGGCCCTCCCTGGCCCTCCCCTTTCAGCCTGTATTCATGAGCCCGGCGGCGATGCCGCTGATACTGAGCAGGATGGCGTCCTCGAGCTCGCCGTGCCCCGCGCCCTGCGGGTCGGCGCGCAGGCGGCGCAGCAGTTCCACCTGGATGAAGCTGAGCGGGTCGATGTACGGGTTGCGGCGTGCGATAGCGTTCTGCAACACCGGGCTGGTGGCGAGCAGGCGGTTGATGCGCGCCACCTGGCAGATCATGCGGGTGGTGCGCTCGTACTCCTCGCTGATGGCGCTGAAGATCGCCTCGGCGATGGCCGGGTCCGGCACCAGTTCGGCGTAGCGCGCGGCGATGTGCAGGTCCGCCTTGCCGAGGATCATCTGGGCGTTGTCGATCACGGTGCGGAAGAACGGCCAGTGGTTGTACATCACCTGCAGCAGCGCCAGCCGATCCTCCGCTGCCGAGCGCTGGGCGGGGGGCGATGAGGTGAGGGGAGCTTGCCCATCGCCCGCCGCCCGTCGCCCGTCGCCTTCCACCACGAACGTCTCCAGCGCGTAGCCCAGGCCGTACCAGCCGGGCAGCGTGTGGCGGCTCTGCATCCAGCTGAAGACCCACGGGATGGCGCGCAGGTCCTCGATGCGCTCGCTGTTGCGGCGGCTGGCGGGGCGGCTGCCGATCTTGAGCCGGCTGATCTCGGCGATCGGCGTGGCGGTGCGGAAGTAGGGCAGGAACTCCGGCCGCTCGTAGACCAGGGCGCGGTAGTGGCGCCGGGCGATGGCGGCCAGCCGCTCGAGCGCTTGCTCCCACTCGGGCGGCGGGTCCTGGTGGGGCAGGAAGCCGGCGCGCAGCACGGCGTTCACCACCTGCTCCAGGTGGCGGTGGGCCAGCTGCGGCAGGCCGTAGCGGTCGGCGATCACCTCGCCCTGCTCGGTGATCTTGTACTGGTTGCCGACGCTGCCGGGCGGCTGGGCGAGGATGGCGTGGTTGGCCGGCCCGCCGCCGCGCCCGATCGACCCGCCGCGGCCATGGAACAGCCGCAGCTGGATGCCCTCGCGCGCCGCCAGGTCGCGCAGGGCGCGCTGCGCCTGGTAGAGCGCCCAGTTGGCGGCGGTGAAGCCGGCGTCCTTGTTGCTGTCCGAGTAGCCGATCATAATCTCCTGCACCCCGCCCCGCAGCCGCAGGTGCTCGCGGTACACCGGCAGGTCCAGGCAGGACTGCACCACCGCGGCGCAGCCAGCCAGGTCGGCCCCGGTCTCGAACAGCGGCGCGATGTGCAACTGGCTGACGCCCGCCGCCCGGTCGTACAGGCCGGCCTCCTTGGCGAACAGCAGGATGGTGAGCACGTCGCTGGCGCCGCGGGTCATGCTGACGATGTAGGTCTCGATCGACTCGGGGCTGAGCTGCTCCAGGATGGCGGCGATAGTGCGGAAGGTCTGGACAGTCTCGACGGTCTCGGGGCTGTAGCGCAGGCGGGTGGGGATGAGCGGGCGCGGGTTGGCAAGCTCGCGGCCGAGCAGCGCGATGCGCTCCTGCTCGCTCAGCGCACGGTAGTTCTGGCACACCCCGGCCGCCGCCAGCACCTCGGCGATGGCCGCCTCGTGGCGCTCGCTGTGTTGCCGGATGTCCAGCGTGGCCATGTGCAGCCCGAAGACCTCGACCTGGCGCACCACGTCCTCGAGGGCGCCCTCTGCCACGGCCGCCCCCCCGTTCTGGCGCAGGCTGCGCTGCATCACCCGCAGATCCTCCAGCAGCTCCGCGCGCCGGTGGTAGAAGGTCCCGGCCGGCGGGAGTGGGTCGTGGCTGCTCCAATCCGGGGCGTGGCGCTCGGCGTGCGCGCGCGCGCGCACCAGCTTCTCCCGGATGTAGGTGCACTTCTGGCGGTAGAGCTCGAACTCGTTGCGCCGCCTGAGCAGCTCGGCCACCTCAGGGAACAGCGCGGCGTCGGCGGCCAGCGATTCCTCCAGCTCCACGCTCACCGGCACCTGGCGGGTGGACTGGCCGAGGCGCCGGCTGAGGTCCTCGACGGCGGCGATGTGGCGGCCGAGCGTGGCCAGGCGCATCAGGCGCACCGCCTCCACCGTGACCTCCGGCGTGACGAACGGGTTGCCATCCCGGTCCCCACCCATCCAGGAGCCGAAGCGCAGGAACGGCGCGATCTGCCAGGGGTGCTCCGGGTAGTGCTCGCGCAGCGCGTGCTCCAGCTCGCGGTACAGGCGCGGGATCAGGTCGAACAGCCCGGCCTCGAAGTAATACAGCCCGTTCTTGACCTCGTCGATCACGGTGGGCTTGACCACCCGCACCTCGTCGCTCTGCCACAGGCCAACGACCTCCTCGCGGATGCGGCGGGTGTTCTCCTCGAGGTCGAAGCCGTACAGCTGCTCGCTGAAGCGCCGGTCCACCAGATCCGCGATCCGGCGCAGCTTCTCCAGCGTGGTGCGGCGGCGGGCCTCGGTGGGGTGGGCGGTGAAGACCGGCTGGATGCGAGCGGTGTCCAGCCAGCGCTGGATCTGCGCGGCGCTCACGCCGTCCGCGTGGAGCTGGGACACCGCGGCGGCGATCGACTCGGAGCGCGGCACGTCGGGGTGCTGGCGGGCGCGCTCGCGCAGCACCCAGGTGCGCTGCAGCTGCTCGGCCAGGTTGACGAGGGCGAAGTAGACGCTGAAGGCCCGGATGACGGCACGCATCTCGGAGGTCGCAAGCCCGGCCACGAGCTCCTGCATGGCCGCGGTAGGCGGCTCGGGGTCGCGCGCGGCGCGCAGCTCCTTGCCGAGCTTGCGGATGCGCTCTTCGAGCGCGAATGCCTCCTCGCCGGCCTGGTCGCGGATCACCTCGCCGAGGGTGTCGCCGAGGAAGCGGATGGTGGCCGAGAGCCGGTCACGATTGTCGCCCTGCGATCGTTGTGTCACGGCGAATCTGGTCTCTATGCAGGGAGGCCGCGCGGAGCAGCGGCTCTGCGCGGCCTCTCCTCATCATCGGCGGAACGCGGCACAGCGCATTATAGGCCCGCGGCGGGCGCGCGTCAAACCGGATGGGGTCGGTCGCAGCGTGAGTCTGCCCCTCCGCTGTTCGGCTCCGCGGTAAGGGTGGGTTTCAGGGAGGGCGAAGCCCTCCCTGACTCTCCCCTGTTCGCCTCAGAAACATTACAGCCGCGTTACAGTGGGCCGGATTCTAGCGCTGGAAAGGTTAAAATCTCTTGATCAAGCGCTGGCGGCATGCTACGTTTCTGGCGTTCCACGAACGAACCCGAGACGCGGCTCTGGAGACGCGCGCGAGCGCAAAACGGGGGTGTGGGGGGCGCAGCCCCCGCAAACATCCGCCCATCCCGTGCCGCCAATCCGCCAGGATAGCTCTATCTGCCGGCCGTGCGAGGTGCGCGCGGCCGCGCTTCAGGAGGGATAGATCGTGACTGTTCTGCCGAACCTGCCACAGCTCGCCGACGAGGAGGTTGAGGCACTCTTCGGCGCTGATACGGACGGCGCGCGGCGCTACCGGCTGTTGCACGCAGTGCTGGTGCGCGGCGCGACGCAGCGCGAGGCCGCCTCGGAAGCTGGCGTCTCGGAGCGGACAGTGCGCAACGTGCTGCGCGCCTACGCCCGCAGCGGCTCGCTGGAGACCCTGCGGTCGCGTGCGCCGGGGCTGCACCGCCGGCGGAGCCGCCGCACCGCGGCCTACGAGCAGGCCCTGTCTGACGCGCTGGCGGAGGAGCCGCTGGCCGGCGGGGATAGGCTGTGGCGGCGGGCGCAGGAGCTGCTTGGCCCGGAGGGGGGGCAGCTCAGCCGGCGCACCGCTTACCGGCTGCTGGCCCAGCTGCGCGCGCGGGCCCGCAAGTCGGCGCCGCCTGGCCTGGCGAGCGCCGTGCGTGGCGCGCTGCCGCTCCTTCTGGAGGATCCGCCGCTCACGCTCGGCGCAGGCACGCTGGCGCAGCGCCTGCTGCCGGACGAGAGCGACCCGCTGCTGCGCGGGACAGTGCTGCAGCAGGCGCTGCGGGCGGCGATCGAGCGCC
>DATMBA010000061.1:0-21494 GCA_035559635.1 Roseiflexaceae bacterium
GAGGCCGCCGCCGCGCTGGCCGCAGCGCGTAGGAAGGCCCGGCGGCTCAGCCGGGCGTGGAGCTTCTGCTCGTCCATGAAGCGTACCTCCATAAGGCATCTGTGTGCGAGAACGACGCCGTCGATTCCCGGTACGACCAGAGGCGGCGATGCTGGCAGGGGCGCCTCGGCGGTCAGACACCTCCTTTCGAACCCACGCGAACAACGGTAGTCCACACCCTACCGCATGCCCTGAGGCGCGGCCCCACCTCCCCGGTGGAAGGGGCGCTGCGGGGGAACCACGGTCGCGGTCACACGCAAATCGAAAGCTACTCGTAACTGGCGTCTGGAATGTGGGCCTATGCTACCAAATCTTTACCAGGCTTGTCAATACCCTTTTGGACGCCGTCGATGTTGTGATTTAAATCACTTCTTGACATCGACGGCCGTCGGCTCTAGTATACGAGCGAAAGCCAGAAACTTGCGAATAGGTTTTGTCGGAGGGCGCGGCATGAGCGACACCGGCCGGCTGGCCGCGGCCGAGCAGCGGCGCGAGCGGATCCTGGCGCAACTCAGCGCGCGCGGGCGGCTCTCGGTGGCCGAGATCAGCCAGCGCTGCGGCGTGTCCGAGGTGACGGCACGCAAGGACCTGGACGCGCTCGAAGCCCAGGGGATGCTCATCCGCGTCCACGGCGGCGCCGTGCTCACCGGCCGCGGCCAGATCGAGCAGTTCTTCGCCGCTCGCGAGCACGAGGGGCTGGAGGCCAAGCGGCGCATCGCGCAGGCCGCCGCTGCGCTCATCCGCTCGGGGCAGCGCCTCTTCCTGGACGCCAGCACCACGGCGTTCCAGATCGCCCGCCTGATCAAGGAGCACCAGGAGCTCACTGTGGTGACCAACGGCCTCTACACGGCGCTGGAGCTGGCCCCCTGCCAGGGTATCACGGTGATCGTCGCCGGCGGCGTGGTGCGCCACCGCTCCAGCTCGCTGGTGGGCGGACTGAACTCCGACATGATCCAGCGCCTGCGGGTGGATATCGGCTTCTTCGGCGCACGCGGCGTCACCGCAGCCGACGGCCTCACCGAGACGGACCTCGGCGAGGCGCAGCTCAAGCACCAGATGGTCCGCGCCTCGCAGGTGGTGGTCGGCGTGGCCGACTCCTCCAAGTTCGGCCAGGTCCATCTGCACTCGTTCGCGCTGCCCCACGAGATCGACCGCGTCATCAGCGACGCGGCGGCGCCCGAGGAGATCGTGGCAGCCCTGCGCGAGCGCGAGATCGTGGTGGAGTTGGTATAAGATGGGGCACCACGCCCGGCCCGTGACCGGGCGGCGCCCGCTGCCTACGGCGTGCGGAACCGTTCCGCACCGGCCGGGCGGAGCGAGAACGCAGACGCCCTACCCCATCCGGCACGTGCCTTGACACGCACGTGCCGGATGGAGCACATACAGCCCGCTGCATTGATTGCTCAAGGGGAGGGCCAGGGGAGGGCTTCGCCCTCCCCAGAAACCCCACCTCAGTTGAGATACCAGCGCAGTGCGCTATAAGGAGCAACCGCATGCGTCTTGGCTGCAACACGGTGCTGTTCGGGATGGTGGACTTGGCCGCGGCGCTGCAGCACGTGGCCTGGGCCGGCTACCGCCACGTGGAGTTGGCGGCGATCGCGGGCATGTGCGAGCACATCCGTCCGGACGAGGGGCCGGGCCAGGCATCCGAGGTGAAGCGCCTGCTGGCCGCACACGAACTGGAGGCCACCGCGATCGAGGCCGCCACCACCGACCGCACGCGGCTCGAGCGGGTCTTCGCGCTGGCCGGCGCGCTCGGCGTGGGCATCGTCAACATCGGCTCCGGCGGCACCAGCGGTGACGAGGAATCTACCCGCCGCGCGATCGACCACATCGGCGAGCTGGCGCGCCTGGCCGGCGCCCACGGCCTGCGCCTGGCGGTCAAGCCACATGTCGGCCAGGCGATCTACGACAGCGCCACCGCGCTGCGCCTCACGGACGAGGTGCGCGAGCCCGCGCTCGGCCTGAACTTCGACCCCAGCCACCTTTACCGGGCAGACGAGGACCCGCCGGAGGTGGCCCGGCGCTGGGGCACCCGCATCATCACCTGCCACTTCCGCGACTGCGCCAGCCGCGAGCGGCGCGTCGGCCCGCCGGAGACCCAGGTCCCCGGCCGCGGCGCGGTGGATCTGCCGGCCACCCTGCGCGCCCTGCGCGCGGCGGGCTACGCCGGCCCGCTCAACCTGGAGATCATCGGCGCCGGCCAGTACCCGCTCGCCCGCGCCATGGGCCTGGCCGCTGAGAGCCGCGGCTACCTGCACCGCTGCCTCCAGGAGATACGTGCTGAGGACTGAGGACTGCGTGATCCGCCCGTCGCGGTGCGCTGATGAACTTTTACCAAATAACCGGGTACCTGGCGCCGGGCCACGCCAGGATACCCCAGTAAGACATGGTTTCGCTGCGCGGCCTCCAGCGTTCCCGTTTGGGGAGGCTCGGAGGGGCGAAGCCCCTCCGAAAAAGAATTGCTGTGGGGCCAGAGGCCCCCACACCCCCCTGCGTGTTCGCGCGAACAATAAAGTAAGCGCAAACCTTGTCTAAGTAGGCAACGTTCAACAGCCCGCGTATAGTGAGGATGAGGAGACCATACTCATGCTACGAGTCGCCGTGATCGGCCTGGGCAACATCGGCAAGACCCACGCCCGCTGCTATAGCCAGCATAGGGACGCCCACCTGGTGGCGCTGTGCGACATGCTGGCCGAGCGGGTGGACCCTGTGGCGCAGCAGTACGGCGTGCCGGCCTATCACAGTGTGGCCGATCTGCTGGCGCACGAGCAACTCGACGCCGTCAGCGTCTGCACCGCCGGCCCCGAGAACGGTGGCCACCACTACGAGCCCACCGTGCAGTGCCTGGAGGCGGGCGTGCACGTACTGGTGGAGAAGCCGCTCTCCAACGACATCGCGCTGGCGCGGGATATGGTGGCGCGCGCCAAAGAGCGCGGCCTGCTGCTGGGGGTCAACCTCAACCACCGCTTCACCCCGGTGGCCGCCCGCGCCAAGCAACTCCAGGAGGAGGGCGCGCTCGGCGAGGTGCTGTTCGTCAACATGGCGCTCTGGATCAACAACCCCAACGAGAGCTCCCCCTGGTTCCATATGCGCGCGCTCCACCCACACTCGATCGACGTGATGCGCTACTTCGGCGGCCCTATCCGGCGCGTGCAGGCCTTCATGCACAAAGGCCCCGGTCGCCAGATCTGGTCGAACGCCTCAGTCAACGTCCAGTTCGCCTCCGGTGCGGTGGGCCACCTCACCGGCAGCTACGACGCCAGCATGCTCCACCCGATCGAGCGCTGCGAGGTGGGCGGCAGCAAAGGGCGCCTGGTGATCGAGAACGTCTACGAGCGCCTCGAGTTCTTTCCGCGCCACAGCCCGGAGAAACTGGTGATCGACAACCCGATCATGGGCGGCATGAGCAGCTTCGAGGACACCTTCCGCGCCCGGATCGACGCCTTCGTGCGCCAGGTGCGCGAAGGCGGCCCGCTCGACGCCTCCGGCGACGACGGACTGGCGGCGCAGGAGGTGATCGAGGCCGCCATCCGCTCCTGGCAGCACGGCACGGTCGAGGAGGTCAACGGGTAGCGACGTTGTACGTTCGCACGTGTGCACGTTCTACGTCGCCGTCAGTGAGATGCAATGGCAGACCGTTCCACGTTCAACGTGGAACGGTCCACCGAACGGAAGGCTATGAACATCGTCCTGATCGCGCTCGACACCCAGCGCGCCGACCATCTGGGGTGCTACGGCTACCCGAAGCGCACTAGCCCGTTCATCGACAGCGTCGCCCGCCGCGGGGTGCTGTTCGAGCGCTGCTACGCGCCCAACATCCCCACCCACCCCAGCTTCACCACCATGCTCAGCGGCAAAGAGGCGATCACCCACGACATCATCAACATCGGCGGGGGCGTGCCGATCGCCCCGGGGGTGCGCCTGTTGCCGGAGATCCTCCGCGAGCACGGCTACGTCACCGCCGCGGTGGACAGCATGGGCCGCCACTTCACCCGCGGCTTCGACGAGTACCTCACCTATGAGTGGGACCGCTCCAACCCCACCGTGCTGCGCAAGGCCGAGACGGTCAACGCCAAAGCGCTGCCGCTGATCGAGCGCCTCGCGCGCCAGGAGCGCCCCTTCTTTCTGTTCCTGCACTATTGGGATCCACACACTCCCTACCTGCCGCCGCCCGCCTACCGCCGCCGCTTCTACCCCAAGGACCGCGACCCGTACGACCCCACCAACCACAGCATGGACGAGGCCTGGTCCTGGGAGCCCTTCAAGTGGTACTTCCACGAGTGGATGCCCGGCGTCACCGACAGCGAGTATGTGATCAACCTGTACGACGGCGAGACGGCCTACATGGACCGCCACCTGCGCGCGGTGTTTGCGGCCCTCGCGCCGGTGCGGGCCGATACGCTGGTGATCCTCACCGCAGACCACGGCGAGATCATGGATGAGCACGTGGGGTTCTTCGACCACCACGGCCTGTACGAGGGCAACGTCCACGTGCCGCTGATCTTTTCCTGGCCAGGGAAGCTCCCGGCCGGCGTGCGCGTGCCCGGCTTCGTGCAGAACCTGGACCTGGCGCCGACGCTGCTGGACATGGCGGGCATCCCGGACCGCGACGGCATGGAGGGGCTGAGCCTGCTGCCCACGATCTACGGCCTGCGCCAGGGCAACTACGAGACGCTCTACTTCTCCGAGGCCACCTGGCAGGTCAAGCGCGCCATCCGCACCGCGCGCTGGAAGTTCATCCAAGCGCTGGAGCCGGACCCGCACGGCGGGCCGCTGCGCGAGCTGTACGACCTGCAGGCCGACCCGGCCGAGCAGCGCAACCTGGTGGAGGCGCTGCCGGAGGTGGCGCGCGAGTTGCAGGAGCGGCTCGAAGCCTGGGTGGCCCGGCGCCTGCGCGAGACTGGCCGCGCGGTGGACCCGGCGCGGGCGCAGGGGCGCTGCGGCTTCCGCATCGGCAAGGAGATCCCCGGCGAGGTGGTGGGCGCCGGTGCCACCCCGCTCCACAAGCGCCGCCGCGCCACCGCCGCCGACATCCCCAGACCCGAGGCGCTCACCGCCCCCAACGAGACCGCCGATGTGCAAGGTGCCAGGATGCACGGCTATGTCAAGGACGTGGCGACGGACGAGGCGTAGATCGCCACCTCACCTCCTGCGCGCTCCCACCGCGGCCGGAGCGCTGCCGTGGACGTGGCGACGGCTTGGATATCCCTGGTGTCCAGTTGAGTCCTCCCGTGACACGCGACGAGATTCTCGAGGCTATGCGAGAAGGTCGCCGCAACCACGAGTAAGCCCAATCCTATGCGCTGCGGCCCGACATCGCGTGCACCCGACCGGCTGGCTCACGGCGATCTTCCGCGTCCGTGTTACGTCTCTGATTTTGGTCGCCTTTCGTTCATTGGCGGCGCATTATCGTTACTGAGTTCAATTTGTCCACTATAACGGGAGGTTGCGGTGTCGGAGCCGAATTACGAGAGCAAATGGTGGGGCTACATCTATGATCAAATGATGGCCCAACAGCAGGACGTTGTGGATGCCAATCTGCGCTTTTACCGGACCAACCTCCAGCAGGTGACCGGACCTGTGCTCGAATGTGGCTGCGGTACGGGTTTACTGTTGTTGCCGCTGCTCGCGCTTGGCCATGATATGTACGGCTTTGACATCTCAAAGTCCATGCTGGCCACGCTCGCGGCGAAGGCAGCCCGGCAAGGGGTCGGCGACATCGAGCGCCGCATTTCCGTCCAGGATCTCGAATCGTTCCACTACGATCAGCGATTCGCTGCCATCCTCATCCCCACAAATACGTTCTCCATGCTGCCCACACAAGAGGCGCAGATACGCACGCTGTCGAATATCTATACACATCTGGCACCTACTGGGAAACTGCTCCTCGACCTGCGACTGGCTGGTGTGCGCGACCTGGCGGACGGCGGGCTTGCAACGCAAGGACGCTGGCACACCTGGACGCATCCGGAGACAGGGCGGCCCATCCGGCAACGAGTCGATGGACAGGTCGATTTCAATCATCAACAGATTCTGGATCGGTGTTTTATCGAATATGATGGCGAGTCGGTCGAATTCCCGATGACGGGACGGTGGATCTTCAAAGAAGAGTTTGTGCTCCTGCTGCGGCTGGCGGGATTCGCGCGTTGGGCGTATTTCGGTACGCCCGAGGGCGAGCGGCTGGATATCGGGCTGGAGGAACAGCAAAGCTATTGGATCGTCGAAAAAGGATGAAGGGCGCCACTCTGTCCGGAGGTTGGTTCGCGCCCTCGCACTGCAGCCCGATGCTCCGCCTGCCTGATAGCATTGGCAGCGGACGCCGGGCCGGGTAGCTGTTCAGGCATCCTATGAGCTTTTCGATCGGCGGCGGCGGCGCCGGGATGGGCCCGCGCGGCGCGCTGCACAGCTTCGGCGAGCACGCCGGCGGGCGGGCCTTCGACGCGCGCACGGTGACGCGGCTGCTGGCCTTCGTCCGGCCGCACTGGGCGCGTATGCTGGCCGCGCTGGCGCTGATGCTCGCCGCCTCCGCCCTCACCCTCGCCACTCCCTACTTGGTGAAGGTGGCGATCGATCAGCACATCATGCGCGGCGAGACCGAGGGCCTGACCGGGGTGGCGCTGCTGATCGCCGGGGCCTTCGTGGGGATCTACCTGGCCTCCGCCGGCCAGCGCTACCTGTTGGCCTGGGTCGGGCAGCGGGTGCTGGCCACGCTGCGCAGCCGCCTCTTCCGCCACCTGCAGGCGCTCTCGCTCGGCTACCACGACCGGCACATCGCCGGCGTCACCATCTCGCGTGTGATCAACGACGTGGCCGTGATCAACGACCTGCTCTCCCAGGGGTTGGTGGTGCTGGTGGGGGACACCTTCGTGCTGGCGGGGATCGTGGTGGTGATGCTGGCGATGAGCCCGCGCCTGGCGCTGCTGGCCTTCCTGGTGCTGCCGCTGATGGTGCTGCTCACCTGGCTTTTCGCCCGCCGGGCGCGGGTGGCCTTCCGCCAGACGCGCGCCCGCGTGGCGGCAGTGGTGGGCGACCTGGCGCAGGACATCGGGGGCATGCGGGTGATCCAAGCCTTCGCCCAGGAGGGGGAGTCGCAGGAGCGCTTCGACAGCGTGAACCGCGCCAACCGCGACGCCCATGTGCGGGCGATGTCGCTCTCGTTCCTCTACCTGCCGGCGGTGGAGTTCCTGGGTATGCTGGCCACGGCGATCGTGCTGTGGTTCGGCGGGCGGGCGGTGGCCTCGGGCGAGTTGACGCTGGGTGTGCTGGTGGCCTTCATGGCTTACGTGACGCGCTTCTTCCAGCCGATCCAGGAGCTAAGCCAGCTCTACACCACCATGCAGGCGGCGATGGCCGGCGGCGAGCGGGTGCTGGCGCTGCTGGACACCGCGCCGGAGGTGCAGGATCGGCCCGACGCTATCGATCTGCCCCCCATCCGCGGGCACGTCGAGCTGCGGGATGTGTCGTTTGCCTACCGTGCGCGGCCGATCGCAGATTCAAGATTGAAGATTGAAGATTCGATCAGAGAGAGCCATGATAGCAGCGACGACAGGGCTCAAGCTTCAAGCTTCAAGCTTCAATCTTCAATCGATCCTGATCAACTGGTGCTGCACAACATATCGCTGACCGTCGAGCCCGGCCAGACGGTGGCGCTGGTGGGGCCGACGGGCGCCGGGAAGTCGTCGATCGTCAATCTGATCGCCCGCTTCTACGAGGTGACATCCGGCGCGGTGCTGATCGACGGCCTGGACGTGCGCGACGTCACACAGCGTTCGCTGCGCTCCCAGATGGGGCTGGTGGCGCAGGATCCTTTCCTCTTCGCCGGGACGATCGCCGACAACATCCGCTTCGGTCGGCCGGAGGCCTCGGACGCGGCGGTGGAGGCGGCGGCGCGTATGGCCAATGCCCATGCCTTCATCGAGGACCTGCCGGAGGGTTATGCCACGCAGGTGCTGGAGGGCGCCGTCAACCTCTCGGTCGGGCAGCGGCAGCTCGTTGCCATCGCCCGCGCCATGCTGGCCGACCCGCGCATCCTGATCCTGGACGAGGCGACGGCGAGCGTGGACACGGTGACCGAGGCGCTGATCCAGGAGGCGCTGGCGCGGCTGCTGCGGCCGGAGGGCGCGCGCCGCACGGCGATCGTGGTGGCGCACCGGCTCAGTACGGTGCGCGACGCCGACCTGATCTGTGTGGTGTCTGGCGGGCGCATCGTGGAGCGCGGCACGCACGAGGAGTTGCTGCGCGCCGGCGGGCTCTACCGCGCGCTGTATGAGCGGCAGTTTGTCTAGCACCTCATCCGCAAACTGCGTTTGCGGGCTTGAGGGCGCAGCCCCGCCAAACCTCCCGCGTTGCGGATACGCCTTAGTGCCGCTCCGGATACCCCGGAGCGGGTGGGGTTTCACGGGAGGGCTGCGCCCTCCCGTGAACCCTCCCCGAGGTACCCGGAGAGGCTGTTAGACGCCAACGAGGATTCGCGGGAGAGGAACCGCCAAGACGCCAACCCCTCCGTGGAGGCGCTTCCACACATGGTGTCCTGGCACCCTGGCGGTTCGCAACCTCGTGGTACTACGCGCCCCGCAGGTGCTGCTCGAACCAGGCGAGCGTCTCGGCCCAGGCGGCCTGGGCCGCCTCGGCGTTGTAGCGCTGCCCGGTGTCATTGTGGAAGGCGTGGTCGACGCCGGGGTAGATGATCTTCTTGAAGGTCACGCCGCTCTGCTGCATGGCGGCCTCGACCGCCGGGATGCTCTGGTTGATGCGCTGATCGTTCTCGGCGTAGATCGCCAGCACGGCCGCCTTGACGTTCGGCAGTTGCTCGGCGGGCGGCGGCGGGCCGTAGAACGGCACCGCGGCGCGCAGCTCCGGCACGTTGGCCGCCACAAGCCAGGTGACCCCGCCGCCGAAGCAGAAGCCAACCATGCCCGCGCGGTCGGCCTGGGCGTAGGGCTGGGCCTTGAGGAAGTTCAGGCCACTGACGAAGTCCTGCACGTGGCGCTCGGGCGGCGCCCCGCTCAGCAGCCCCGGGATGCTCGCTGCGTCGCTCACCTGGGCGGTGCCGCCCTCGCGCGAGAGCAGGTCCACCGCCAGGCCGACGTAGCCGGCCTTGGCGACGCGCCGGGTGACATCCTCGATGTGGGGCGTCAGGCCACGGTTCTCGTGGCAGACGAGCACGATCGGCGCGGGGTCCTCCCCGGCGGCGGGGCGGGCCAGGTAGCCGATCAGCGTGGCGTCCTGGCCGGGGAATTCGACGCGCTCGGCGATGATGGCCGGGTCATCCGGCGCGACGCTGTTCGGGCTGGCGCCGGCTGGCGCCGGGCTGGCCGCAGCCGTCGCGGCCGGGGCTTCTGTCGCAGCAGGGGCTGCGGTGGCCGCCGGAGCTTCTGTAGGGGCCGGGGCTTCTGTCGCAGCAGGGGCTGCAGTGGCAGCGGGCGCCTGCTGGGCCGGCTGGCCGCAGGCCGCCAGGAGCTGCGCCGCCGCTGTGGCGCCGATGATGCCGGCGAGCCGGCGCAGCGCCTCGCGCCGGCTCAGGTACCCTTCCTTGTAGTCCTCGACGAACTCTTCTACCAGGTACTGTTGGAGGTGATTCATCGTGCCCTCCCTCGGCTGAGGTGATAGGTCATAGGCGATAGGTTATAGGGGGCACTCAAGCCTCATACTATCGCCCAAGACCTATGACCTACGCTGCAAGCGCCCTGGCACGCGGAGGGGAGGACGCCTTCTCACACCCGCCGCCCCGCATGCACCTGTCCCATCCAACGGCGTGGCCGCGATGTGCCAGGGATGCGAGAGACAGACGGCGGACGCGGCTCGTTCCCGGCGCGAGGCGCGCCGGTCCGTGCGCTTCGAGGAGTGCAGAAACGTCGCACATAGCATAGCGCACCCACCAGCGGAAACCTACCGTTTACGGATGAGGGGATGATGAGAGTTGGGAGGGCCAGGCGGCGCCGGCGGGTCAGCGCGGTCGATGAGCTCGAGTACATTTACATATTTTGGAAACCGGGGGTAACAACGTATGATCGGCGCCGGCTGACGGCAGATGAATGGAAGTATTGGGGTTCACGTGGGGTGTGGGAATTTCCTTCCGTTCGTGCAAATGATGATCACCAAGCGAAGTTCCCGATCGAACTCCCCTCGCGGGTCATGCGATTGTTGACCGATCCTGGCGACATCGTGCTCGACTGCTTCCTTGGCAGCGGCACAACGGCGATCGCTTGCATCCGGGAAGACAGGAAGTACATAGGCATTGAGATCGAGGACCATTACGTACAACTTGCTCACGAACTGATCGTGGCAGAGACGAGTGCGAAAGACGCTCAGCGCGTATTCGATGCGAATCAAGAAGAGCAAGATGGGGTCGCTGCGTTGAAGCATGCGGCGGGTGGGGAGGAGCAGGGCGCGTGCCTATAATACACCAGGTGGCAGGGAGCACACCACCGCGCCCCGGCGAGCAGCTCGCCGGGGCGCGGTGGTGTGCCGGATTCATTGTCGTCAGACCGTCCGCTCCTTCGCGATATACGTCTTCGGATCCGCCTCGAACGCCTGCTTACAGGCCATCGAGCAGAAGTAGTACGTGGTCCCGTAATACTCCGCCCGCAGCGCAGTGGCGGGGTCGACCTCCATATCGCAGACCGGGTCGCGTACAACGGTTGGGCCAGGAGAGGGCGCCGGCGCGGACTGCTCGACCGGCTGCGCCATCTCGCGCACCTCGATACCGCTCTCCGAGCAGGCGATGATCGCCTCAGCCCGGATACCGGGGTGGTCCGGGAGATCGAGCAGGATCTGCTCGACGCGGTGCTCCGGGCCGATGACGACGCCGTAGAAGTGGCCGAGCTGCCGCCCGGTCTCGTCACTGATCGGCGTGCCTTTGTCCAGCAGGAAGAAATTCTCGGGGATGCTCCGCTGGGCGAAGCTCTGGCCTGGCACCTTCACCTCCAGCGCTGGCATCGCCTTCAGTTCGTCGAGGCTGATCCTGAGCGTCACCCCCTCCGGGGTAGCGTCCTGCAGGTCCGTCGAAGGCACGCACTGGTCCTGCCCGCCGATGAACCCGCGGTGCACCACCAGGTAGTCGACACGGGACGCGCTCGGGTCGAGCACGACCCCGCTGACCCGCGGGCGCAGGAACGGCATACCGCCGCTGGTGTCACGACACTGCACCGGACTTCCGAGCGTGATGGTCGCCGACATCGCTCCACCTCCTTAACTGTGGCTGGTGCGCCACGTTCCGCAGCAGCGCTGCGCTGATGGACGACGCGCGTCAGCATCGTTGGTAAGATCGGTATACGTGTGGTGTAGCATAATCCGTGCTACGAGCCCACGTATCCGCTCTCCGCTTATCCGCTCCTTAATCCGCTCTCCCCTCTCCGTTCATTATCCGCTCTCCGCTTATCCGCTCCTTAATCCGCTCTCCCCCTCTCCGCTTATCCGCTGCCCCCCCTCTCCGCTGCCCCCGCATATCAGAGCTTCGTTAGAATCCTTCGCCGTGCCCTCCGCGCCCATTGACAAGGCGGAATGCGTATTCCATAATACCTGCCAACGGAATGCACATTCCGCTTTGTTGAGAGAGAGGGAACTGCGATGACCGAGCACACCGACCATGAGTACACCGCGCCACGGCAGACGCTACCGCTGATCCCGCTGGAGGGCGTGGTCGTATTCCCATATACCGTCGTGACGCTGCCGCTGGACGACGAGACCGAGCGCGCGGCCGAGGCCGCCATGAAGGACGGCCAGCTGGTGCTGCTGGTGGCCCGCCGCGAGGACGCCGCCGCAGATGCGCCGCTCGCGCTGCAGCTCCACCACGTCGGCACCGTCGCCCGCATCGAGCAGATCGGCAAGCTGCCCACCGGCGTGAGCGGCGTGGTGGTGCGCGGTCTGGTGCGGGCCGAGCTGCTCGAGCAGACCCAGGCGCAGCCCTACCCGCGCTTCAGCTACGTCGAGCGCCAGGACCGCTTTACCCGCACGCCGGAGCTGGAGACCCTCATGACCGAGGTCCACGCCGCGATCGACGCGGTGCTGGACATGCGCCCCGGCATCCCGCAGGAGATCAAGAACTTCGTCCGCAGCATCAACGATCCGGGCCACCTGGCGGACAACACCGGCTACTCGCCGGACTACACTTTCGCCGAGCGCCAGGAGCTGCTGGAGACCTTCGACGTCGTCGAGCGGCTGCGCAAGGTGCGGGACTTCTACCGCAAGCAGCTGGCGCTGCTCGAGGTGCAGGCCCGCCTGCGCCAGGAGGTGCAGGACAGCACCAACAAGCAGCAGCGCGAGTTCTACCTGCGCCAGCAGCTCAAGGCCATCCAGAAGGAGCTGGGCGAGGACGACGCCGAGGCCGATGAGCTCGAGGCGCTGCGCGAGAAACTGGCCGCCGCTGGCCTGCCTGAGGCCGCCCGTAAAGAGGCCGACCGCGAGCTCGCCCGCCTGCGCCGCATGAACAACGCCTCGCCCGAGTACCAGATGGTGCGCACCTACCTGGAGTGGCTGGCCGAGCTACCCTGGGGCAAGACCACCGGCGGCGCGATCGACATCGCCTACGCCCGCGAGGTGCTGGACGCCGACCACTACGGCCTGGAGAAGATCAAGGAGCGCATCCTGGAGTACCTGGCGGTCAAGCAGCGCCGCGCCACCGCCGGCGAGGACGGCGGCCGCTCCCGCGAGCCGATCCTGGCCTTCGTCGGGCCGCCCGGCGTGGGCAAGACCAGCCTGGGCCAGAGCATCGCCCGCGCCCTGGGCCGCCAGTTCGTGCGCATGAGCCTGGGCGGCGTGCGGGACGAGGCCGAGCTGCGCGGTTTCCGCCGCACCTACATCGGCTCCCAACCCGGCCGCATCATCCAGGAGATCCGGCGCGCCGGCGCGGCTGACCCGGTGATCCTGCTGGACGAGATCGATAAGATCGGCCAGGACTGGCGCGGCGACCCGGCCTCGGCCCTGCTGGAGGTGCTGGACCCAGAGCAGAACCACACCTTCACCGACCACTACCTGAACCTGCCCTTCGATCTCTCGAAGGTCTTGTTCATCGCCACCGCCAACGACATGAGCACCGTGCCGCCGGCGCTGCGCGACCGTCTGGAGGTGATCGAGCTCTCCGGCTACATCGCCGACGAGAAGGTGGCCATCGCCCGTCAGCACCTGGTGCCGCGCCAGCTCAAGGCCAACGGCCTCACGCCGGACGAGGCGCAGGTAACCGACGACGCGCTGCGGACGATCATCGCGGACTACACCCGCGAGGCGGGCGTGCGCACACTGGAGCGCCAGATCGGCACCGTGCTGCGCAAGGTCACGCGCCAACTCGCCGAAGGTGCCACGTTGAACGTTGAACGGTCGAACGCTCACCGTTCAGCTGACACGGGCACAGAAGATCGGCAGGCGGTGATCGTTGACACGGCGTTCGTAAAAGAGGCGCTCGGACGCCCGCGCTTCTACAACGAGGCCAAGGAGCGCATCGACCAGCCCGGCATCGCCACCGGCATGGTCTGGACGCCGGTGGGCGGGGACATCGTCTTCGTCGAGGCCAGCGTGGTGGAGGGCGCCAGGGAACTGAAGCTCACCGGGCAGCTCGGCGAGGTGATGCGCGAGAGCGCCGAGGCCGCGCTCACCTACGTCCGCTCGCGCGCCCACGCGCTAGGGATCGATCCGAAGTTCTTCGACACGCACGCCGTGCACATCCACGTGCCGGGCGGCGCCGTGCCGAAGGATGGCCCGTCGGCCGGCATCACCATGGCCACGGCGCTGGCTTCGGCCGCCACCGGGCGCCTGGTGCGGGACGATGTGGCGATGACGGGGGAGATCACGCTGCGCGGCCGCGTGCTGCCGATCGGCGGCATCAAGGAGAAGGCGCTCGGCGCCCACCGCGCGGGCATCCGTACCATCATCCTGCCGCGCCGCAACGAGGCCGAGCTGGAGGAGCTGCCGCGCGAGGTGTTCGAGGAACTGACCTTCGTGCCGGTGGACACGCTGGACGAGGTGCTGACGGCGGCGCTGCTGCCGCACCCTACGGCCACGATGGATAATCTGCTGGCGACTGGCGAGCCCCTGGTCTCGCAGGAGGTCGAGCAACTGGATCGCTGAGACGCTGGCGAACTGCGGCCGCTGACCCCTGGCACTCACCCCCGGCACACCTGGGTCAGCGGCCGCCCGCACTTCGTGGCCTCAGCGTTCCCGCTCAGGTGCTGAGGCGTGGGTGGCCGCACTCATCTCAGCGTCTCTGCGATACACCTCCACCAGCGGCACGCCGAGGCGCTCCACCCGCAGCACCGGCCTGCGTCCCGCCGTCCAGCGCAGGATCTCGGGGTGTATCGCCAGGCCAGTCTCGCGGTAGGCCACGATCGCGACGTCGGCCTCATCGATGTCAGCCCGCTGCCCCTCGGCCCCCTTGCCTGCCAGCACGCTCCCGGCGCCCTCCGCCCAGGCGATCCGCAGGTCCTTCCGCAGCCGCCCCTGCAGCTGGTAGTAGTGCAGCACGTCGTGACTCCAGTCCTCCACCCACACCACCGCGCCGGGCGGGGCGTTGGCGTTGATGTACGGCAGCGCCTCGGCGTACACCTCACACCAGTAGGTCGTCTCCAGCCCTAGCCGCCTGGCCCCCGGCAGCCCGCCCACCCCCTCCGCGTAGTACGAGAGCAGGTGCGGGTAGAGCGCGGCGGACACCAGCAGGTGCGGGGCGAACAGGAGCGCGGGAAGCGCGAAGCGTAGCCGTCTGCCGTGTGCAGTGCGTGCCACGCCTCCTATCGCCCAGTCCAGCCCCACCCCCGCCAGCGCTGCCAGGAAGGGGAACACCGGCATGAACAGCCGCTCGTTGTCGTACACTTTGGTCTGCCCGATCGCCAGCGCCAGCAGCGGTACCGCGGCGCTCAACGCCCACAGGAAGACCAACGACGAACGACCAACGACGAACGCCTCAGCCACTCCAGTCTGGCGGGCACGCTTCAGGCCTGCCGCTCGCTCGGCGCTCTGGTCATCCGTGGTTCGTCGTTCGTTGGCCGCCCGCACCACCCCCAGCGCCGCGAGCACCAGCAGCGCGGTGGGCGTGACGGCCACCAGCATCACGAAGGGGAAGTGCCAGGGCGGCGGCATGTGCCATTCGCCCAGGTAATATTGTCCGATCTCCCAGTGGTCCACGGTGATGAAGCGCACATAGGCCACCAGCCGTGCCGCCGTCTCGTGGTACAGCCACGGCCAGAGCGCCACGAACAGCGGCGGCCCCACCAGGCCGGCCACCAGCAGGCGCCCTACCAGGCGCGGGCGGCGGTCGAACAGCAGCAGCCACAGGAGCAGCGTGGGCAGCACGAACACCGCGTTGATCTTCAACGCCAGCGCCGCGCCCCACGCCGCGCCCAGCAGCAGATCCCACCCCAGGCCGGGCCGCCCGCGGGTGTGCCAGAACAGCGCCGTCACGCCGAACACCGCCACCGCCGCCGGCACGTCCAGCGCCGCCAGGTGGGCGTGGAAGAAGAAGCGCGGCAGCGTCACGAGCGCCGCCGCCGCCGCCAACCCTGCCCGCTGGCCGAAGCTCGCCGCCACTGTCAGGTACAGCAGCGCCACCAACCCGCCAACCAGCAGTATGTTCCCCAGCCGGTGCGCCGTCAGGTCGTCGAAGGCGTGGCGCGCCAGCGACCACACCAGCCCGGACCAGAGCTTGTCCAGCGGCGGGTGCTCGTGGTTGATGTCCCAGTAGGCCCGCACGCCCCGTGGGCTGAGCGCGTAGCCCGGCGCGTGCCACAGGCGGTCCAGCCACGCCACGTAGGACTCGGAGGCGGCGATGTAGGCCGGCTCGTCCCACGTCAGGCCGATCTGTGGTGCGCTGGCCACCAACGCCGCCACGGTGAGGAGGCCGAGCACCATCGCAATCAGGATGTTCGAGCGGGTCACGGCGTTTTCAAGAACGACAGTACGAATCCACGAAGGATACGAAGGGCATGAGAGCCTGTTTGAAACGGGGAGCGTGAGGGGTTTTACCCCTCACACTTCCCCCGCCCACCCGCCGCTGCGCGGCGGGCGGGGGGAGATGCGGGGAACTTAGGCCCCCGCGCCCCCAGCCGGGAGGCGTGTCAAACAAGCTCCGAGGATGGGATCGCGAACGCCATCCTGCGTGGAGATAATGGCTGCACGATAGCGCCACCACCCGGATCTGGCGGCATAGTTGCCACTCTTTATGCCCTTGGTGGATCATGACGCGCGCAGCTCCAGCATGTACTCATCGTAGGTCGCCCGCGGCTCGAACCCCAGCCGCCGGTAGCAGGCGATCGCCGCTGCGTTATCCACGCGCACGTTCAGCCCCACGAAGCCCACCTCCTGCAGCACCGAACGGCAGGCCGCGGCCGTCGCCACCGTGGCCAGGCCCTGCCCGCGCATATCCGGCCGGGTGGCGATGTTGCCCAACGCCGCCACGCCGTAGGCCGGCGAGTAGACGTGGATGCCCGCCACGCTCGCCAGCTGGCCGAGGCGCCGCACCCCAAAGTACTGGCGCGTCTCCAGCATGCGCGGGTCGAACCAGCCGTCCGGATAGGCGAGGCGATAGAACTCCGCCACCTCCTCCAGGTCCGCCGGCCCCAGCCGCACGGCGGCGGACACGTCCACCGCCATGAGCCGCTCCATGCCGGCGAGCGCCATCTTGTACAGCGTGCCGTGCGACTCGGCGGTGTACGAGTCGGCGAGCGCCTCCAGCACGCCTGCGCTCAGGTGCGAGTACATGCGGCGCGGCAACAGGTGCGCGATGCCGCGTACCAGCGCCCCCATCGCCGGCGGGTCGTCGGTGTGCGCCAGCAGCACTGGCAGCGAGGTACCGGCGTACAACAGCGCCACCTCGCGCAGCTCGCCGGCCTCCTCCAGCCCGTACCACTGCGTGTAGGGCCAGAAAAAGTCGTCCAGGTCGCCGATCAGGTAGACGTTCAGGGCGGGGTTCCGGCGCAGAAACGCCGCGATGCGGTCTTTGTCGTGCAGGCAGATAGCGCGCATAGGCTCGCTTCAGTTTGGCGGGAAGGGCGCAGAGCGGCTCCAGCGCTCCCCGGACCTCCCCGCCTGCGGACGGACGCAGGGAACAAGTATAGTGCAAGAGCGATGCGCGCGCCACACTGCGGGCGGTTTCCAGGACTCCGTCAACGTCCTCCGCTTTGCACCATGCCCGGCGGCTGATGAACGTTTACGATGTACTGAGGTAGCTGGCGCGCCACCACGCCCGGCCCGTGAACGGGCGGGCTATCCCGTACGAAGGCCGCCGGCGCGGCCTGCACCCTAGCCCGCGCAGGCGGGCTTGGCAGTGATAGCCCGCGGCTTCAGCCGCCGGGCGTGGGACGGCGCCACCCCTACCGGCATGGAGCCGCTGACTGCCACGATCTCCGGCAATGCGGGCGCCGGCGCTGTACCCGCTCTGGTAGGGCTGATGCGTTCTTACTACGTGCGGCGGTTGTTGAACCTGTTCCAATCAAAGCAGCGCCTCCGGCCGCGGGCAATCGGGCATCCGCCTGTTCTCAAAAGCGCCGTTCGGCGCTATACTAAATGCTTGCAGGCCAAGCCTGCGTCATACGGTAGAGGGATTTTCAGGGAGGGCATGCCCTCCCTGCCCCTCCCGGGCCGCAGTCGCTGGCCGCAGGAGGAGTTCCCGGGGGAGGACGCCCTCCCTGCCCCTCCCTGGCTGCAGTCACTGGCCGCAGGAGGAGTTCCCGGGAGGCCCGCCCTCCTTGCTAGCGGTCCAGCGGTCGAGCCCTCAGGGGTTCAGCGGTTCAGCCCTCAGCGCTTCAGCGCTTCAGCGCTTCAGCGGTTCAGCGTTTGGAGACAGCGATGAAGATCGGTCTTGGCCTCTACGGCACCATGCTCACCGCCGACAACTTCCGCTTCGCGAAGCAGGCCGGCGCCACCCACATCGTCGCCCATATCGTGGGCAACTTCAACAAGGGCCGCCAGCGCACCACGGCTGGCGGGGCGCACGGCTTCGGCCTCTCGGACCCTGAGGAGCACATCTGGAGCGCCGAGGGCATGCGCGAACTGGCCCAGGCGGTGCGCGCCGAGGGACTCACGCTCGAGGCGATCGAGAACTTCGAGCCGGCCCACTGGTACGACATCCTGCTGGACGGGCCGCGCCGCGCCGAGCAGCTCGAGCGCGTCAAGCAGATCATCCGCAACGTCGGCGCCGCCGGCATCCCGGTGTTCGGCTACAACTTCAGCGTCGCCGGCGTCTGGGGCCGCGTCGAGGTGCCGGCGGCCAGGGGCGGCGCGCTCTCCGTCGGCTACCACAACCCCGAGCAGCCGCCCATCCCGCGCGGCATGGTCTGGAACATGGTCTACGACCAGGAGCTGTTCGACCCGCAGGGGCGCAACGGAGTGATCGAGCCCTTCTCCCACGAGGAGCTGTGGCGGCGCTTCACCGCCTTCCTGCACGAGGTGCTGCCGGTGGCGGAGGAGGCCGGCGTGCGCCTCGCGCTCCACCCCGACGACCCGCCGCTGGAGACGCTGCGCGGCACCCCGCGTCTGGTCTACCGCGCCGACCTCTACCAACGGGTGCTGGACACCGCCCCCAGCCCCTACAACGGCATGGAGTTCTGCATCGGCACGCTGGCCGAGATGAATGACGGCAGCGATATCTACGAGGTGATCGACCGCTACAGCCGCACCGGGCGGATCTGCTACGTCCACTTCCGCAACGTGCGCGGCAAGGTGCCCTACTACGACGAGATGTTCGTGGACGAGGGGGACGTGAACATGGCCGAGGCGCTGCGCATCCTCAAACGCAACGGCTACGACGGCGTGATCATCCCAGACCACACGCCGGCCATGAGTTGCGCCGCGCCCTGGCACGCCGGCAAGGCCTACGCCCTCGGCTGGATGCGCGCCACCCTTGCGCTGGTGTAAGCCACTCTTCTACCGGAGGGCCCGGCAGGGCGCAGCCCCTCCCGCACTCCCTCCTCACCAACCCCGAACCTCACACCTCACGCCGGTACGGGAGGGCCTGGCAGGACGCAGCCCCTCCCGCACCCCCTCCCACCAAACCTTCCGGTTTGGTGGGAGCTATTCTGACAAAACTGTCACTTGTGTTCGCCGGTGGCTCGTGTACACTTGCGCTACACGTCGCCGTAGTCCCATCCTACCAAGCGCCCTGCCCGCATCTTCGGACATCGTGCGGCCTGGGAGGGTCAGCGAGCGGAGGTACCCCCTGGCCGCCTCCCTGGTGCACGTTCAGCACAGGCCATCGGCACCAGGTCATAGGGGTACTGAAGCCAGGCGCCATCGCCTCTCACCTCTCACCTCGCCTGGAAAAGCACCCGGCTTGGCCTGCACGCGCCTATGCCTATTCCGGGCCACCAACCCGAGCGCCTACCGTTGGCGGCTCGCCAGCGGCAACAGAGGAGGTCAGACGTGCGGAGAGCTGCAACACTGCTGGCAGTCGCGATCACGATGCTCTGGGCGACGGGGACCTACGCCGGGGGGAACGGCGCCCTGCACGCCACTGCGGTCCTGCGGGACGCCGCCGGCCAGGTGGTGGGGGTGGCGCGCTTTACCGAGGACGCCACCGGCACGGTGCACGTGAACGTGCACGTGAAAGGGATCGCGCCGGGGCTGCACGGCATCCACATCCACGCCATCGGCGTCTGCGATGGGACGACGCCCACGCCGTTCAGCTCCGCCGGGGGGCACTTCAACCCCTCCGGGGCAGAACACGGCCTGCACAACCCCGCCGGCCCGCACGCCGGCGACATGCCGAACCTCACCGTCAACGGCGCCGGCGTCGGCCACCTGAATGCCAAGACCGACAACGCCACGCTGTCCGCGAGCGCCCGCAGTGTGTTCGACGCAGACGGCAGCGCGCTCGTGATCCACGCCATGCCGGATGACCAGGTGACGAATCCCACCGGCAACAGCGGCGGTCGCATCGCCTGCGGCGTCATCACCGCCGAGGACTGACCTGCTCGCCCTTAGCCATGGGTTCGCTGCGCGCCCTCCAGCTTGACCGTCTGGGGAGGCTCGGCGGGGCTTCGCCCCTCCGAAAAAGAATTGCTGTGGGGCCTGCAGCCCCCCCACACCCCATGCGCGTTCGCGTACGTGACCGTCCGCGCGAACCTTGTCTTAGCCACGCTCACAAACACGGGGAGGGTCAGGAAGGGTATAGCCCTTCCTGACCCTCCCCGTGTTCGCGGGCGGATGTGAAAGGCGTAAAACCATAAATATGGTAAAATGCCCAAGCAGAATCCGGGCGGATACGAGGGAAACCGATGAAGACCACCGTAGAGATACCCGACGAGCTCTTCCGGCAGGCGAAGGCGCAGGCCGCCCTGGAAGGGGTTCGCTTCCGCGACCTGGTAGGGCGCGGGCTGCGGCTGGCGCTGGAGACGCCGCCGGAACCGGCATCGCCCCGGCACACCGCGTTCCCGCTGATCAGATCGGCCCCCGCCGCCCCGCCGCTCACGGCCACGGAGGTCGTTGATGCGTCGGCGTCCATTGCCGCCGACGCAGCGGCCCGTTCCCTCGTCGGGGTCATCATGGGCTCGTCGTCGGACTGGGAGACCATGCGGCACGCCATCGAGACGCTGGAGGCGCTCGGGGTGCCGCACGAGGTGCGCGTCGTCTCGGCCCACCGCACGCCGGACCTGCTGTTCGAGTACGCATCCACTGCCGAGGCGCGCGGCCTAGAGGTGATCATCGCCGGGGCCGGCGGCGCCGCCCATCTGCCCGGCATGGCCGCCAGCAAGACGCTGCTGCCGGTCCTGGGCGTGCCGGTGCAATCCAAGGCCCTCAACGGCCTGGACTCGCTGCTCTCCATCGCCCAGATGCCGGCCGGCATCCCGGTGGGCACGCTGGCGATCGGCCGCGCCGGCGCCGTCAACGCGGCCCTGCTCGCCGCCGCCATCCTCGGCGCACGCCACCCCGCCATCCGCGAGGCCCTCCGCGCGTACCGCGCGGCCCAAACCCAGCACGTGCTGGACCACCCCGACCCGCGCGCATGACGCTGCGGCACGCCTGTGGTATAATACCTGCTACGACATTATGTAAAACTATGCGCCGCTCGGCCGCCCCACTCGCTCCCTCCCCTGCCGGCACGGCGCGGAGGATAGAGTCATGGAGCCGAACGAGACCACGCCGCGCACCACCGTGCGCGTCAAGACCTTGCAGCGCGCCAGCCGCGGGCTAGATGTGGTGCCGCGCGACCCCGAGCGCGGCCGCTACCTGGTGGCCAGCGCGTCGCAGCCGGGGGTCTTCTACGCGGTGGATCTGCAGCCCGCCGCGTTCACCGGCCGCTGCACCTGCCCTTGGGGCCAGTACGGCGGCGCGAACTGCAAGCACGTGATGGCCGCCCTGCGCGCCCACTATACCGGCCAGGGCCGCCTCTCCTTCTGGCGCACCCTCGCCGACGCCCGCCGCCAGCACCGCCGCACCGTCAAGGGCGAGGGCATTTACGCCACCCTGCGCCCCCGCCGGGCACGCTAACTGGTGCATCCGGCACGTCCCTCAACAAAAGCCGGAGGCTCGGG
>DATMBA010000062.1:0-7916 GCA_035559635.1 Roseiflexaceae bacterium
CTCGACCCGTGGGGCGGCGCGCCGGCGCCAGTGGACCACGGCGGGCACGGCACCTACACCCTGGGCTCGGCGCTTGGACGGGATGGCATCGGCGTCGCGCCGGGCGCGGAGTGGGTGGGGTGCGTGGTGCTGGAGCGCAACCTCGGCTCTCCGCCGCGCTACCTGGATTGCCTGCAGTTCATGCTGGCGCCGTTTCCGCGCGGCGGCGATCCCTTCCGCGATGGCGACCCGGCGCGCGCGCCGCACGTGCTGAACAACTCCTGGGGCTGCCCGCCGGCTGAGGGGTGCGACGCGCAGGCGCTGCGGCCGGCTGTCGAGGCGCTGCGGGCGGCGGGGATCTTCGTGGTGGCCGCGGTGGGCAACGATGGGCCAGCGTGCGGCAGCGCGGCGGCGCCGATCGGTATCTACGACGCGGTCTTCGCTGTGGGAGCGGTGGACGCGTCGGGCGAGGTGGCGCCCTTCAGCAGCCGCGGCCCGGTCACCGTCGACGGCAGCGGGCGCCCCAAGCCGGATATCACCGCGCCGGGGGTGGCGGTGGTCTCCAGTTGGCCGGGCGGCGGCTACTACAAGAGCGACGGCACGTCGGCCGCGGCGCCGCATGTGGCGGGCACGGTGGCGCTGATGTGGTCGGCCAACCCGGCGTTGATCGGCGACCTGGCGCGCACCGAGCGTATGCTGGCGGAGACCGCGCGCCCGCCCGGCGCATCCTCGCCCTCCTGCGGCGGGCCGGGCAACACCTACGGCGCCGGGATCGTGGACGCCTACGCGGCGACGCGCGCGGCGATGGGCGTGGGCGAGACGCGCGCGGCGATGGGCGTCGTGCGGGCGCTGCCCGCGGCGGGGGGTGCGGAGGCCGCAGGCCCCCCGCGAACCCCTCCACATCCTCCCGTAGGCGCTGTCAACGTCCTCCGCTTCGCATCACGCCCGGCGGCTGATGAAGGTTTATCAACGCATCGGGTCGGTGGCGCTCGCCCACGCCCGGCCGGGCGCCACGGGCACCCCGCGGCGGGTGAGACTTAGCAAAGCCCGCCTGCGCGGGATGGGTCGCAGGCCGCCTGCGCGGCCTGCGCGCAGGATCGTCCGCCCGGTCATGGGCCGGGCGGGGTGCGAAGCCAGGCTACCCGATGACAGGCGCAACGTTCATCAGCGGCGGGCGAGGCCGCCTGCGCGGCCTGCGTGAGGGACAGCCGCCGAGACCAGGGGGCACCCCATGGGCCGGGCGTGGAAGGGCGCCCAGAACGCAAGCCCTATCTCTCAAGGAGGCGTCGAAGCAGATCCTCGTCCTCCTCCGCGCCGTGCTGCCAGCTGCGCCATGCCACTGGCCGCGCGCCTGCCCGCCGCGCCAGGCGCCGGTGGGTGCGCCAGGCGAGCGCGCCCGCAAGGGTGAGGGCGGCGAGCGCCAGCAGGATGAGCGCCAGGTGCTGAGCGCTGAGTGCTGAGTGCTGAGCATCGCCAGCCGGCTGTCCGTCGGTCCCTTCGCTGGCGCTCAGGGCAGGCTCTGATTGTCGGTCGTCGGTTCTCAGTCCCCGATCGTCGGCCGTCGGTGTTTGGTCCTCGGTCGTCGATCGCCGGTCGTCGGTCCCCCAGCACCCCCACCCCTCGGCGAGCGCCTCACGGCCGAGGGGTGCGACGCGCACCTGCGCCAGGAGATCGGCGCCGGGAGGTGCTTCGGAGGCCAACTCGAGCCGGGCGCGCTCGAAGTATTGCACCGTCACCGGGCGACCGGTGACCGGGTCCGGCTCGGCCAGCAGCCCGCTCAGCGGGTAGCCGAACACTGGCAGGCCGCCGTAGCGCTCGAAAAAGGCGCGCAGCCGCTCGTCCCCGAACGCGCCGCCCGTCAGGTCGGTGCGCGGTGGCGGCTCGTCGCCGTAGCGACGCTGGTACGCCTCGGCGCCCAGCCGCGCGCCCAGCACGCGGTACGGCCAGGGCGCCGATGGGTCCCACTCCAGCCGCTGCCGCTCGGTGGTGAGCACCACCGTCGCGCGTGCGCAGTCCGCCGCCAGGCCGCGCGCTGGCGGCCCAAGCGGCAGGCCGAGCACGGCGATCGTCTCACGCGGCTCGCGGGTGTCCAGGCCGCCCCCGAGCGTCGCATAGTGCTGCGCGAAGTCCCCGCCGAGCGCCACGCCGGGCGTCTCGGCGAAGCCGATCGCCGGGCAGACCTCAACGCGCCCGGCGGGCGGGTGCGGTGGGAGCTGCCGCAGGCCCGCCGGGTCGCGCATGATCTGGCGCACGTGCGCCGTCACACTCGCCTCACTCGCCGGCAGCGGCGCCGGGCGTGTGTCGCCGTCCACGTGCAGCGTCGGCAGGTAGCGGTAGCCAGTCACGCGCACCACCCCGTCTGCCTGGCGCACCAGGCCCAGGTAGAGGATCACCGAGGTGGCGCTGTAGTACGGCTGCTGGAACGCGCCCTGCGAGGCCAGGAAGTTCGCCAGTGAGTAGGCCACCAGCGCCCTGCGCCCGCCGGCGTCGATGATGTCCACCGGCTGCAGGGTGTGGGACTGTGCGCCGAGGATCACGTCGGCGCCGGCCTCGGCCATGCGGCGCGCACCCTCCAGCTGGTAGGGCTGCGGGTAGAACTGGTACTCCTCGCCCCAGTGGGCCGCCACCACCACCAGGTCGGTCTCGCGGCCGGCCTGCGCGATGGCGTCCAGCACGCTCTGGCGCACGCCGCCCTGTCCGCCGTAGGAGTTCGACTCCCACAGCAAATTCACCTGGCCGTAGGGGTCCGGCAGGCCGTTGGTGCCCCAGCTGGCCGAGATAAAGCCGATGGTGACAGTGGCATCGTCGCGAGCGAGGGTGATGGGCAGGTAGGGCGGGCGCGGGCCGGCCGCTTCGGTGGTGGGAATCGCGCCGTGCTGTGCGATGCCGCTGCGCGCCAGCACGGCCAGCGTGGCGTCCAGCCCCTCGGGCCCACGGTCCAGGATGTGGTTGTTCGCGGTCGAAACCAAACCGATCCCGGCCCGCCGCAATGCCTCGGCGAGCTTCGGGCTATAATTGAACGCAGGGTAGCCGGTGGAGGGGCTGCCCTCGAGCATCGCGCCATCGAAGTTCGTGTAGGCCAGGTCGGCGGCCTGCAGGAAGGGCCGCACATAGTCGAAGAGGTAGTCGTAGCCGTAGGACTCGCCGGCCGCCTGGATATTCTCGTGCGGGAAGGTGTCGCCGGTGGCGGCGATGGTGAAGTGCACATCGCGCGGGTCGCCAGCGCCGCACATGTTCGCCCACCGCAGCGGCGTGTCCAGCCCGTCGGCGCGCTGGGCATACGCCGGGCGGTAGGCGCTAGGCGCTAGGCGCTGTTGCCAGCCAGCGCCCGGCCCCCAACGCCCATCTCCGGGGCCAGCGGCTGAGAGTGGCGCGAGTGCGGCGAGCAGGGCGAGTGCGGCGGCGAGGCGGCGCATGGCGGTGCTCCTGGGGGCGAGGGCGCTGCGGGGAGTATAGCATAGGAGCGCGGCGTAGGGTGTATGTGTTCTCCGCACGGGGTGGGATGACGAGTCGTGTGGGCGCCGTCCACGCCCGGCCGCTGATGACGGTTTACCAACGCATCGGGTTCGTGGCGCCCGCCCACGCCTGACCGGGCCCAGCGGGCACCCCGCGGCGGGCTACCTCGTGCAAAGCCCGCCTGCGCGGGCTGCTGCTCAGGCCGCGCAGGTGGCCTTCGCGAAGGAGATCTCGCGGTTTACCCGCCGCGCGTGGCGGCGAGCCGAAAGACGTTGACGGCGCCCTGAGTGCGCCGTGAGCGGTAGACACAATTAGTACTTCTGTGCTATACTTCGCGGACACCCTGATGTCAATCGAGGATGGTCAGAGAGGGCGTAGTCCTCGCTGAAGCCCACCTGCTGTTCTGGCGAAGACCGATGACCGGATCGATCTCCAACTGGACTGTGCTGTTCGTCGCCGCGCTCTCGATCGGGGTGCTGCTGTCTGTGTTCGCGCCCGCGCCGCCCGCCGCGATCTCTGGCTGGTCCGGAGCGGCGAGCATCACCGGCGAGGCAGCGCCGATCGCCGCCGAGGCCGCACCGGTGGCGCCCGTCCCGGCGCTGCTGGAGCAGTACAACCGGGCGAGCGCGCTGCAGGAGTCCGCCGGGGACGGCAGCGTGCGCTTCTACCGCCGCGCGCTGCCGGGCGGTGGCTCGCTGGCTTACTTCGTGATCATGCTGGGCGACGGAGCGGACGTGAGGGTGGTCAGCGCCGACGGGGCGACCCCAGGAAGCGACGCCGCTGGAGACACGATCTGGGTTGGTGGGGGGCAGCATCTGGCCACGGTGCAGGAGATGGCCGCGGCATCGTACGCTGCCCGCCCGGGCATGGCGCTCGTCGGGGCGACGAACTTCGGTTTCTTCGGCGCGCGCACCTCCAGCGAGGGCACGGTGGTGGTGGACGGCACGATCCACCGCGTCAACCCCTGGCGCGCCGCCCTCTGTATCACGGCGGACCAACGCGCCGAGATCGGGCTGTTCAACCGGGCCGCATTGGAGACGCGCGGCTGCCGGCAGGCGGTGGGCGCGGGGCCGGTGTTCCTCTGGAAGGGCAAGATCGCCAACCCGGCGGTCAGTGCGCCCAGCGGCGATTTCATCCCCTTCAACCCGCTCGGCGAGAACTTCGCCCAACTGGAGTGGCGCATCACCGCCTACACCAGTGACCTGCCCAAGACCGCGGTGTGCGTTGGCGAGCGCGCTGACGGCGGCGCGTTCTTGGTGCTGGTCACCTCGTACGGCGTGCCAGGACTGGAGCTAGCGCGCAATCTGAAGGCCATGGGCTGCACCGACGCCCTCGGGGCCGACGACGACACGTCCACCCAGATGGTTTGGCGCGGCGCACCGGTGGTGCAGCGCCCCCCGCGCGAGGTCCCCGACGCGCTCGCGGTCTACGTCCGGGAGTAACGCACCCCTGACGAACACGAAGGCACGAAGACCCGAAGACGCGAAGAGCTGATAACCCTTTGTGCCTTCGCGTCTTCGTGCCTTTGTGGTCACGTGGCTACGGCGTGGTGAAGCCTACCACCCGCGCGCTGATACGCTCGGCGGCGGCGGGGTCGCTGCGGAAGACCGCCCAGCCCTCGCCAGCGGACGTGCCCGGCACGAAGTCCAGCTCGAAGGCCGCCACCTCCACCGGCGCGCCGCCCCGCTCCAGCGCTACCTCCACCCGCACCGCCTGCGCCGTTCGGCCGCCGGCGTTCGTCACCGTGACTGGCACCAGGTAGTGTGCGCCGGCCCGCTGCGCCATGCCGGCCTCGGCGCGCAGTTGCGGCGGGGAGCGCTCCGTGCGGGCACCCTCGTAGAGCAGGAACGCGACCGTGCAGGCGATCAGGAGCAGCCCGGCGGCGAACACCGACCACTCTAGCCAGTTTTTGTGCAGCGCGCTCATTGCAGTAGCAGCCTCCCCGCCGACGCGCCGAGCGCTGCGGCCATGCCGAGCACCACCGCCTGGGCCAGGCAGAGGCCAGGGGACACACCGTCGAAGCGGCCGAAGAACCACAGGATCGCGGCCGAGACTACCAGCGCCACCGCGTAGGTGACGACGGCGCCGCTGAGGGCGTTCAGCGGCCCGTCCGCGCGCACGAAGCGCCGCGCGCCGCTGAACTCGGCGTAGTGCAGGATCACCGCGCCCAGCGCGAGCGAGAGAGCCACCAGCCCGAGCAGGCGCCACGGGCCGATCTCCAGCGCGATGATCTGGATCTCCTCGGTCGGGGCGATGTTGATGGCGAACAACACGGCGCCGCAGACCGCGAGCACCAACTGCTCGCCGAAGCGCACCTCGGGCGGCCCCTGTGGCTCGTCGTCCATCCCCACCTCATCTTCCGGCGGCTCGCCGAGCTGCGCCGTGCCCACCGACACGCCGATCGCCACCACCAACGCCTCGAGCACGACCTTGCCGGCGATCTCGTCCGGCGGCATATCTGGGCGCAGCCGGCCGAGCAGCGCCAGGATGAGCGCGGAGACCAGGATGCCGAGGCCCAGCTCCTCCACCGAGTCGATCGCCACCTCGACCCAGGAGGCGTCCGAGCGCAGGCCGGCGAAGCGGTTGTAGCCTAGCAGCAGGGCGAAGGTCACCGTGAGGCCGGCGAGCAGGCGCCAGGGCGTGAGCGTGAAGCCGGCCCACCACACCTCGGCGGTGTACAGCAGCGGCAGGCTGAAGATCAGGCCGCCCGCCAGCCCGCGGCCGTACTCGCGCAGCGACTGCGCCACGCCCGGCCCGGCGGCCTGCTCCCGGCGCGCGGGCGCGGCCGGCGCAAGCTCTGTCTGCATACTCCAGCCATCCGGCTACGGGAAAGAACAGCCCGGCGGAGGGGCCAGCGCAGAGGCGGCCGCTCCACCGGGCCGTGCACCTCGCGGCGCCGGTACCAGGTCAGTTACTGTCGCGTTCACGCGACAGCTTGCCCGCGCTGGCACCGCTGTCAGCAGTGCCAGTCGTGCTTCAGGGGTGACTGACGGGCACCCCACTGCGCCGCAGCGCAGTCGAGGGAACGACGGCACAGCGTCGCACCGTGAGCCTTTTACCGGGCGACGGTTCCTTCGCCCGAACCGGCACGACTCAGTTGTGGAGGTGCAGCCGTTTCCGCGCATTCACGCGCTTTGTGCCTTGCGGTCATTGTAGCACATGGCGAACGAATGTTCAATGCACTGCAATGGCCGCATTCCCCCGCCGCCGTCTTAACCTTACCATACGAGCTAGGCCGGCGACGGTCCCCTGCGGAGGTTTTTATGGCACCGGGTAGATGAGCAACTCCTGTGCCAAGACCCCATCGTCCCTCTGGCACTTGCATGTCAACGCACTGGCCGGATGGAGTGGGGTTTGCGGAAGGACTGCGCCCTCCCCGCGGACCCTCTCCGGCATACGCCCGTCAGCACAGCGCTGGGCAGGGGTACTGGCATATGCCTGCGCCCGTATCTTACCACCAGGGAGGCTCCCTGTTGACACCCCATCTCCCGCGTGCCATAATACCGCTTGCTCGCCTCGGCGCACCATAGCATTCCTCTAAGAGCCTGATTGAAAAGGGGAGCGTGAGGGATGAAACCCCTCACCCATCCCCCACCCGCCCGCCGCTACGTGGCAGGCGGGGGAGATGCGGGGGCCTATGGCCCCCGCGCCCCCAGCCGGGAGGCGTTTCAAACAGGCTCTATGGGGAGGGCCAGAGAGGGCGAAGCTCTCGCTGAAACCCTCCCATTGCACCGATAGGTTTGTATGAAGCTATTGAGAGAGGGGCTTCCCATGCGTGAGCATTACGTCAGGCGGCTGCAGGCGGTGCACGATGATCTGCTGCGCATGGGCAGCAGGGTCGAGCACGCCGTGGCCGACGCGCTCAGGGCGCTGGACCGCTGGGACACGGAGTTGGCCCAGAGTGTGGTGGCTGCCGACCGCGAGATCGACACGATGCGCACCACGATCGACGAGGCGGTGCTGCAGCTCATCGCCACCCAGCAGCCGGTCGCCTCGGATCTGCGTATGCTGCTGGCGACGATCGCCATCGCGGCCGAGTTGGAGCGCATGGGGGATTACGCCAAGGGCATTGCCAAGCGCGTCGAGCGCGGCCTGCGCGCCCCGGTGCTGGTGGAGGCGCCGCCCGAGCTGCACCGCATGGGCACGATGGCGCAGAATATGCTGCGCACCAGCCTGGACGCCTTCGTGCGGCTGGACGCGGCGCTCGCGCGTTCGCTGGTGGCCGAGGACGAGCGGGTGGACGAGTTGGACGATGCGGTGGTCGCGACGCTGCTCGCCCAGGCGCGCGAGGACCCCCGCCGGCTCGATGGGGTCTACGCGATGCTGGACGTGGCGCACGCGCTCGAGCGCATGGCTGACCGTACCACCAACATCGCTGAGCGCGTGATCTTCATCTGCACATCTGCCACCGAGGAACTGAACCCCTAATTCCAATACTTTGGCGTGCGGTGCGGGAGCCACAGGCCCTCGCACCGCACGGG
>DATMBA010000063.1:0-13468 GCA_035559635.1 Roseiflexaceae bacterium
TGGCCCCTCCCCTATCCGTCAGCGTAGCTCTGACGGACTGCTAGTAGTCCGTCAAACCTAGGTTGACACGTAGCGGGAAGGGATGTTGTGGGGAGGGCTTCGCCCTCCGGCGCCCCCACCCATTATTCAAAACAGCGTTGACGCACCACGAGGGCGTAGCTGCAAACTGCGTTGGCGGAGGCTTGGGGGGCTGCGCCCCTCAAAACCTCCCGCTTTGCGGATACGCCCTGGGGCGGTTTGCAGCGGCCTGCCCCCTCTAGAAACATTAGCTCCCGCCGAATCGATCGCGCGGCGGGCGGTCGGCGCGCGCGGCGATCGCCCGCCGGTACAGCTCCACGTACTTGCGCGCCGAGGCCGACCAGGAGTGGTCGGCTGCCATGGCCCGCAGGATGAGCTGCTGCCAGATCGCGCGGTGGCGGTAGGTCTCCAGCGCACGGACGATCGCCGCGTACAGCGCCATTGGGTCGTAGGCGCGGAACGCGAAGCCGTTGCCCTCGCCGGTGGCCGGGTCGTAGTCGCGCACGGTGTCCGCCAGGCCGCCGGTGGCGCGCACGATCGGGATGGTGCCGTAGCGCAGCGCGATCATCTGCCCCAGGCCGCATGGCTCGAAGCGCGACGGCATCAGGAACATGTCCGAGCCTGCGTAGATCTTCTGCGCCAGCGGGGCGTTGAAGGTCAGGAACACCGCCAACTGCTGCGGGAAATGCGCCCGCAGCTGCAGGAAGCGGTCGTGGTAGCGCTGGTCGCCGGTGCCGAGCACCACCAGCTGCACGTCGTGGTTGCGCAGCAGTGGCTCGACCACCTGGTCGATCAGGTCGAAGCCCTTCTGGTCGGCCAGGCGCGAGATCGCGCTGATCACCGGGGTGGCGCGGCTGTGCGGCAGGCCCGCCTCGCGCTGCAGATCCAGCTTGCAGGCCACCTTGCCCTCCAGGTTGGCGGCGTCGAAGTGCGCGGCGATGTACGGGTCGGTGGCCGGGTTGTTGAGGTCGGTGTCGATGCCGTTCAGCACCCCATAGAGGCGGTCGCGCCGGTCGCGCAGCATCGGGTCCAGCCCCTCGCCGTGCTCCGGCGCCAGGATCTCTTGCGCATAGGTCTCGCTCACCGTGTTGATGATGTCGGCGTAGTAGATCCCACGCCCCATGAAGTCCACCACGTCGTTCAGGTGCGGCAGGTCCGGGTGGGCGATGAAGCCGTACTCGTCCGCGCCGGCGATCTCCAGCACGCGGTAGCCAAAGATCCCCTGGTAGGCCAGGTTGTGGATGGTGTAGACACAGGCCGTGCCGGCGAAGAACGGGTCGCCCTTGTAGATCGTCTTCAGCCAGTTGGGCACGATCGCGGTGTGCCAGTCGTGGCAGTGGATCACGTCGGGCGCCCAGCCGAGCCGGCGCACGCCCTCCAGCGTCGCGCGGCAGAAGAAGATGAAGCGGTCGGCGTCATCCTCGTACATGTAGATGCCCTCGCGGTCGTAGTAGTGGGCGTTGTCCACCATGTACACCGGCACCTCGCCGCCGGTCGAGGCCACCGAACTGCGCAGCAGCCCGGCCTCCACGCCCTGGTCGTCCATCGGTACCGGGAAGGGGTCGAGCACGGGCGTCAGCCCGAAGCGCGCGCTGTCGATCCGCCCGTAGCGCGGGATCGCCACGCGCACGTCGTGGCCGAGCGCCCGCAGCGCCTTCGGTAGCGCCCCCACTACGTCGGCCAGCCCGCCGGTCTTGGCGAACGGCACCATCTCGGCGGCCATCATCAGGATCTTGAGTGGGGCGTCGAGCATTGTGTACCTCCAAGAATTGAAGATTGAAGATGGAACCTTGAAGATTAAGAAGTGCATCCGCTACGCCCCTTGCCAGAAGCGGGAGGGCGAGGGAGAGCTGCGCCCTCCCGCAAACCCACCCCTTCCGGTGAGTGCGTGTCAACGTATGTGCCAGATGCGCCACGAAGGAAGAACGGCCATCTTCAACCTTCAATCTTCGATCTTCAATCTTCAACCTTCAATCGAAGCAAGCACAGCCAGCACCCGGCGCGCCACCTCGGCTGGCGAGTCGCTGGCATCCACCCGGTGGAGCAGGCCCTCCCGGGCGTAGAAGTCCAGCAGCGGGGCGGTCTGCTCGTGGTAGACCTTCAGGCGCTGGCGCACCACCTCGGGGCGGTCGTCATCGCGCTGCACCGGGTGGCCGCCACGCTCGCGGCAGCGCAGCATGCTCGCCAGATCGTCCACGTGGATGGGGAACGGCTCGCCGGCGCCCTCGCAGATCCGCCGCCCGCTCAGCCGGCGCACCACCTCCTCGTCGCTCACATCGAGCGCCACCACCGCATCCAGCGTGCGGCCGAAGTCCGCCAACATCATAGAGAGGCCGAGCGCCTGGCCCATGGTGCGCGGGTAACCGTCCAGTAGCACGCCTTGGTGCTTGTCCAGCGGCTCGAGGCTGGCGCGCAGTACCCGGTCCATCAGCGAATCCGGCACCAGGTCCCCCTGCTCCAGCAGCGGCTCCACCGCGCGGCCCAGCCGGGTGCGGCGCGTGACCTCGCTGCGCAGCAACTGGCCGGTCGAGATCATCACAAACGACGGCCGCTGGTGGATCAACTCCTCGGCGATCGTGCTCTTGCCGGCCCCCGGCGGGCCGAGCAGCACCACGTTGAGCGGCTGCGCCAGCATCTCCTCTGCCATTGGTCGTGCCTTTCGTCTGATGCGTGCAGCCCATTATACCGCGGCGGGATTTGCCCGGCCCCCCCTTGTATGCTATACTACCCGGCGGCGCGCTACCACGCGCCAAATTCAGGATGACGCGGGGGCTGCCCCCGCACCCTTCTGGGGAGGTTTGAAGGGGCCGGGCCCCTCCAAAAGGTCTCTTGAAGACTCTTTGCGGGGCCTGCACAGCCCCCGTCCTCCCGCGGAGCGGCGCCGACTGCGTACGTCCTGAGTATTTCACACATCCCCCGATCGCGCCAGATCCTGCCGGCCCGCGCCGGCCCTGCTGCGAGATGAAGGGGGTGGCGGGATCAGCAGCCTACTGATTGCAAGGAGCACCACGGCTATGTCGGAGACCCAGGGGGCGCAGCGGCTTGTCTCGATGAAGGCGCTGCTCGAGTCCGGCGCGCACTTCGGCCACCAGACCAAGCGCTGGAACCCGAAGATGCGGCCCTACATTTTCACCGCGCGCAACGGCATCCATATCATCGACCTGCAGAAGACGATCGTCGGGCTGCAGGCCGCCTACCGCTTCGTGGCGGATGTGGTGGCCGGCGGCGGGAAGATCCTGTTCGTCGGCACCAAGAAGCAGGCGCAGGAGACGATCGCCGAGGAGGCGGCGCGCGCCGGCCAGCTGTACATTACGCAGCGCTGGCTCGGTGGCACGCTCACCAACTTCACCACCATGCGCAAGCGCCTGCGTTACCTGATGGACCTGGAGGCCCAACGGGACCGCGGCGAGTTCGCCAAGCTCACCAAGGCCGAGGGCCTCAAGCGCGAGCAGGAGATCGAGAAGCTCAATAAGGTCTTCGGCGGCCTGAAGACGATGGACCGGCTGCCGGGCGCGCTGTTCATTGTGGACCCGCACAAGGAGGAGCTGGCCGTCAAGGAGGCCAAGAAGGTCGGCATCCCGATCGTCGCGATGGTGGACACGAACTGCGACCCGGACCCGATCGACTATGTGATCCCCTGCAACGACGACGCGATCCGCAGCATCCGGCTGATCACGAGCAAGATCGCGGACGCGGCGGCGGAGGGCCAGAACCGGCGCGAGTCGTCCCAGGCGGACCTGATGCGCGGCGGCCGCTATGACCGGCCGGCGCCGGCGCCGGTGGACGAGGCCGAGGCCGAGCCGGTCGAGTAGCTGCGGCGCGGCCGGGGCGTTCAGGAAGACTGAAGGCTCGCGCCCCGGCGCGGCCTTCGCTCTTCCGTTTTTATGCGTGCAGGGGTGGAGGGCCTGTGGCCCTCCACGGCATCTTCTCCAGCGGTTGCTGGAGGGGTGTGAGGAGGCAGAGCCTCCCTCCAGAAAAGAGAAGTTCCTTATCTTCCGCCATGCGGCGGAGCCGTATCGAGGAGAGCACAGTGGCAGAGATCACCGCCCAGATGGTGAAGGAGCTGCGCGAGCGCACCGGCGCCGGCATCAAGGAGTGCAGGGATATCCTGGTGCAGACCGGCGGCGATATGAACAAGGCGATCGAGGCGCTGCGCGAGCGGGGCCTCAAAGTGAGCGATAAGGTCGCCGGCCGCGAGGCGCGCGAGGGCCGCATCGAGGTCTACATCCACCCCGGCTCGCGCATGGCCGCGATGGTGGAGCTGAACTGCGAGACGGACTTCGTGGCCCGCACCGAGGACTTTATCGCGCTCGCCAGGGAGATCGCGCTGCACATCGCCGCGATGAACCCGCGCTACCTCAGCATCGAGGACGTGCCGGCTGAGGCGCTCGAGGCCAGCGACACAAAGCCCGAGAAGTTCTACGAGGAGAACGTGCTGCTCAAGCAGCCCTTCGTGCGCGACCCGTCGCAGACGATCGAGGACCGCATCAAGGCGGTGGTGGCGAAGATCCGCGAGAACATCGTCGTCCGCCGCTTCGCCCGCTTCGAGATCGGAGCATAGCGGGCGTCTCCACGTTGAACGTTTGCCCGTTGGATGTTCAACGCGCGAACGTTCAACGTGCGAACGTTCAACGGGGCTATGGCTGAACCAAAGTACCGCCGCATCCTCCTGAAGCTCAGTGGCGAGGCGCTCGCGGGGGAGAAACGCGGCGACCCGATCGACCACGATGTGCTGGACTACTACGCCCACGAGATCGAGCGCGTGGTGCGGCACGGCGTCCAGGTGGCGGTGGTGCTCGGCGGCGGGAATATCTGGCGCGGCAGCCGGGCGCTGGACCGCGGCATGGACGCGGCCCAGTCCCACTATATGGGCATGCTGGCGACGATCATCAACGCGCTCGCGCTGCAAGACGCGCTTGAGCGCCGCGGTATCTTCACCCGCGCCATGACGGCCATCCAGATGAACGAGGTGGCCGAGCCCTACATCCGCCGCCGCGCCATTCGCCACCTGGAGAAGGGACGCGTGATTATCCTGGCGGCCGGCACCGGCAACCCGTACTTCACCACGGACTCGGCCGCCGCCCTGCGCGCCGCCGAGATCCACGCCGAGGTAGTGCTCATGGCCAAGAACGGCGTGGACGGCGTCTACTCGGCTGACCCGCGCCGTGACCCGGCGGCGACGCGCTTCGAACATCTGACCTACATGGATGCACTCAGCCGTGGGCTGGCGGTGATGGACAGCACGGCGCTCACGTTCTGCATGGATAATAACATCCCGATCATCGTCTTCAACTCGATGGAGCCGGGTACCATCGAGCGGATCATCCTTGGCGAGCGCGTCGGCACGCTCGTCAGCAACATGCCCCCGGCGTGAGACGCGCCGGCCTGGCCCCCAGGGTTCGCACGAGGGGCGCTCGTCTCCCCCTCTCAGCTCCGCCCATCGAGGCTCAAGAGGTAGCGTATGGTGAACGATGTCCTCCGTGAGGCCGAATCCAAGATGAAGAAGTCGGCCGACGCCCTGCGCCAACACCTCGCCACGATCCGCACCGGCCGCGCTTCGCCCGCGTTGGTCGAGCACCTGCAGGTGGAGGTCTACGGCTCCACCCTGCCGCTCAACCAGTTGGCGAACATCCAGGTGCCCGACGCGCGCATGCTCACCATCCAGCCCTACGACGCCAGCACGCTGCGGGCGATCGAGAAGGCCATCCAGAACTCTGAGCTTGGCATCAACCCCACCAACGACGGCCGCGTCATCCGCCTGGCGATCCCGCCGCTCACCGAGGACCGCCGCAAGGCCCTGGTGAGGCTGGTCCGCCAGCAGGTGGAGGAGTCCAAGGTGGCGGTGCGCAATATCCGCCGCGAGGCCCTGGACGACCTGCGCCAGCTCGAGCACGAGAAGCTGATCTCGGAGGACGACCAGCGCCGGGCCCAGGATAAGCTCCAGGAGATGACCGACCGGCACACGCGCGAGCTCGACCACATCGGCCAGACCAAGGAGGCCGAGGTGATGGAGATTTAACGTGAGAAGGGGAGGGCCAGGGAGGGCTGTGCCTTTCCTGAAGGCCACCCTTTTCGCTGGGAAAAGGGGAGAGCCAGGGAGGGCACAGCCCTCCCTGAGGTCCGCCTTTTCCATTGGCCGTGCGCGCGCAGCGCACGAGCGTCGAACGAGGGTTGCGATGACCCAGGACAAGCCCACGCGCCCGCGCGTCCCACGCCATATCGCGATCATCATGGATGGCAACGGCCGCTGGGCGCGCAAGCGGGGCCTGCCGCGCCTCGCCGGGCACCGCGCCGGCACCGAGAACATCCGCCGGATCGTGACGGAGTGTGTGTCCCAGGGGGTGCGCTACCTCACGCTCTATGCGTTCTCGACGGAGAACTGGTCTCGCCCGTCGGCCGAGGTCGATGGGCTGATGCGCATCCTCAGTGAGTTCATCGACCGGGAGACGGGCGAGTTGCACCGCGAAGGAGCCCAGATTCGCCACCTCGGGCGGCTCGATAATCTCTCCGCCCAGCTCCAGCGCAAGATCCGCTGGGCGCTGGAGCTGACGCGCGCCAACGAGCGCCTCACGCTCGCGGTGGCGTTCAACTACGGCGGCCGCGCCGATATCGTGGACGCCGTGCGCGCCCTGGTGGCTAAGGGCCTGCCGCCCGAGGCGATCACTGAGGAGGCGATCGGCCAGCACCTCTCCACCAGCGGCATGCCGGACCCGGATCTGATCATCCGCACCAGCGGGGAGTGGCGCCTCTCGAACTTCCTGATCTGGCAGGCGGCCTACAGCGAGTACTGGACCACACCGGTCTTCTGGCCGGACTTCAGCCCCGAGCACCTGCGCCAGGCGATTGAGGACTATGGACAGCGCGAACGCCGCTTCGGCGGTCTCTCCGAGGAAGCCTAGCTCCCTTCGGCAACGCGTCCTGAGCGCGGTCGTGCTCGTGCCGCTCGTCGTCTGCCTGGTGTGGTGGAGCGTGTGGTCGGTGGTGGCCTTCGCGGCCGCGGCGGCCGCGCTGGCGGCACTGGAGCTGTACGCCGCCTTCGCCCACGGCGGCCTCCAGCCCCAGGTGCGCGTCGGCGTCCTGCTGGCGCTCGCGGCGGTGGCGGCCGCCGCGCTCCAGACGCTCACGGCATCCCCGCTGCTGCAGCCGGCCGTTGCGTTGGCGATCGTGTTCAGCCTGGTGGCCGCCCTGCCGCGCCATAACCAGAGCGGGGCGCTGGCCGGCTGGGCGCTCACCCTCGCCGGCGCGCTCTACACCGGCGGGCTGCTCAGCCACCTGGTGCTGCTGCGCGCCATCGAGACGCCCCTCGGCGCCGGCCCACTCGTGGGCCTCGGGCTGGCCTCCGGCGCCGCCTGGGTCTACCTGGTGATGGCCGTCACCTGGCTGCAGGACGCGCTGGCCTACTTCGTGGGCAAGTACCTCGGCCGCACCCCCATGACCAGCCTCAGCCCGAAGAAGACCTGGGAGGGCGCCGCCGGCGGGATGCTCGGCGCCGTCGGCGGCGCGCTGCTGGCGGCCTGGCTGTTCGGCCTGCCGATCGGCCCCCTCGCGGTGGCGCTGCTCGGGGTCGTGGGCGGCGTGGCCGGGCCCCTCGGCGACCTCTCTGAGTCCTTCGTCAAGCGCCAGGTGGGCCTCAAGGACGCCGGCCGCCTCATCCCCGGCCATGGCGGCGTGCTCGACCGGATCGACAGCCTGCTCTTCACGGCGCCGGTGCTGTTCTACGTTATCGCGCTGCTGGTGCGCTAACTGCTGACAGGCCCCCTGCACGGGAGGCGTAGCGGACGTAGCCCTCCACATCCACCCCTAGCGGAAATGAGGGCTCCTCCGGGAGAGCACGCCCTCCCTGACCCGCCCCCGGCGGGGAGCCGCGGAGGGGTGCTGCCCCTCCGCATCCACCCCCAGCGGAAATGAGGGCTGTTCCGGGAGAGCACGTCCTCCCTGACCCGCCCCCTTTCGAAAGTATTTCCTTGACAAACGCGAAACGCGAGTGCTATACTCAGGGCCGGTGAGTGGCGAGCGAGCGTATGGTCAGGGAAAGCAATCGGCTATGGGCCTGGAGCATCGCGAGCAGGGCGAGACGCGCCAGCAGATCCTGCACCTGCTGCGGCGCAATAGCCAGATGACGGCGGCGGAGTTGAGCGAGTCGTTGGGCATCGGCGCGGTGGGCGTGCGGCAGCACCTGGCGCTGCTCGAGCGCGATGGCCTGGTGGCCACCGCCGGCGTGCGGCGTGGGATCGGGCGGCCAAGCCACCTCTACACCCTCACGCCGCGCGCCGAGACCCTCTTCCCGAAGCGCTACGACCGGCTTGCGCTGGACCTGCTGGCGTTCGTGGCGGCCGAGGGCGGCCCGGCCGCGGTCGACCGCATGTTCTCCGCCCGGCGCGAGCAACTGATGGAACAGTACGCGCCGCGCCTGGCCGGCAAGAGCTGCGCCGAGCAGGTGGCCGAGCTGTCCGCCATCCTCACCGAGCAGGGGTACATGTGCGAGTGGGAGGCCCTGCCGGACGGCAGCTACGCCCTCGTCGAACACAACTGCCCGGTGGACTGCGCCGCGCGCGGCTACCCGCAGGCATGCGCCCACGAGATCCGCCTGTACCGGGATCTGCTCGCGGTGGAGGTGGTGCGCGAGGAGACTATCGCCGAGGGCGGCACCTGCTGCCGCTACCGCGTCAGCTCCCGCCCCACGCACGCTGAGCCGGCGCCCTAGGGTCTATCCGCACAGCGAGAGGGTTGGAGGGGCACAGCTCCTCCAAAGAACTCTTGATGAGGAATGTTCTGGGGGCTGCGCCCCCAAGCCCCCGCGAACGGAGGTTGCGAATACGCCCTAGGGTCTATCCGCACAGCGGGAGGGTTGGAGGGGCACAGCCCCCAAGCCCCCGCAAACGCCGTTTGCGGATAGACCCTAGAGCGAAACGCGAAAGGCTGAACGCTAAACGACTGGGCATCGGAACGCTGTCGGTAAACCGGCATACCCTGCCGCCTGTGCGGGAAACACGAGGAGCGCGCGGGGATGCCCCGCGCAGCTATCATCTTCATCCGTGGTGCGCGCAGCGCACGGACGTCAGTCTTCAACCCTGGACGAGACGACATCAGCTAAGGAGGGAAACCTATGGCATTCACCCTGCCGCCCCTGCCGTATGACCCGGCCGCGCTGGAGCCCTACATCGACACGCAGACGATGCAGATCCACCACGGCAAGCACCACCAGGCCTACGTGACCAACCTGAACGCCGCGCTGGAGAGCCACCCGTCGCTTCAGAGCGCCACGATCGAGGAGTTGCTGACGAATATCAAGGACGTGCCGGAGAGCATCCGCCAGGCGGTGATCAACAACGGCGGCGGCCACTACAACCATACGCTGTTCTGGAACATCATGGGCCCTGGCGGCGGCGGCGCGCCGAGCGGGGCGCTGGCCCAGGCGATCGAGCGTACCTTCGGCAGCTTCGACGACTTCAAGGCCAAGGTCAAGGACGCCGGCGTCAAGCGCTTCGGCAGCGGCTGGGCCTGGCTGGTGATGGATAAGGACGGCAACCTGCAGGTCTATAGCACCGCCAACCAGGACAGCCCGCTCATGCAGGGCCACATCCCGTTGCTGGGGGTGGACGTGTGGGAGCACGCCTACTACCTGAAGTATCAGAACCGCCGGCCCGACTACATCGATGCGTGGTGGAACACCGTGAACTGGAGCGCTGTGGCCGAGCGCTTCGGGCGCTAGCGCGCGTTCTTCTCGCCACAGAGGGCACAGAGGGCACAGAGGGCGGCAGCAGCCTCGCCTCTGTGCCCTCTGTGGCGCCATAGGTATCACACGCCTGCAGGGGTGTTCAGCCCGGCTGGATCGCCCTTGTCCTATCAGGCACGGCCGCCACTTGTCACTCCCGGCCACCAGAGGCATATGGTACAATGAACCGGCAAAGAGCCTCTGTTTGCGAAGCGCGCCAAGGAGCTTTCTTATGGAGAAGTCAACCTGGACAACGAAGGCCGGCCTGGCCCAGATGCTCAAGGGCGGCGTCATCATGGATGTGGTCACCCCGGAGCAGGCGAAGATCGCCGAGGAGGCCGGGGCGGTGGCCGTTATGGCGCTCGAGCGCGTCCCGGCGGACATCCGCGCCCAGGGCGGCGTGGCCCGCATGGCGGACCCGGAACTGATCCTGCAGATCAAGCGGGCGGTCACCATCCCGGTGATGGCCAAGGCCCGCATCGGCCACTTCGTCGAGGCGCAGGTGATCGAGGCGCTCGGCATCGACTACATCGACGAGAGCGAGGTGCTGACGCCGGCCGACGAGGAGCACCACATCAACAAGCACAAGTTCAAGATCCCGTTCGTGTGCGGCTGCCGCAACCTTGGCGAGGCGCTGCGCCGCATCGCCGAGGGCGCGGCCATGCTGCGCACCAAGGGCGAGGCCGGCACCGGCAACGTGGTGGAGGCGGTGCGGCACGCGCGCGCGGTGTACGGCGAGATCCGCCGCCTCACGAGCATGGACGAGAACGAACTGTTCGCCTACGCCAAGACGATCCAGGCGCCCTATGAACTGGTGAAGCAGGTGGCCGAGCAGGGCCGCCTCCCGGTGGTGAACTTCGCCGCCGGCGGCATCGCCACCCCGGCGGACGCGGCGCTGATGATGCAACTCGGCGTGGACGGCGTCTTCGTCGGCTCGGGTATCTTCAAGTCCGGCGACCCACGCCGCCGGGCGCGCGCGATCGTCGAGGCCACCACCCACTACAACGAGCCGGAGATCATCGCCGAGGTGAGCAAGGGCCTCGGCGAAGCCATGGTGGGCATCAACATCCCCGATATCCCGCGCGAGCAACTGATGGCGGGGCGGGGCTGGTAGACCACGTGCCGCGTGCTGTGTGCTGCGTTCGGACGCCAGCACGCAGCACGTAGCGCTCAGCACGCAGCACTATGACGACAGGAATTCTGGCACTCCAGGGGGACTTCCGCGAGCACGAGGAGGTGCTGCAGCGCATCGGCGCCCCAACGCTGCAGGTCCGCCTGCCGAAACATCTCGAGCGGGTCGATCGTCTGATCATCCCGGGCGGCGAGAGCACGACGATCGGGAGGCTGCTGGCGATCTATGCGTTGCTCGAGCCGATCCGCCAGCGGGCGCTGCAGGGGATGCCGCTGTGGGGCACGTGCGCCGGCGCGATCCTGATGGCGAAGACCATCGCCGACGGCCGCCCCGACCAGCCGTCCCTCGCGCTCATGGACATCACAGCGCGCCGCAACGCCTTCGGCAGCCAGCTGGATAGCTTCGAGGCCGACCTGGCGATCGCGCCGCTCGGGGACCCGCCGCTGCGGGCGGTGTTCATCCGCGCGCCGATCCTGGAGGCGCCTGGCCCGGCTGTGCGGGTGCTCGCCACCCTGGAGAACGGCCAGATCGTGGCCGCGCAGCAGGATACACTGCTCGCCACCAGCTTCCACCCGGAACTGACCGGCGACGACCGGATGCACCGCTATTTTCTCGAGTTGTAAGTTTTGAGTTTTGTGTCGTGCGTTCGCTCGCATGAACGCACAACGCAAAACTTAGAACTCAAACCTATGATACGACCGGTCACACCCGCCGACCTCTGGACCCTCAGGCGCAAGCCGCGCAGCTCCGCGATGCTCTACAACGAGGCCATGCTGGCCCAGCCCCACCGCACCTTCTGGTTCGGTCTGCGCTGCGCGATCGAGGGACCCGGGCGCGAGGGCGCCACGCTCGTGTATCGCGAACGCGGTATGCAGGCCATGATCCAGGCCACCGGCCGGCCCGGCCGCCCCGAGCTGGACATCGTCCAACTGGCAGCCTACGGCGGCGGACCCGGCCACCCGACCGACCCGGACGCATGGTTCCGGCTGCTGGAGGCGCTGGTGATTTACGCCGGCCACCACCGTGTCCAGCGGCTCTACGCCGCGCTCTCCCAACGCCACGAGGAGCTGCGCGAGCTGTTCCGCCAGGTGGGCTTCGGGGCCTATACGCACCAGACAGTGCTGCGGCTCGACGGGCCGGACTGGGACCAGGGCACTACGCTGGCGCCGATGCGCCCGCAGCACCGCCGCGATGTGTGGGCCATCCATAAGCTGTACGGCGCGATCACGCCGCACAGTATCCAGCACGCCGAGGCGCGCGAGGCGCGCACCTGGATGCTGCCGCTCACCCGCGGCTGGAGCCGCCCGGCACAGCGCGCTTGGGTGCTCGGCCGCGAGGATGACCTCACCGCCTACCTGCACCTCTCCAGCGGGTCCGCCGGCCACGTGCTGGCCCTGCTGGTCCGGCCAGAGGCGCGCGATCTCACCACCGACGTGCTGCGCTTCGGGCTAGGCCAGATCTCTGACACGCTGCCGGTATATCTCTTGCTGCGCGACTACCAGCAGGAACTGATGCTGCCGGCGGGCGATCTGGGGTTCCAGCCGATCGGCGAGCAGGCGCTGCTGTTCAAACAGACGACGGTCGCCGTACGCCGCTCGATCCTGGTGCCGGCGCTCGAGCCGCGCACCGAGACGCAGACCCCGATCGCAACGATCGCGATCGGCTCCACCAGCCCGGCGATCCCGACCAACCCCTCCACGAGCGAGGATGCGAGGCCTTATGCCAGAGCACAGCGATATCACCAGTAACATCGACCTGCTTCTGGAGACGCTGCCGCTGCACATCCGGCACTCCCTCGAAGACGGAAGCGACGCCAAGGAGGACCTGCTCGAGATTATCATGGACTTGGGGCGGCTGCCGGAGGCGCGCTACCGTGCCCACGAGCGCTTCCTGAGCGAGCGCGAGGTCACGCAGGACGACATCGACTATGTGATCAGCCGCATCGGCGCCTTCGGCGAGGACAACCGGGCCGGCATCCCGCGCACGCTGCACCGCATCTCGGCCATCCGCAACCGCGCCGGGCGGATCATCGGCCTCACCTGCCGCGTCGGGCGCGCCGTCTTCGGCACCATCGCCATCCTGCGCGACCTGATCGAGTCCGGTAAGAGCGTGCTGCTGCTCGGGCGCCCCGGCGTGGGCAAGACCACCATGCTGCGCGAGACGGCCCGCGTGCTGGCCGAGGAGCTGCGCAAGCGGGTGGTGATCGTCGACACCTCCAACGAGATCGCCGGCGATGGCGACATCCCGCACCCGGGCATCGGGCGGGCGCGCCGCATGCAGGTGCCGCGCCCGGCCTTTCAGCACGCGGTGATGATCGAGGCGGTGGAGAACCACATGCCGGAGGTGATCGTGATCGACGAGATCGGCACCGAGCTGGAGGCGCTGGCGGCGCGTACAATCGCCGAGCGCGGGGTGCAACTGATCGGGACGGCGCACGGGCAGACGCTGGAGAACCTGCTCGTCAACCCGACCCTCTCGGACCTGGTGGGGGGCATCCAGGCGGTGACGCTGGGGGACGAGGAGGCACGGCGGCGGGGGACGCAGAAGACGGTGCTGGAGCGCAAGGCCCCGCCCACCTTCGATATCCTGGTGGAGATCCAGAG
>DATMBA010000064.1:0-17141 GCA_035559635.1 Roseiflexaceae bacterium
GCGGTACGTGTCGCGCATGGTTGGCCTCCCTTCGAGTCGTTGGTAGCGAACCTCGTTGGGAATCCTATCAGCTGCGGCACGTACTCGTTTCAGGACCGCAAGGCGAACAGGTTTTCTGTACGGTAGTCAAATCGGGCCAAAGGTCTTCGGATCGAGCACATCCACATCGAAGTGAACAGCCACGTGCGTGATGCCTTCGCTGGCAATCCAATCCAGCACTGGTGTAGAACTGTCGACGAGCGCGTCAGACCCAGTATGGCGAAGACCGAGCCCGCTGATGACGTCGTCCTCAACCGGCGTCCAGGTGTCGAGCCCGGCATACATCACATGCGATGGTTTGACAGGCGTCGTGACCTCGCCCACCAGCTCCGGATCACCGCGACCAAGCAGGGCCGCGAGGACGTGGGTGTGGCCGTGGGCCGAGTGCTGCGGCGTGAGCACGTCGGGGTGGGCATCAACCCAGAGCACGCCGAGGTCTCCCGCATACCGTGTATTCAGATAGGCCATCGGCGCGAGGTCAATGAGACAGTCGCCGCCCAGGGTCACGATCCGATCTGGACGATGGTGCTCGATCGCCTGACGCGCGGCGCGTGCCTGCTGCAGGAGCGCGCGGCGACCGACGATGCCGTTCTCGGCGGCAAGGGTTTCGCCTGGCTGCGGCTCTGGCACCGGGACGATCTCGACTGGGCCGGTTGCTGCCGGAGCGAGCCAGGCCAGCAGTTGTGATCCAAAATAGTACTCATGTCGATTGCCGCCCTGCCATTGCGGCATGATTAATCGCAGCGTCGCATTCTTCGGTGTGGACATACGCCTCATTGCTCCGTTCAACCGTGTAGCCGGTGTTCATACAGCGGCGGGACGATGATGCGACGGGGAGATCGGAGGGGCGCAGCAGGTGCACCATGCGATCGATTCACGTGGTCGAGAGCGGCACCTGTTGCGCCCCTACGGCATCGTGCGCGGCGCGCCCACCTCGAAGCCGGCGAGATATTCGAGGGCCTTGATCAGCGCGTGGTTGCCCTCGTGGCCGAGGCCGCGAGCCTGGAGCGTACGGTAGAGCTGGCGGATGAGCGCCGTGCCCGGCAGCGGCACGCCAAGCTGGTCAGCCGCCTCCAGCACCAGGCGCACATCCTTCTGCTGCAGGTCGATCGTGAAGCCCGGCCGCCAGTCGCGCCGGATGACCTGCGGCCCGCGGTTGGCGAGCATCCAGCTGCCAGCCGCGCCGCCCACCACCGCCTGCAGCGTCTTCTCCAGGTCCACACCGCCGGCCTGAGCGAACAACAGCGCCTCCGCGGCCGCCAGCATGTTACCAACCACCAGGATCTGGTTCACCAGCTTGACCGTCTGGCCGGCGCCCGTGGGGCCGACGTGGGTGATGGTCTTGCCCATGGCCTGGAAGACCGGCATAGCGCGCTGCACCTGGGCCGCGTCGCCGCCGACCATGATGCTGAGCGTGCCGCGCGCCGCGCCCTCGCTGCCGCCGCTCACCGGCGCGTCGAGGAAGTGGATCTGGTGTTCGGCCAGGCGCGCGGCGATCTGCTGGGTGGCCTGTGGGCTGATGGTACTCATGTCGATCACCAGCGCGCCGGGGCGGGCGCCGCGTATCACGCCGCTCTCGCCCAGGATCACCTCCTCGACATCGGGGGTGTCGCTCACGCAGGTGATGACGATGTCCGTGTGGTGGGCCACGTCGCCGGGGCTGCTGGCCGGCCCGGCGCCCTCGGCCGCCAGTTCGTCCATCTTGCTGGCGGTGCGGTTCCAGATGCGTACCGCGAAGCCGGCCTTGAGCAGGTTGCGCACCATCCCGCGCCCCATGATCCCCAGGCCGATGAATCCGATCCGCTCGCTCATGGCTGGTCCCTCTTCTCTACGACTGGTACGGGGAGCGCCAGGGAGGGCGGAGCCCTCCCTGAAACCCTCCTATCAAACCGAAAGGTTTGTATGGAGCGTATGTACAGGACGTACGCGGTGGCCCTGCCACCGCACCCCACAGGGAGATGTGGAGAGGCACAGCCCCTCCGAAACAGATGTGCGAAGACTCTTTTTGGGGGGCCGTAGGCCCCTAAACCCCCGGCGGGGCTGCGCCCCGCGCCCCCGATTCGCGGGCGACCGCGTAACTCCTGTTATTTAGGGATGGAAGTGGGAGTTTGCGGGGAGGGCCTGGCCCTTGCCGCGCCCCTCCCCTCTACCCGCCCTAGGAAGGCCTTTTGTGGCTCCTCGGAGACGGGGGGCAGTATAGAGGCACGCGGCGCGATGGTCAAGCGTGGCAGGCGGGGTGCATCCAGAGGTTGCGCCCTGTGCCGGATGGGCGAACCTGGCGATGTGGGCTGCGACGCAACGGGGACAACTGGCGGAACGGCGCAATCTGTGAAAATAGTCACATCTCTTCCACAGGTAGCGGGTTCTTCCCCCCTCGTGCCGGGGACGTAGCTATGATCACCGGTGCAGGGGCCTGTGGCCCCAGGGAAAGAGGCGAGCGCTATGATCGACATTCTGCGGGAGAACCCGCTTATTCTGTTGTTCACGGTGGCAGCGATCGGCTACCCGCTCGGGCGGCTGCGTGTGGGCGGCAGCAGCCTGGGGGTGGCGGCGGTGCTGTTCGTCGGCCTGGCCGTCGGCGCGCTCGACCCGAACCTCAAGGTGCCCGAGATCGTATACCAGATCGGTCTGGTGATCTTCGTCTACACCATCGGGCTGAGCAGCGGGCGCGGCTTTGTCGCCTCGTTCCGCCGCAAGGGGCTGCGGGACAATGCCCTGGTAGGCGGGGTGCTGGTCGTCGCCGCGCTGCTGGCGGCCGGGCTGCACGCTGCGCTCGGGCTGCGGGGCACCGTCACCGCCGGCCTGTTCGCCGGCAGCCTCACCAACACCCCGGCGCTGGCCGGCGTGCTGGAGTACGTGGCCAGTACGGCGCCCCCCGCGGCGCGCGAGCAACTGCTGGCCGACCCAGTGGTGGGGTACTCAGTGGCCTACCCGGTGGGCGTGGTAGGCATGATGCTGGCGATTGGGTTGGCGCAGCGGCGGTGGCGGGTGGACTACGCCGCCGAGGCCGAGCGCCTGCGCGAGTACGGCGCCACCAACCAGCGGCTGCAGAATCAGACCGTGCGGGTGCTGCGGCCGGAGGTGTGCGGCGCGTCGGTCCAGGAGCTCGGGCGCACACACGGCTGGCGCGTGATCTTCTCCCGCATCAGGCACAGCAACGGAGATGTGGCCCTGGTGGGCGGCAACACGCGGCTGGCGGTGGGCGACCTGGTGAGTGTGATCGGCGCGCCAGAGGACGTGGCGCCGGTGGTGGCCTGCCTGGGTGAGCCGGCGGGCGAGGCGCTGGAGGCGGATCGTAGCCGGCTGGACTACCGGCGCATCTTCGTCTCCAACCCGGCGGTGGCGGGGCGGCGCCTGGCCGACCTGCGCCTGCCGGAGCGCTTCGGCGCGCTCGTCACCCGCGTGCGGCGCGGCGACATCGACCTGTTGCCGACGGCGGACATGGTGCTGGAGCCGGGCGACCGGGTGCGGGTGGTGGCGCTGCGCGAGCGTATGCCGGAGGTCACCGAGTTCTTCGGCGACTCGTACCGCGCGCTGAGCGAGGTGGACATCCTGACCGTGGGCCTGGGGTTGGCGCTGGGCCTGCTGCTCGGCACGGTCCCGGTCCCGCTGCCGGGCGGTATGGTCTTCCGGCTAGGGCTGGCGGGCGGGCCGCTAGTGGTGGCGCTGGCGCTGGGCGCGCTGGAGCGCACTGGACCGCTGGTGTGGACGCTGCCCTACAGCGCGAACCTGACGCTGCGGCAGGTGGGGCTGGTGATCTTCCTGGCCGGCGTCGGCACGCGCTCGGGCTACGCCTTCGCCACCACCTTCGCGGCCAGCGGCGGGCCGCTGCTGTTCGCCGCCGGCGCGGCCATCACCTGTACCACGGCGCTGCTGCTGCTGTGGCTCGGCTACCGGCTGCTGCGCGTGCCGATGAGCCTGCTGATCGGCATGCTGGCCGGGCTGCAGACTCAGCCGGCGGTGCTGGGCTTCGCGCTCGAGCAGACCAGGAACGACCTGCCGAACATTGGCTACACGGAGGTATACCCACTGGCGATGATGCTGAAGATCCTGTTGGCGCAGGTGCTGGTGATGGTGCTACGCTAAGACAAGGTGCGCGCGGACGTGACCGTCCGCGCGCACGCGCATGGGGTGTGGGGGCCTACGGCCCCCACAGCACATCTTTTTCGGAGGGGCGCAGCCCCTCCGCGCCTCCCCAGCCGGTCAAGCTGGAGGCCGCGCAGCGAAACCATGTCTAAGTGCCTCTCCGGATACCCCGGATAGGGTGGGGTTTCAGGGGAGGGCTTCGCCCTCCCCTGACCTCTCCCCGAGGTATGCGAATAGGCTGTAAGTGGGGGTAAGGAGGGCTGTGCCTTCCCTGTCCCTCCTGGCCGCTGGAGAGCTGGCCTCACGCGAGGGCCAGGCTCGCCGTTTCACCCTCGGCATGCCGGAACGTGGCGAGGACCGTGCCGGCCTCCACCGGCTGACCGGGGCGCACGCGCACCTCGCCGATGATGCCGGCGTGCGGCGCGACCACCTCGTTCTCCATCTTCATGGCCTCGACGACGAAAAGCACCTGGCCGGCCTGCACCTGCTGGCCCGGAGCGGCGGCCACGGCTGCGATGGTGCCCTGCAGCGCGCTCACCACGCCATCCACCGGCTGGCGCGGCCCGCTGGGCCTGGAGCGTGCGGGGCGCTGCGGCCCGCGCTGGTTGGCGGGCAGCGAGCGGTTCCCCGTCTCGGCCACCCGCACGCTGAAGCGCCGGCCGTTGACCTCCACCTCAAAGGTGCGCGCGGCGGTCTCGAGCGGGTGGGGCACGCCCAGCGCGCCCGCCGGCTCACCGCCCGTGTGCAGGCCGGCGAGGTGCTCGCTGAGGTAGCGCGGGATGAAGTTCACCGTGGCCTCGCCGCGCTGGAATACGGGGTGCGCCAGCGCCAGCTGGTGGAACGGGATGGTGTGGGCCACGCCGGCCACCTGGTAGTCCGCCAGGGCGCGGCGGGCGCGCGCGATAGCCTCGGCGCGGTCGCTCCCCCAGCAGACCAGCTTGGCGATCAGCGAGTCGTAGTGCTGCGGGATGGTGTAGCCCTCGACCACGCCGCTGTCCACCCGCACGCCGAAGCCGGAAGGCTCGCGGTAGGCGGTGAGGGTGCCGAGCGAGGGGCGGAAGCCGTGGGCAGGGTCCTCGGCGTTGATACGGCACTCGATCGCGTGGCCGCGCGGGGCGACCTGCTCCTGCGTGAGCCAGAGCCGCTCGCCTTGGGCGATGCGCAGCTGCGCCTTGACCAGGTCCACGCCGGTGACCATCTCGGTGACGGTGTGCTCCACCTGGATGCGGGTGTTCATCTCCAGGAAGTAGAACTCGCCGTCCTGGAAGATGAACTCGAGCGTGCCAGCGCTCACGTAGCCCACGGCCCTGGCCAGCGCCACACCGGCCGCGCCCATGCGGGCGCGCAGCTCGGGATTGATGACGGGCGAGGGGCTCTCCTCGATCAGCTTCTGGTGGCGGCGCTGCACCGAGCACTCGCGCTCGCCAAGATGCACCACGTTCCCGTGGGCGTCGGCCAGCACCTGCACCTCGATGTGGCGCGGGTCGGCCATGTACTTCTCGACGTACACATCGGCGTTGCCGAAGCCAAGCTCTGCCTCGCGGCGGGCGCCCTCGAACGCGGCCTGCAGCTCGTCTGGCCCGCGCACCACGCGGAAGCCGCGCCCGCCGCCGCCGGCCACCGCCTTGATCGCGATCGGGAAGCCGAACTCGGACGCCAGGCGGCGCACCTCCTCGGCCGACGCCACCGGGTGGAGCGTGCCGGGCACGACTGGCACCCCGGCGGCGATCGCCTCGCGCCGCGCGGCGACCTTGCCGCCCATGCGCTCCATCGCCGCGGCCGGCGGGCCGACGAACACCAGCCCGGCCTCGGCCACGGCGCGGGCGAAGGCAGCGTTCTCGGCCAGGAAGCCATAGCCGGGGTGGACGGCGCCGGCGCCGGCCTCGCGCGCCACCTCGATGATGCGTTCGATGTTGAGGTAGCTCTGGGCCGCCGGCGCGGGGCCTACCAGGTAGGCGGCGTCCGCGTAGCTTACGTGCGGCGCGGCGCGGTCGGCCTCGCTGTACACGGCCACGGTGCGCAGCCCCAGCTCCTTGCAGGCGCGCATGATGCGCAGCGCGATCTCGCCGCGGTTCGCGATCAGGACGGTGTCGAAACTCATAGTGACTCTCGATGCGCTGCGCGCACACTGCCAGAGGCAAAGGTAGGTGTCCGGAAGGGCTACGCCCTCCCAAGCCCTCCCGCTTGCACCCTAGGACACGGGATGCGTGTCCGGAAGGGCTACGCCCTCCCAAGCCCTCCCGCTTGCGCCTCAGCCGAACATCCCAAGCAGGCCGGTGCTCCAGCGGGCGGCGCGGCCGGCGCGCTCGGCGGTAGCCCAGGACGTGGCTCCCACGCCGCGGGCCGGTGCGATACCCTGCGCGGCGATGAGGGCAGCGGCACGCCAGGCGGGGCGGCACGCGGGTTCCTCCGCAGCTGCCTCAGCCTCAGTGTACAGCACCACCGCGGCGAGCACTGCGGCGGCCAGGTCCTCGTCCAGGGGGGCTGGGGTAAGTTCCATGCGCATGGCGCGCATTATAGCGTGAAAACCCCAGGCGTCCGCAGGACTAGCGCTACTCTGCCGCAACGCCGGCGGTGAGCAGCTACCGTCGCAGCGGTCCCCCGTGGCCGCTCCACTGTGCAGCACGCTGCGGCACTGTACCGCATGGCCTGCAGCGCCGGCGGGCACGAGATCCGCCCCTCCAGCTGTGGCCTCGCTGCATGCCATGCTCCGCGGCGCTCGCCAGCGCCATCGCCGTGCCTATCTCTACGCGGCCCTTACCCCCCCTTTTCCGCCGGCCGGCGCTCGCCGTTGCATGTGGTGGGCGCCCAGAGGCCGAGCCGGTTCTCGCGGGCGCGCTGCTCGGCCAGCCGGAACGCCGCCTGGTACTTGTACGGGTTGGCGTAGGTGTACTCGAAGGCGTAGCCCTGGGCGATCATCTCCAGATTGAACAGGCGCCCGTCCTCCAGCCACACGAAGCGCAGCAGCCGGCCGAAGCGGTCGCGCTCGTCCTGGCCGGGGTCGGCCTCCAGCAGCACCACCTGGCTGCCGAGCAACTCCTTGGCCCGGTTGGAGGCCTCAACGCCGAAGCACTCCACCGGCTGGCGCGGGTCCACCGACTCGGGCGTGTCCAGGCCGATCAGCCGCAGGCGCACCTCCTGGCCGCCGAGCTGCACGTCGAGCGTGTCCCCGTCGATCACCTTGAGCACTTGCGCCCGCTCCAGGCCCTCCGGGCGCCGCGGGTAGTCGGCGCCGAGCAGCGCGCGGCCGTCCGCCTGTGGCTGCGCGGCCGCCCCCGGCTGTGCGGGGAGCGCCGTGGCAGGGGCATGCGCCTGGCCCGGGGCGGCCGTGGGCTGGCCGAGCAGCCCACCGGCCAGATCGCCGAGCGCCCCGCCCGTGCTGCGCAGGTAGAGGAGGATCGCTGTGGCCAGCGCGAGCAGGATCGCGGCGGCGAGCTTCCTGCCGGCCTTCGCCCTGCCGCCGGCGCGGCGCCGGCGGTGTGATCTGGAGCGTCCCATCGCTTTCCCAAGCCCCTCTCAGCGACTTGCAAAATTCGCAACCTGTGGTATAATCCCGCGTGGGCCTCTAGCTCAACGGTAGAGCAGTTGACTCTTAATCAATTGGTTCAGGGTTCGAATCCCTGGGGGCCCACCACATTATAGCGCGGTATCTCGCACGAGATACCGCGCTTCTTCTTGGAAGCCTCCCCCGCGCTGCGCGCACGCCGCCGCTGGAAACAGGTGGGGTGCAGGAAGGGGTGTACCCGCCCTGGCCCTCCCCCGCGCTGTGCGCACGCCGCCGGACAGGGGGCCGGTTGCAGGGAGGGCGAAGCCCTCGCATACTCGCAGCAGGCCCCGCGCCTACAACACGTTCGTGCGTTCCGGCGCCGTTGGGTTCACGCGTTACATGCAGGGAGCTGTCTGTCGAAAGGAGTGAGCCATGCCAACCGGACGTATCGGCGAGATACCGCTGCTCTGGGAGGAGCCTACCGCCCCTGGGGAGCGCCGGCTCGTGATCTGGCTGCCTGGCTTCACGAGCAGCAAGGAGGCGGTCCACCGCTACCTGCGCGAGCTTGCGGCTGCCGGATACCTGGCCCTCAGCTACGACCCGGTGGACCACGGAGAGCGCAGCCGCACCGCCGAGGGCGAGGTGTTCGCGCCGGACAGCGGCGCCTTTCGCGACCCCGCTACCGGCAAGGCCTACCGCCACTTCTGGGCCATCCTGGCCGAGACGGCCGACGAGGCGCCCGCCGTGATCGACTGGGCCATCGCCACGCTCGGTGTGGCGCCGCCAATGGGCATGGGCGGCATCTCGATGGGCGGTAACATCGCTGTGGTGGCCGCCGGGATCGACCGGCGGATCGCGGCGGTGGCGGCGGGGATCGCCGAGGCCGACTGGTTGCGCCCCGGCTCGACGATCCCGCTCAGCGCGCCGAACGCCTACGTGCAGAGCTGCTACGATCGCTGCGACCCGCTCACCAACCTGCATCGCTACCAGCACCGCCCGGCGATCACATTCCAGCTGGGCGCGGACGACACGCTCATCCCGCCGGGCGGCGCGCAGCGCTTCGTGCGGGCGCTCGGCCCAACGTATGCCGATAGCTCGGAGCGGATCGAGGCGGTGCTGGAGGAGGGGGTGGGGCACGAGTTCACCGAGGGCATGTGGCAGCGCTCGCTGCGCTGGTTCGCGCGCTTCGTCTGACAGAAGTTCTGCGGTGGCGCGGCCCCCGCAACCCCCGCTGGAGAGCCGACCGCCTCCGTCCTGTCCTGTGAGGCACAGCTGTGCTACAATCGCTGGAGAGGGGCGGGGCCACGGGAGGGCTGTGCCCTCCCGTGAATCCCACCCTCCACAGAGACTCTGGTGGGCCAACGTAGAGCGCAGCGAGGAACATCATGGACTACCGACGACTGGGCCGCTCGGGCCTGAAAGTCGCGCCGATCTGCCTCGGCAGCATGCAGTTCGGCTGGACCGCCGACGAGACGCAGTCCTTCCGCGTCATGGACGCCTATGCCGACGCGGGGGGCAACTTCATCGACACCGCAGACGTCTACTCGCGCTGGGTGCCGGGCAACCCAGGGGGTGTGAGCGAGGAGATCATCGGCCGCTGGCTCAAGCGGCGCGGCGAGCGCCACCTATTCGTGGTTGCCACCAAGGTGCAGGGCCGCATGTGGGACGGCCCGAACGGCGCCGGCCTGAGCCGCGCACATATCATGAAGGCGGTGGACGACAGCCTGCGCCGCCTGCAGACCGACTACATCGACCTCTACCAGACCCACTGGCCGGACTACGACACGCCGCAGGAGGAGACCATGCGCGCGCTGGACGACCTGGTGCGCGCGGGGAAGGTGCGCTACATCGGCGCCTCGAACGAGCCAGCCGGGCGGCTGACGAAGGCGATGTGGATCAGCGAACGGGAGGGGCTCGCCAGCTTCGTCAGCCTGCAGCCGCCCTACAGCCTGGTGAAGCGCGCCAACTTCGAGCGTGAGAACCAGGCCGTCTGCCTGGACCTGGGCATCGGCGTGATCCCCTACAGCCCGCTGCAGGGTGGCTTCCTGACCGGCAAGTACCGCCGCGGCATCACTCCCAACAGCGTGCGCGCCGAGGGCCTCAGGAAGTTTATGACCGAGCGCAACTACGACCTGATCGAGCTGCTGGAGCGCATCGGCCGGGAGCGCGGCGCGAGTGTGGCGCAGGTGGCGCTGGCATGGACGCTGGCGCAGCCGGCGATCACCGCGCCGATCGTCGGCGCCAACTCGGTGGAGCAACTCAGCGACATCCTCGGCGCGCTCGAGGTCAGGCTGACGCCGGAGGAGCTGCAGGCGATCGACCAGGCGAGCGAGTGGAAGTCACAGGAGGTGTAGCGAGGCGTCAGTAGTCAGTACCGCTGCAGCACACCGGCCACAGTGCCATCAACGCCATACTGACTACTGACGACTGACTACCGTCTGGGTCTGGCAAGGCTGGGGGCGATGCGGCGGCCGCGGATGGTGGTGTTTTTGAGCGCGCGGAGCACCTTGTTGGCCTGGGCCTCAGGCACCTCGACGAAGGCGAAGCGCTCGAACAGCTCGATGGCACCCACCGCCCGGCCGGGGATGCCGGCCTCATTAGCGATCGCCCCCACGATGTCCGCCGGGCGCACCCCGTCGTCGCGGCCCACGTCCAGGAACAGGCGCGTCATCCCGCGCTCGGGGCCAAACTCGCGCCGGCCACCGAAGTCGCGCCGCTCGCCGTAGGGGCGCCGCTCGCCGTCCTCGCGCTCGAAGCGCCGGCGGCCGGTGCGCTCGCGCGCCTCCAGGTCCGGCTCGGCGGCCGCCAACGCGTCCTCGGCGCCCTCGAGCGGCTCGCCGAGCAGCAAGCGGAACGCCGCCGCCGCCAGGTCGGTGGGGCTGAACTCCTCGGCTAGTTCCTCGGCCAGGATGGTGTACGGCTCCAGGCCGCCCTGCTCCACCGTCTCGCGCAGCGTCTCCTTGAACGCCTCGCGCCGGCGAGCGATCACGTCGGCGATCGTCGGCAGGCGCAGGCGCTGGATGGGGGCGCCGGTGATGCGCTCGATCGTGCGCAGCAGGCCGCGCTCGCGCGGCTTCACCAGCGTGATGGCGCTACCGGTGCGCCCGGCGCGCCCGGTGCGGCCGATGCGGTGCACATAGACCTCCGGGTCGAGCGGGATGTCGTAGTTGATCACGTGCGAGACGTGCTCCACGTCCAGGCCGCGCGCGGCCACGTCGGTGGCCACCAGCAGCTCGGCCTGGCCGGTGCGGAAGCGCGCCATCACCCGGTCGCGCTGCACCTGGCTCAGGTCGCCGTGCAGCGTCTCGGCCGGGTAGGCGCGCGCCGTGAGCCGCTCACCGAGCGCGTCCACCTCGCTCTTGGTGCGGCAGAAGATGATCGCCGAGGTGGGGGTCTCGAAGTCCAGCACACGCGCCAGCACCTCGAACTTGTCGCGCCCGCCCACCTCGTAGTACACCTGGCGGATCTGCGGCACGGTGAGTTGCCTGGCGGCCACCACCACCCGCTCCGGCTCGCGCATGTAGCGCCGCGCCAGATCGGCGATCGGCTGGGGGATGGTGGCGGAGAACAGCGCCGTCTGGCGCTCGGCGGGCGTCTCGGAGAGGATGGCCTCGATGTCCTCGATGAACCCCATGGCCAGCATCTCGTCGGCCTCGTCCAGCACCACCACGCGCACGCCGTCCAGCCGCAGCGTACCGCGGCCGATGTGGTCCAGGATGCGGCCGGGGGTGCCCACCACCACGTGGACACCGCGCTGCAGCGCGCGGAGTTGGCGCTCGATCGGCTGGCCACCGTAGACCGGCAGCGTGGTGACGCCACGGTACCTGCCGTAGGAGTGGAAGGCCTCGGCCACCTGCATGGCCAACTCGCGGGTGGGGGTGAGCACCAGGGCCTGCGGCTCGTGGCGCTCGGACTCCACCCGGTCCACGATCGGCAGCGCGAAGGCCGCCGTCTTGCCGGTGCCGGTCTGCGCCTGGGCGATCACGTCGGCGCCGGCCAGCATGCGCCCGATCGTCAGGGCCTGGATAGGGGTCGGCTCCTCGTAGCCCAGCTCGGCCACCGCACGCAGCGTCGGCTCGCTCAGGCCGAGGTCGGCGAATGTTGCCGGCCGCGGGGCCTCGGCTTGCGTCGTCTCAGTTTCCATCGCATCCTCGTCAAATAGCAAGCGGGTGGGCCGTACGCGGTGCGCCACCCGCAGAACGGAATCGTTCGCGTCTTCGTGTAGTATACCACCGCTGCGGCGCCGTAGCAGCGATGTATGGCATGTCATGGACTTTGATCTATGAAACGGGTCCGTGGCGCCCGCCCACACCTGGCCGGGCCCAGAGGGCACCCCGCGGCAGGCGAGACCCTGCAAGGCCCGCCTGCGCGGGCTAAATCAGGCCGCGCGCCATGGCGGGCCACATGGGCAGGCCTATGGGTGCCGCCCCTCCGGGCATGGTGCCGCTGACCGCCATGCCCGGCGCCCGGCGCGGCCGCACCCCTCACCGCCCGGCTGCTGCAATGCGCGTGCCGCTGTCAACATCGTGTGGCCGACCATTACGAGGAGAAAGAGCATGAGCGCTAGCGCCAGTCTTCCAATCGTCGCCGTCGGCGACCTGGTGTGGGACGTGCTCGTGAAGCCGGATGGCATCCTGCTGCCGGGCGGCGACACCACCGGGCAGATCCGGCTCGCGCCCGGCGGCTCGGCCGCCAACGTCGCCGCATGGGTGGCCAGGTGCGGCATGCCGGCCGGCTTCGTCGGCGCCGTCGGCAGGGATGTCTTCGGCGACCTGATCGTGGACAACCTGGCAGCGGAGGGGGTGCAGATGCACATCCACCGCACCACGGCGCGCGACACTGGCGTGATACTGGTACTGATCGACCGCGCCGGCCAGCGCAGCATGGTCACCAATCAGGGGGCCGACTTCCAGCTGCTACCGGAGGATCTGCCGGAAGACGCACTGCGCGCAACCCGTCACGTCCACATCACCGGCTGGTCGCTCTTCACCGACCCGCCGCGTGCCGCGGCCATCCGCGCCGCGCAGATCGCCAAGGCGGCCGGCGCTACAGTCTCCTTCGACCCGGCCTCCTACCAGATGATCCGCGAGTTGGGCCACGATAAGTTCGCACGCGCCATCGCCGGCCTGCCGGTGGACATCCTGTTCCCCAACCGGGACGAGGGCGAGGCGCTCACCGGCGAGCGTGCGCCCGAGGCCATGGCCCGCGAGCTGCGCGCCATGTACCCCGGCGCGATCGTGGCGCTCAAACTGGACAGCGAGGGGTGTTTCGTGGCGGCCGATGGCCATGAGCAGCACTACCCGACGGGCCAGGTCACGGTGGTGGACACCACCGGCGCCGGCGACGCGTTCAACGGGGCGTTCCTGGCCCGCTACCTGCGCGACGGCGATCTCGCCGCGGCGGCGCGCTTCGCCAACCGGGTGGCAGGCTGGGTGGTGGCGCGCGAGGGCGCCCGGCCCCCGATTGACGAGGAACTGAAGCACCTCCTCGTATAACCACTCGCACATGCGACCTGAGGCGAAAGGGAGGGGCAGGGAGGGCTTCGCCTTCCCTGCAACCCACCCCGTTTCCACGTGGTAGCGGCGCACCCCTCGGCACGCTCCGTGCAAGCCTCCGGTTCAGGCGTAGATAGGGAGGGACGAGCCATGCCGGACACGACGATCATCAAGGTGAACTCGCACTACTCGCCGCACGGCGAGCAGGGGCAGAAGTACCTCGCCTCGGGCAAGAACGTCGCCATGCGCCTGTGGGAGAATGAGCAGCCGGGCGAGGCGAAGCCGGTGGCGCGCCGGGACTACGAGACCGTGGGATACGTCCTCGCTGGCCGGGCCGAGCTGCAGATCGAGGGACAGACGGCGCTGCTCGAGCCAGGCGACTCGTGGGTGGTGCCGAAGGGCGCCACGCACACCTACCGCATCCTGGAGCCATTCACCGCGGTGGAGGCCACCTACCCGCCGGCGTTCGTGCACGGGCGGGACCAGGTTTGATCCATAAAGGGCGCGCAGGGCACGAAGTCAGGGCAAGCCCTTTGATCCCTGCAGCGGAGATGCGGGGGCCTATGGCCCCCGCGCCCTCAGCCGGGAGGCGTTTCAAACAAGCTCTTAGAGTCGGCCAGCCACGTGGCCCACCACCAACTCCTCGGTGGCCATGTAGGGGGGCTGGGCCGCGAGTTGCGCGATGGCGGCGGCCACGTCCTCCGCGCGCAGCATGCTGGCGCGGTTCCACGCGCCGGGGAGCGCGTCCCACAGAGGGGTGTCGGTAGCCGCGGGCAACACTGCCGTCACGCGCACCCCGCGCGGGCGCAACTCCTCGCGCAGCACGCCGGCGAGCGCCAGCAGCCCGGCCTTGGCGGCGCAGTATGCGCCCCAGCCGGGGAAGGCTTGACGCGCCGCCACCGAGGCTATCAACACGATCAAGCCGCCGGCTGCCATGCGGGGCGCCGCGTGCTTGCACGCCAGGAAGGCGCCCGTGAGCGAGGTGCGCAGCGTGGCCTCCCAATCCGCAAGCGCCATGTCCACTACAGGCGACACCACGGCGGCGCCAGCGCAATGCACCAGCGCATCGATTCGCCCCTCGCCCGCCGCCGTCTCCATCAGGCGTCGCACGTGCGGCTCGGCGGTCACGTCGCACGGCACGGCAAAGGCCTCCGCCCCCGCAGCGCGCGCCTCGGCCGCCACGGCCTCGAGCGCCGCTGCCGAGCGGGCCGCGAGCGCCAGCCGGGTACCGGGCGCGGCCAATGCCAGCGCGGTGGCCCGGCCAATACCGCGTGAGGCGCCGGTGATGACGATGACTTTAGGAAGGTCCATACATTCGTCTTGGATGCTTGGAGGAGCGAAGCCCCTCCAAACCTCCCCCTACTCAGCGCGCCCACCGCGGTTGACGTAGCCGAGGAACTCCGCGCGGGTCTTCGGGTCGTCGCGGAAGACGCCACGCACCGCCGAGGTGATCATGGTGGCGTTGGCCTTCTTGACGCCGCGCATCACCGAGCACATGTGCACGCCCTCGGCCACCACCGCCACACCGGTGGGGCTGAGCGCCTCGTCGATGAAGTTGGCGATCTGCACCGTCATGCGCTCCTGTACCTGCAGCCGGCGGGCGAACATCTCGACGATGCGGGGGATCTTGCTCAGCCCGATCACCCGGCCGCGCGGGATGTAGGCCACGTGCACGCGGCCCATAAACGGCAGCAGGTGGTGCTCGCACAGGCTGGAGAAGTCGATGTCCTTCACCATCACCATCTCGTCGTAGTCCACGCTGAAGACCGCGCCGTTGATGAGCGCCTGTGGGTCCACCCGGTAGCCGGCGGTCAACTCAGCGTACATCTTTGCCACCCGGCTGGGCGTCTTCAGCAGCCCCTCGCGCTCAGGGTCCTCTCCCAGGCTACGCAAGATAGTGGCCACCGCGCCCTCGATCGCCGGATCGGAGGTGTACGACAGGCCCTCCAGCTTCCCCAGCCCTGGCACCACCAGCGGTTCGTACGCGTCCAACTCGAGCTCGGCGCCATGCGCGCCGCTGTGTCCATTATGGCCGTTATATCCGTTCGTGTAGTTCATGCTTACTCCGTCAAGTAATCAGTGCAGAGTAGTCAGTCGTCAGTACTCAGTACCGCTGCCGCACTCCGCCCAACACTGATACGAACGCTCTACTGACAGGGCTGACGCAGTCAGTGTCTTCCGCGGGGGTACGGGGGCCTGTGGCCCCGAAAAGAATCCTCGCAGATCGTTTGGAGGGGTCTGACCCCTCCAAACCTCCCCATGGGGGTGGGGGGCAGCGCCGCCGCGTAATTTCTGACTACTCACCACTATAAGAAAAGATGTTCTTCCCCGTCTCCCAGAGCGTGATCCGTGCCAGCCGCCCCTCGAAGCGCGGCGCCAGCTCGCCCCAGAGGTACAGCACGATGTTCTCAGCGGTCGAGGTGCGCCCAGCGAAGGCCGGCACCTCGCGGTCCAGGTGGCGGTGGTCGAGCGTGTCCAGCACCGCGCGCACCGTGCGGTCCATCACCTGCAGATCGATCGCCATCCCGGTGGCCGCGTCCACCGGCCCGCGCACCGTCACCTCCACAGTGTAATTGTGCCCGTGGCCGTTTGGATTGTTACACTTGCCGAAGATCGCGCGGTTCTGCTCCTCCGAGAGAGACGGCGCGTGCAGGCGGTGGGCAGCGGAGAAGACGTAGGAGCGCGCGAACTCCGCCTCGTCCGAGCCGTCATATTCGGCCCACAGGTCCGAGAGCTCGTACAGCCGCAACCGCGCGAGTGAGACGCCGGCGGGCAGCGTGGGGGCGATCAGCCGCCAGAGCACCCGCACGATGTTCTCGGTGGTCGGCACGCTGTCGCGGAAGTAGGGCGTGTCCTCGTTCAGGTGCTTGTGGTCGAACCCCTCGAGCACTGCGTTCACCGCCGCCTTCAGGTCGGTGATGTTCATCACCATGCCGGTGGCAGGGTCCACTGGCCCGGTCACCGTGACTTCGAGGGTGTAGTTGTGGCCGTGGCCGTAGGGGCTGGTGCAGCGGCCGAAGACGCGCTCGTTCTCCTCCGCACTCCAGTCGGCGCGCCAGTAGCGATGCGCCGCAGAGAACTCGAAGCGCCGCGTGACGTGTACCATATGATGAGTACCTCTCGCTGCGCTGCGCGCAGCGGCCCATGGGAAGGGATGGTGTGAGGGGAAGCCCCTCACGCTCCCCGCGCTACGCGCAGCGGCACATTGGACTAAGATTCCGCGAGGGGCGTCCCCTCGCGTTCCCCGTGCTGCGTTCAGCCGCAGCCTGGAAGGGATTCTGTGAGAAGCTTCCCCGCGCGGCGGGCCTCTATGAGAAGGCAGCATCTTCCGTACCCGCGATGCATTGGGTGGCTGCCGGACATGTCTCCCGCCGCTATAGTGGAGTCCCGCACGAGCCGGGCAGCGTTACATCCGCCGCGGCGCGCTACCATGATTGTGCACGTGCAATCCCGCACCCCGATCCCGTGCCACCCGATCGGCGCCACACCGCGGGCGATGGCCGCCCCCATCCCGGGCCACCCGATCGGTGCCACACCGCGGGCGATGGCCACCCCCATCCCGGGCCGCCCCCATCCCGGGCCACCCGATCGGCGCCACACCGATGGCAATGCCGTAGGGGCGCAGCAGGCGCCACCCATAACAACGTGCATGGCTATTGAGGGGCGCCTGCTGCGCCCCTACGATCCCCCCGCGCCGCATCGGGGACATGGCCATCACCCCGCGCCGCATCGGGGACATGGCCATCACCCCGCGCCGCATCGGGGCACCGCCATCACCCCGCGCCGCATCGGGGACATGGCCATCCCCCCGCGCCGCATCGGGGACATGGCCATCACCCCGCGCCGCATCGGGGCATGGCCATCACCCCGCGCCGCATCGGGGACATGGCCATCACCCCGCGCCGCATCGGGGACATGGCCATCACCCCGCGCCGCATCGGGGCATGGCCGTCACCCCGCGCCGCATCGGGGACATGGCCATCACCCCGCGCCGCATCGGGGACATGGCCATCACCCCGCGCCGCATCGGGGAC
>DATMBA010000065.1:0-2952 GCA_035559635.1 Roseiflexaceae bacterium
CGGCGCTGCGGCGGTAGGATGGCTCACCCGGCTGGCCGGCCACCGCCTGGCGGAAGGCGTCCAGCGCGCGCTCGGCCTGGCCCTGCTGCAGGTAGACCTGCCCCAATTCGTGGGCCGCCGCCGCCGCGTTGCGCTGTTGGGCGTCCAGCACCGCCTCGAGCGCGGCCGAGGCGCGGTCCAGCTCGCCGAGCCGGCTCCACACCACGCCGAGCTGCTGTCGGTAGCGCAGGTCGTCGCCGGCGCGCGCCAGGGCCTGCTCATAGGCGGCGCGCGCCAGGCGCCACTCGCCGGAGGCCGCGTACAGCTCGCCGAGCCGCCCGAACAGCGCCGGCTCGTCGTACCCCTCGGCGCCGGCCCGCTCCAACTGCTCGCGCGCCGCACCCGGCAGGCCCGCTACGGCGAAGGCATCGGCCAGCGCGAGCCGCATCCCAGGGGTGAGCACACCGGTGTGCGCCAGCAGCGCATCGAAGCGCTCGGGCGCCTCATTCTCCGCCAGGCAGCGAGCCGCGGTCGCCGCCGCGCCGCTCGCGAGCAGCCGGCGCAGCAGCGCCACACGGTCGGGGACCAGGCTGTAGGCCAGCGCCAGCGCGTCGGAGGCCGTGCGTCCGGCCGGGAGCTGCCTCCAGCCGCCCGGCTCGCCGCGCGCCAGGAGCTGCGCGTGCGCGAACGAGCGCAGCAGCGGGTGGCGGAAGCTCACCTGCTGCTCGGCGTCCAGCACCAGGATGGCGGCGGCGGCCAACAACTCCAGCGCACCCTGGGCCGGCAGCAGCTGGCACACCTCGCCGGCCGGCAGCGCATCCGCCTCGCGCTGGTCGAGCGCCGCAGCGAGCGCCGGGAGCGACTCATAGACGGCGGACAGTTCAGCGGGCAGGGCGTGGGCGGCCAGCGCTGCGTCCAGCACGGAGGGGAGCCAGGCAGCCAGCACGCCAGCGCGCGTGAACGGCGTTGCCAGCGCCCCGCCGGCGGATGCGCGCACCAGCGCCGCCAGCCAGCGCGGACGGGTGGCCAACTCCACCAACTCCGCGGCGCGCTCCAGCCAGTTCGCCAACTCGTCGCCCGCCTGCTGCCGCACCAGCGCCAGCACATCACGCGGGCGCAGCGGCCGGAGCTGCCGCACCTGGGCATCGCCGAGCCAGGGGCGGAACAGCGGCAGGCTCTCGGCCCGGCAGGTGGCAACCCAGCGCACCTGGCCGCCGAGCGATGCGAAGGCACGCGACAGGGCGGAGAGGCAGCTGAGCTGGGCCGCGGGCGCCAACTCGTCCAGGCCGTCCAGCAGGAAGATCGCCGGGCGGCCGCGCACCAGCGCGGCGAGCGGGGGCGCGCCGGGGCCGAACGCCGCCACCAGCGCGGCCGGGATGTCGCCGCTGAAGCGGGCGAGTTCGAGGTACACCGGCAGCGGTGGCAGGCCAGAGACAGCCGGCGGGGACGCCTCGCCCTGGCCTTCGGCGACCAGGAGCGCCTCGGCCATGCCGCAAGCCAGCTGGCGCAGCGCGGTGGTCTTTCCCGCGCCCGCCGGCCCGGTCACCACCAGCCGCGGGTACAGCTCGGCCGCCATCTGGATCGTCAGGCGCGGCTGGCCGGCGGGCGCACCGTCCTCGCCGGAGAGCCAGAGCGGCGCCACCGCGCGCGCCTCGCGGAACAGGCCGCGCCCGGCGAGCGCGTGCAGGTAGCCGTGGACCCAGGAACTCGCTGATTCGGTCATTGATCGCCTCAGTCGTCCATGCGCTGCGCGCACACCGCCAGCTGAAAACCGGGTGGGGTTTCAGGGGAGGGCCTGGCCCTCCCCTGCCCCTCCCGCAGGGATGTTCACGTTAGACAATAGGTTATGCGCCAGGGCCCCGCGCCCGCACCCCGGTAGCGAGAGAGGGAGGGGCCACGCCCCTCCACAAGCCCCCGCGAGCGTTCTGTTCGGGAGCTGCAGCCCGGGCCTGCGGAAAGGGAAAGGGGTTGGTCAGGGAGGGCGCCCTCCCTGACCCTCCTTTGTGAACGCCCTACCGGGCAAAGGTTTTAGAGCAGCGTCAGCATCCAGAAGCTGGCGCCACAGATCAGCGTTCCCAGCAGACACAGGAACGCGCCGGTCCCGATCGCGGTCTGCACCAGGCGCGTGACCGACTCCAGCAGATGGGCGGTGCCTTCGAGCGCCGCCTGCACGCCGACGTCGGTGATCGCCTTGCCGCTCAGCCGGGTGGACTGGCTGGAGAGCACGCGCATGGTCTCCTGGTACTCGCGGGTCATGATGATCAGCAGGCCGCTGACGATCATGACCATGCCGGCCAGGAAGAGCAGGACGGCCATCACCAGTTGGATCGCTTGTGCCATAGTTGGCTCTGTTTCGAGCGGCGCTCGATGGTTGGGCCAGTTGGGGCTGAAGCCCCTCCCTGCTACAGCGGGCATAGTGGCGTGGTGTCGTGCCAGCATGCCCGCATAACTTGTCAACGTTCATCAGCGGGCTTGGCGTACCGCAGTAGGCTCTCAGCCTCCGCGCGCCTGATCCGACCCACCCACAAGCGCCGCAACCAGGTCGCCGAACACCATCAGGAGGGCCTGCGTGCCGACCTCGGATGTGTCGCCGCGGGCCGCCAGCACCAGCGGGGTGTCGTCACCCAGACGCATCGGCAGGCAGGCCAGCGCGGCGCTGCCCTCGGTGCGCACCAACGGCCTCCCGGCGCGCATAGCCTCGGCGGCCACGCGCAGCTGCCCGGCCTGGATGCGCGGCGCCTCGGCGCCCGGCCGCCCGCGCACGATCATCAGCGCGGTGACAAGCTGCCGCTCGCCGGGACCTACCAGCGCCAGCCAGTCCAGGTCGAGCGCACGGGCCAGGCGGCGGAACGCGTCGCGCATGGTATCGTCCAGGCCGGGGGCGGCGCGCACCATGCCCACCGCCTCCCACAGCGCCATCACGCCGTCCTGCTGGCGCTGCAGCAGCCCGGCGGCGCGCAGCTCGCCGGCCCG
>DATMBA010000066.1:0-11154 GCA_035559635.1 Roseiflexaceae bacterium
CGCCGCCGGCCATCGAGCGCGAGGGCGACGTGACGTACGCCAACCGTTGGGCCGCGCTGCGCACCTTCGCCGCCGCGCTGGACGCCGAGAGCTTCGCGGTGGATGCCGCGACGGCCGTGGTGATCGACCTGGACAAGACGCTGCTCGGCGCGCGTGGGCGTAACGACGCGCTGATCGACCGGGCCAGGCTGCGCGCCCTGCGCATGAGCGTCGCCGAGTTGCTAGGGGCGCGCTTCGACGCGGCGCAGTTCGAGCACATCTACCGCGCCGTGGACACCCCGCGCTTCCACCCGCTCACCGCCGACAACCAGGACTACGTCGGCTACCTGTGTGTGATGGTGGCGGGAGGCGTGTGCACGCTGAGCGACCTGGCGGCGCTGGCGGACTCGGGCGGGGGCGGCGGGCTGCTGCGGAGTGTCGAGGAGCTGTGCGCGGCCTCCGGCTGGCCCTCGCGGGAGATCGGGGAGTTCCACGCGAGCTTTGCACGGGCCGCAGCCGCCGGCGACCCCACGCCCTTCAAGGGCTTCCGGCGCCGCGAGTTCGCCGAGACCGCCGCGCTCATGGGCCGCCTGCCGGAGGACAGCGGCGCCGAGCGGGCGCTGCGCGAGGCGATCGTGCTGACCGGCGAGGTATGGCAGGCGGCCGAGGGGTGGCGGGCGCGCGGCGCGCTGCTCTTCGGCCTCTCCGATAAGCCGGACGAGGCGGCGTTTCCCACCCCGGCCGACGCGGCGCGCGGCCTGCTGCCGCTGCACCGCATCCGTACCCTGATCGTTGGGGAGTAGAGCAACGACGAACGACCAACAATGCAGGGCTGTCCCCGTCGTTGGTCGTTGGTCGTGCGTCGTCGGGTCTAGTCGTTCGCCACCGAGAGCAGGTACCCCTTGCCGCGCACATTGAGGATATAGCGCGGCGTGCTGGGATCTGGCTCGAGCTTCTGGCGCAGGTGGTGGATGTGCGGCTTGATCAACTCGCCCGCCTCCAGGTCGCTCGTCTCGTAGCCCTGGGCACACTTCACCAACTGCCCGTAGGAGAGCATGGTGCCCACGTGTTCGGCCAGGCAGAGCAGCACGCGGAACTCAGTAGGGGTGAGCGCCAGCGTGCGCCCGCCGAGCGTCGCTACCTGGCGCCAGGTATCGAGTTGGAGCGCGCCGACGGTGATGGTGCGCTCGGCCTGCGTCGGCCCCGCCGCGCCCGTGCCGCGCAGCTCCTGCACCGCCTGGCCCACCTGGTCCAGCAGCGCCCGGCGGCGCGCCTCCTGGGCGTGGGCCTGCAGCGCCGCGCGTACGCGCTCCACCACCTTCGCCGGCTCCGAGGTCTTCAGCATGTAGTCGAAGATATCGTAGCGCATGCCCTCGATCGCCGTCTCGAGCGAGCCGTGGCCGGTCAGCACGATGATCGCGATGTCCGGGTGACGCGCGCGCGCCGCCGCCACCACCTGCATCCCATCGATGCCCGGCATCTTCAGGTCCACCAGCAGCAGGTCGTAGCGGTGCCGGTCGAGCAGGTTGATCGCCTCGGCGCCCCCCTCGGCGGTGGTCACGTCGTAGCCAGCGCGCTGCAGCAGCGCGCTCAGGGTCAGACGGATGTTGATCTCGTCATCAACCAGCAGCACTCGTTCGGGCTGGCTCATCGTCATCGCTCTCCTGCGCGGCGCCTCGCGCTCTGGGCATTGTGAACATGATCACAGGCAGCCAAGCTGCCCGATCCTAGCATGCGAGGGGCCGGGATGTCAAACGGGCGGGACCATCGAGCGCGAAGATGCCATTGGGTGTGACCGGATGGACCTGCTGCAGAGATATGGCCTGGAGTAGCTGGGCGATCGAGCTGAGGATGTGGCGTAGCGGACGCGCGATGACCTGCGCGACGATGATCTGGCACAGCTCGATGAGTATCTGGCGCGGCCAGGACTTGAGAGCGGCTGGCGGATCAGCTTCCACCCACGCAGCAGCACAGCCCCAAGAGCGGAGCGGACGATACCGAGGACCTATGAACGCCATCCGGATGTATCCTAACGTGAACATCCCTGCGGGAGGGGCAGGGGAGGGCCAGGCCCTCCCCTGAACCCCCACCCGGTTTTCAGCTGGCGGTGTGCGCGCAGCGCATGGACGACTGAGGGTAATTCGGGCATAGCAGCGCTTACAACCGGGCCTGCTGTACTTATAATGCCCGCTATTACTCCTATCATCTATCGCGTATCACCTATCCCCCAGCGCGGCGATCTGCCGGCTGCGCTCCACCGTGACACGCGCCATGCGCAGGTTGGCCGCGTCGATCATCTTGCCATTCAGGCTGAAGGCGCCGTGTCCCGCAGCGCGCGCCTGCTCGTAGGCCGCCAGCACGCGCTCGGCCCAGGCCACCTCCTCGGGCGCCGGCGTGAAGGCCGCGTTCACGACGTCGAGTTGAGCGGGGTGGATGCACTGCTTGCCGTCGAACCCTAGCGCCCGCGCCACGTCGCAGGCACTGAGCAGCCCCGCGTGATCCTTCAGCCCGGCGAACGGGCCGTCCAGGCAGCGCAGGCCACGGGCCCGTGCCGCGGCGACGATGGCGTGCATGGCGGCGTGCCAGCGGTGGCCGGGGTAGGCTGTGTCGTGCTCGTCACGCTCGCCGATGCTGGCGAGCGGCATGCGCATGGAGGCGGCGTAGTCGCCGGGGCCGAAGATCAGCGCCTCCAGCCGCGCCGATGCCTGGGCGATCTCGCGCAGGTTGAGGAAGCCGGCGGCGGTCTCGATCTGCGCCTCGACGCCGATGCGGCGCCCAAGGCCGCGCGCCAGCTCGATCTGTGTGAGCAGCGTGTCCACGAAGGCCAGATCCTCCGGCGCCTCGACCTTCGGTACCATCACCAGGTCCAGCCGATCGCCGCAGGCCTCCACCACCTCGATCAGGTCGCGGTAGGCGAAGGGGGTGTCCAGGCTGTTGATGCGGAACATGCGCAGCCGGGGGCCGAAGTCCAGCTCGGCGAAGGCCCGCACCACGTTCGCGCGCGCCGCCGCCTTCTCCTCGGGCGGCACGGCGTCCTCTAGATCCAGGCACACGGCGTCCGCGGCGCTATGGGCGGCCTTCTCGATCATCGGCCAGCGCCCGGCGGGCACGAACAGCATGCTGCGCTCCAGGCGTGGCGGTACGTCGGTAGGGGTGATGCGTGGCATGCGGTGCCTCCTTTCTCTGCGCGCAGGCATTATCGCACAGCTGGGGCGCAGTGGGCGCGCCTGCTGCGCTGTAGCCCCCCTGTATCGCAGCCATGGGTAGGGAGCTGTCACCTGGGAACGAAGGGGGCGGAGGGTGTAACGACAGAGGCGACAGCGCAGAGGAAGCGGATTAGCTGATAGCGGATATAGGAGCGGAGCTATGGTGGACGTGGAGGCGGTACGCGGAGTCCATAATAGGGACTTGACAGACTAATAATATTAGTCTATAATCTAATCGGATTAGCAAATGTAGCGCGCCGAGCGGCGCGCCTGAGGAGACCACGATGCGGATCACGACCTACGGCGACTACCTGGTGCAGCTGACGCGCTTCCCGCGCGTGTTCCCGGTGAACTGCTACCTGGTGCGCGAGGAGGATGGGCTGACGCTGGTGGACGCCGCCATCCCCGGCAGCGCGCCGGCCATCCTGGCGGCGGCGCGCGGGCTAGGCCTACCCATCCGGCGCATCGCCATCACCCACGCCCACGCCGACCATATCGGCGCGCTGGACGCGCTGCGCGCGCTGCTCCCCGAGGCCGAGGTGATCGTCTCTGCGCGCGACGCGCGTTTCCTGGCGGGGGACATGACGCTGGACCCCGGCGAGCCGCGGGAAAAGCTCCGCGGAGCCTACCAGGCGATCGCGACGCGCCCGGACCGCACGGTGGTGGAGGGCGAGCGCATCGGCTCGCTGCGGGTGGTGGCGAGTCCCGGCCACACTCCCGGCCACATCGCGTTGCTAGACGAGCGCGACGGCACGCTGATCGCCGGCGACGCCTTCCAGACGCGGGCGGGAGTGGCGGTCTCAGGCACCGTACGCTGGGGGTTTCCCTTCCCGGCGCTTGCCACCTGGCACCGCCCCACGGCGCTGGTGAGCGCGCGCCGGCTGCGGGCGCTCTCGCCTTCCCGGCTGGCGGTGGGCCACGGCGAGGTGCTGGAGCGCCCGCTGGCAGCGATGGACCAGGCGATCGCCGCGGCGTCGCGCGCGGTGGGGGAGGCGCAGCTCCATGGCGCGTAGCGTCGGTGTGACCCGCGAGCGGGTGGTGATGGCGGCGGCCGAGTTGGCCGACGCCCACGGGCTGGAGCAGCTCACGCTGGCGCAGGTGGCGGAGCGGCTGGGCGTGCGCCTGCCCTCGCTCTACAACCACGTGGCCGGCATGCCCGGCCTGCGGCGCGAGCTTGCGCATCTCGGCGGGCGCGAGCTGGCCGAGCGCCTCGGGCGCGCCGCGATCGGGAAGGCGGGCGACGATGCGGTGCTGGCGCTGGCGCGCGCCTACCGGGCCTACGTGCTGGAGCACCCTGGCCGTTACGCCGCCACGGTGCGCGCGCCCGCCGATGACGACCTGGAGCTGCAGGAGATCGGCCGGGCGATCATCGGCGTGGCTCTGGCGGTGCTGGAGCCCTACGGGCTGGCGCGCGAGGACGCGCTCCACGCCGTGCGCGGCCTGCGCAGCGTCGTCCATGGCTTCGCCACGCTGGAGCTGGCGGGTGGGTTCGGGATGCCGCTGGACCGCGACGAGAGCTTCACGCGGCTGATGCGGGCGTTCATCGCCGGGCTACCGACGTACAAGAGAGGAGTCTGACATGTCCCAGCATCCCCTCAACCTCGCACTGCGCTTCGGGCTGGAGTTGGCCATGCTGGCGGCCTACGGTCTCTGGGGTTGGCGGGCGTGGACAGGCCCGCTGCGCTTCGTGCTGGCGCTCGGCCTGCCACTGCTGGCGGCGGTGGTGTGGGGCGCCTTTGTGTCGCCCAAGGCAGCTGTACAGCTCCCCGGCTCGGTCCGGCTGGCGATCGAGGCCGCGCTGTTTGCCGGCGCGATCTGGGCCGCTTACGCCGCCGGCGTGCCCGCCGCCGCCGCGATCTTCGGCGCGCTCGTGATCGTCCACCAGATCGCGTCGTACGACCGGCTCGCCGCGCTGTAGGCGCACACCGCGGGAGGGCGCAGGGGAGGCTTCGCCCTCCCTTGCCGCTACCCCCAGCAGCGTCGCAGCAGGCCGACCCAGTTGCCGTGCATGATCGCCGCGATGTCTGCCTCTGCATAGCCGCGCGCGGCCAGCAGCCCCGCGATCTGCTGCAGATCGGCGATCGTATCCAGGTCCAGCGGGGACTGCTCGCGCCCGAAGCCGCCGTCCAGGTCGCTGCCGATCGCCGCATGCGCGCTGGAGCCGGCCAGCTGGCAGATGTGGTCGATATGGTCCACCACGTGCGCCAGGCGCGCCGGTGGGTTCGGGCTCCCATCCTTGCGCCACCCTGGCACAACCATCCAGTTGTCGCAGGCCGCGCCGATCACCGCGCCGCGGGCGATCAGCGCGCGCAGCTGCTCGTCGCTGAACTGGCGCTGGTGTGGCACGAGCGCGCGGCAGTTGTTGTGGCTGGCGAGCACCGGCCCGCCGTAGCGCTCCAGCGCCTGCCAGAACGCCTGGTCCGACAGGTGGGTGACGTCCAGGATGATCCCTAGGCGCTCCATCTCCGCCAGCAGCGCGACACCCCTCTCGGTCAGCCCGAGCTCCGTGCCGGTGCCGCCGGCGTAGCGGCCGGGGCCGTAGTGGGCGGGGCCGATCACCCGCACCCCCGCCGCGTGCCAGTCGGCCAGCTCCTCTGGCGCCAGAATGGGGTCGGCGGACTCCATGGCGATCACGAATCCGAGTCGAAGAGCTGAGCGCTGCGCGCTGCGCGCTGCGTGCTGCGCGCTGCGTGCTGCTTCATCGCCGCTCTCAGCGCGCAGCACGTTCGACTCAGCACCATCGTACGCCTCCCACGCCGCCCAGTGCGCTTCGAGCGCGGCGCGGTCACAGATGATGCGGGCGTGGCCCTGGCGCTCGAGCGCGCGGTAGTAGGCCAGCTGGCCGCGTGCCACGGCGAATGCCTGTGTTGGCGAGAGGTAATCCACCTGCGGCGCGGGGCTGCCGGTGGAGCGCGCGAGCAGCGTGGCGAAGCAGAGCGCCACGCGGCCGCGGCGCAGCTCGGGCAGCGCCACGGTGCCCTGGCCGCGCCCCGGCCCCGGCACACCGGGCTCGCGCGTGCGGATGGTGTAGGCCGAGAGCAGCAGGTCGCGCTCCCACTGGAGCGCGTTCCAGGCCAGGTCGAGGTGCGCATCGACGATCAGCATGGCAAGCTCCACATACCATCTCTCCTGATGGGCTGATGGCGCAGAGTATAGCATAGGGTGGGGAGCACGCTTCGCTGCGTTCACACGTTATGAAGATCCACACTCATGGTGACGGATGCCGGGGGAGGGTTCAAGGGAGGGCGAAGCTCTCCCTTGAAAACCCACCCATCACCATCACTGTGGTGGACCACTAGGCCGATGTCTTCCCAATTCAAGTGACTCAGGATTCGTTTCATTGGCTGTTCTCCGCTTTGGGATTGCGACGAGCGGGCTAACGGATGAGTTCAGCCGCCCGCCGGATGCGTTTCATAGATCGGGACGACGTTCGAGCGCTTCTGAATCGCAAAATCGCCCCGATTCCGGCGGGTCGGCTGGAACGGATGTTGGGCTGGCCCGTAGGGTATAACGCTCGGGTTGCGACTCGTGGCGCTCGTGCTGGTACGAGTCTATAGGGTGGGCACGCGCGGCGAGGTGGCGATACAGCGCCGCGCGGTACGCGAGCGGTCGTTGAGGGTGTCCGGCACTGTGGCTGGGAGCAACAACGCCGGGTATGGGTGTTATGGCAGCACCTGCTGTGCGTCCGCGCGCGGCTGCCGCGAGTACCCGGCAACCACGGCTACGGCCGCGATCGCGAAGCCGGCCAGATTGACCAGATGGCCCACGACCCCTTGGCCTAGGGCGAAGTCTAGTACGGCGAAGGCCAGGATGCACACGGCGACGATGCGGGGTACGAGCGGCGAGCGCCACACGGCGGCAGCCAACGCCAACGTGCCCAGTATCGCACCGCCCAGGAACATTACGAAAAACACCACGCCCGGCAGGCCGAGGTGGTCGCCGTTTAGGGCCGCTGTGGCGGCGGCGAGGTCGCCCGACCGCGTGAGGCCGTACGCAGCCAACTCGTACCCATGCACCACGGCAAGGCCGACCATCGCGAACGTCAGGAACGTGCCGGCTGTCCAGGCCAGACGAGGGGAACGGGCCCGGGTCAGGGCCACCAGCACGGCAAACCCGCCGATGAGGAAGGGCACCGCGAGCATACCACTGACCATGGACAGGTCGATCCGGCTCGGGTGCTCGGCCCAGAACGCGACCCGTGCGGCATTGTCATCAGGGGCATCCCCGAGCAGGAACTCGATCACCTGCAACAGGGTGCCGGTGACGAGCACGACGGCCGCCGCCCAGCGGGAGCGGCCGGTAAAGACTGGCCGCACGATAGGGGCGTGGTTCATTGGTTCGGCAACAATGGCGGGCAGTGTGGCTGTTCGTGTCAGGTCATCACCGCATTCACCTCGTGCGAGGTGTCGCATCGGTGGGCCTTCCAACCTAAGACCGTGAGGGAGGTGACGCACCTCACGGAGGAGCCTCGTGCGAGGTATCGCATCGGTGGGCCTTCCAACCTAAGACCGTGAGGGAGGTGACGCACCTCACGGGTGAGCACTGTGCATCGCTTGCACTGAGCTTCGTCGCTTCGGGGCAAACCAGCGTGTCCGCCCGCAGTGCCGGCAACGTCGGTCACGGCGCCACATGGCCGCACTGCGGGCGGGCACATGGGCGCTGCGGGTGGGCACGGGAACCTCTCCTACCGGCAACGCGCCATTGCGGACCACGCCAGACCGTGGCCGGCATAGCCCGTGCTGCCGCATGGATCCGCAGGCGGCATCAACCGACCGCCCCGCCGCGCCGCCCTGCGCTTCCGGTATAATAGAGCGCGCCGCGCTGAAATGAATGCCTGGGTGAGGGTTTCGGGGAGGGCTTCGCCCTCCCCTGGCCTCTCCCCTTTATCGTCCCCATTCGCCGGTTCGCTCGCTACCAGGAGGCGCCACCGTGATCAAGATCGCCGAGTACCTGCCCGCCGCCCCCTCGCCCCTCTGGACGCTGGTGCGTCAGTGCGGCGTCCGTTATGTCGTCGGCACGCTGCCGTTCGGCGAGAGCGGCGCCGAGCATCCGTGGGACTACATGCCGCTGCTGCGCCTCAAGCAGCGCTATGAGGACGCCGGGTTCACCCTGGCGGTGATCGAGAGCCGCCCGCCGCTCGAGCGCGCCAAGCGCGGCCTGGAGGGACGCGACGAGGAGATCGACGCGGTCTGCACGCTGATCGAGAACATGGGCCGCCTGGGGGTGCCGGTCTGGTGCTATGAGTGGATGTCCACCTTCAACTGGATGCGCACCTCCACCAGCATCCCCACCCGCGGCGGCGCGCTGGTCTCCGGCTACGACCACGAGTTGATGCGCAATGCGCCCCCCGCCGAGTTGGGACCGGTCTCCGAGGATACGCTGTGGGAGAGCCTGGGCTACTTCCTGCGCCGTGTGCTGCCGGTGGCTGAGCGGGCCGGCGTGCGCCTGGCGATGCACCCCGATGACCCGCCGCTCTCGCCGATCCGCGGCGTAGGCCGCATCATGCGTAGCGTGGAGAACTTCCAGCGCCTGCTGGACATGGCCCCCAGCCCCATGAACGGCATCACCCTCTGCCAGGGCAACTTCGCGCTCATGACCGACGACCTGCCGGCGGTCATCCGGCGCTTCGGGGAGCAGGGGAAGATCTTCTTCGTGCACATGCGGGACGTGCGCGGCACGCCGGAGAAGTTCCACGAGACCTTCCACGACGACGGGCAGACGGATATGCTGGCCTGCATGCGCGCCTACCGCGAGGTGGGCTTCACCGGGGTGTTGCGGCCGGACCACGTGCCGACGATGGCGGGTGAGGCGAACGCCAACCCCGGCTATGAGGCGATGGGCCGGCTGTTCGCGATCGGCTACCTCAAGGGACTGCGCGAGGCGGCCTACGACGGCCGGCGCGAGGAGGAGGAGTAGCTTGTTTGGAGGGGCCAAGCCCCTCCAAGCCTCCCTCAGGCGTTGGGCGCATCACCCCGGGGGCTCATCGATCCGCTCCAGACGCAGGTGCGTCACTCCCATACGCAGCACCGCGCCGGGCGCCAGCGCGCACTCGGCGCCGCGCAGGTGGCGCTCCTGGCCGTCCGGCGCGAGGACCCATGTGCCGTTCTTGCTGCTGTCGCGCAGCAGCACGTGGTCCTCGTCCCCGTAACGCAGCGCCGCATGGTCGCTGGAGATCAAATCGTCGCCGGCGAGCGCGATGCGGCGCTCGAAGCGGCGTGGGGTGCGCCGGCGCCCGAGCACGGTCTCGCCCTCGGCGAGCGGGATGGCCTCGCCCGCGCGCTCGCCGCTGAGCAGCCGGAGCTGGAAGCGCGCCGGGGCCAACTCGAACAGCACCCGCCCCCCGTCGATCCACAGCCGGCCGCCGAACAGCTCGCACGCAACCGCGCGCATCGCATCCTCGGACAGGTTCACGCCGCTCTGGACCATCGCCGCCGTGGCGGCCAACTCGTCCAGCCCCAGCACCTTCAGCCCGTGCCGGTGGTCGTCCACGTCCAGTGAGATGCGCGAGTCTGGGTGGGTGGCGGGAGCGCACACCAGCGCGCCCACCACCCGCGCTGAGGCCGGCAGCGCCACGCCCGCTCCCGGCGCGTGCAATCGGGCGGCTACCGCGTCGCGCTGGGCGCGCACCAGTTCGAGCGGGGAGATGCCGCCCGGCTCGATGACAGGCGCGCCGCCGATGCGCTCGCGCCACGGGCCGCCCGGCGCGGCCTCGAGCGGGCCGGGGTAGGCGCGCACCGCGCCGACGATGATGCTGGAGGGGCGCAGCAGCAGCAGGTCCACCGCGCGCACCAGCGGCCCGTCACCGGCGGCGAAGTTCAGCAGTGCGACACTCGGCGCCGGCTGACTCGCCTGGCGCAACTGCGCCGCGATCTCGAGGGCCCGCTCGCGCAGGGCGCGGCGCCCTGCCGCGTCCGCGGGGATCTCGCCGACATAGATCTGCGTGGGTGCCACGCGCGCCTCCATCCGGTGTCAACCTCGCTGTGGGGGAGCGCAGCCTCCCCACGCCCCCTCAGGAAGAGATGGGATTCGTCGGGAGGCCGGCCCCTCTCCTCTCCTGCGGAGGCGCGGAGATAATAGATCAGGGTGCGAGGCGGCGCAAGGGCTTGCGCCGCGTTCGTACGCGTGGTATGCTGCCTTCAGACCGTTCGCACGCCGCCGAAACGCCGCTATGATCAGCCCCGCCACCGCCCCCGGCCCACCCGCCGCCGACCGCCTGCACTGCGCGGCGTGCGGGGCGCTGCTCGCCGAGGGCTACTTTTACATCCAGGGGCGCCCGGAGCGCTACTGCCACGCCTGCATGAGCACCCGCCCGCGCTGCGACATCTGCTCGGCGCCGGTGGGGAACCGCCACTGGCTCCTGCACGACGCGCGCCGGCTGTGCGCCCGCTGCCACACCACCGCGATCTATGACCCGGCCGAGGCCGAGCGCCTCTTCCGGCAGACGGTCGGCGCGATCATCGCGCAGCTCGGCCTGGCGCTGCGGGTGGGGGTGGAGTTCCGCCTGGTGGATGCCCCGACGATCGCGCAGGTGCGTGCCAGCGGCGAGGGCTCGCACCCGCCGGAGGAGCGAACGCTCGGCCTGTATCAGCGCCAGGGGATGGCGCGGGCGATCTACATGCTCTACGGCCTGCCGCGGCTGCTGTTCCGCACCGTGGTGGCGCACGAGTACGCGCACGCCTGGCAGGGCGAGAGTTGCCCGCTGCTCGAGGATGACGCACTGCGCGAGGGGTTCGCCGAGTGGGTGGCCTACCGCCACCTGCTGTACCTGGGCTGCACCAGGGCCGCCGCGCAACTGCGCACCTCGAACCACCCCTATCGCCCGCTGCTGGAGCAGGTCCTCGCGCTGGAGGCCCAAGTCGGCCCGGCGGGGGTGATCGAGCACCTGCGCACGGCGAGTTAGCCATGGTTCGCGCGCACTGCATAGTGCGCGCGAACGCGCGTGGGGGTGCGGAGCCGAAGGCCTCCTAGA
>DATMBA010000067.1:0-12567 GCA_035559635.1 Roseiflexaceae bacterium
CGCGGCGGGCGGCGCGCAACTACCTGATCCACGCGCCGCTACGCCGGGTGGATGGGGCCGTGGCGCTCTCCGAGCACGAGCGCGCGCTGCTGGTGCAGCTCGGTGTGCCGCGCGAGCGCACGGTGGTGCTGCCGAACGCGCTCGACCTGGATGCGTTCGACATCAGCCTGCGCGACATTGACCGGCGACCGACGACCGACGACCGGCGCGACGTCGCACACGCTGGAGGGTCTGTGCATACCACGACCGGGCCTTCGTCGCCGGTCGTTCGTCCTTCGCCGGCCGCAGGCCCGACCGTGCTGTTTGTGGGCCAGCTGGTGCCGCGCAAGGGGTTCGACCTGCTGGCGCGAGCGATGCCGGCGGTGGTGCGAGCGCGGCCGGACGCGCGCTTCGTGTTCGTGACGCACAACCTGCAGGGCGAGGCCGAGCTGCGCCGGATCGCGGCCGAGGGAGGCGTTGAGCGGCACCTGGAGCTGCACTACCGCCCGGACGAAGCCGAGAAGCTGCGGCTGCTGCGTGCGGCCGCGGTGGTAGCGGCGCCGAGCCGCTACGAGGGCTTCGGGATCATGCTGGTGGAGGCCATGGCGGCCGGCGCGCCGGTGATCACCACCGACGTGCCGGCCGGCAACGAGATCGTCCGCCACGAGCAGAACGGCCTGCTGGTGCCCTACGACGACGCGAGCGCGCTGGCTGCGTCGATCGTGCGGCTGCTGGAGGACCGCGCGCTGGCGGCGCGGCTCGCGGCCGAAGGGCGGCGCTGCGCCGAGGCGCGCTACACTGCGGACCGGCTGGCGGCCGATCTGGAGCAGTGGTACGGCCAGATCATCGCCGCGGCGCGCTGAGCGGCGCGCTCCCGCCCCTTTGAGGCAGACGCCATGGCATCCCAAGCCGCGAACTCGCTCGCAGCCGCCCCGCCGCCGGAGCCGCTCTGGCGCCACGCCGCGGTGTTCCTCGGCTACCTGCTGCTCGCGCTGGTGGTGACCTGGCCGCTGGCGCTCAACCTGCAGGGGGCGGTGGTGCAGAAGGGCGCCATCCCGGTGGACGCCGGGCAGGGGGTGTGGAACCTGTGGTGGGCGCGCGAGAGCCTGCTGCGCGGCTGGAACCCGTACCTCACGGAGTACGTCTACTTCCCGCAGCGGGTCAACCTGTTCTACCAGACGCTGAGCCTGCCGAACGCGCTGCTGGTCTTCCCGGTGCTATGGGCCTTCGGGCCGGTGGCGGCCTTCAACGCCGTGGGGCTGCTGTCGTTCGCGTTGGGGGGCTACCTGGCCTACCGGCTGGCGCGCGGGCTGGCGGGACCCTGGGCTGCGCTGGCGGGCGGGTTCGTGTTCGCCTTCTCGGCCTTCCACATGCAGGTGGCGCTGGGCGGGCCGATGGAGATGACCGCCATTCACTGGATCCCGCTCTACGCCCTGGTGCTGATGCGCGCGCTGCGCCATCCATCGGCCGCGCGCTGGCTGGCGGCCGGCTCGGCGCTGACGCTGGCCACGCTGGCGAGCGCGTACTACGGGCTGTTCCTGGCGGTCTTCACCGCAGCGCATGTACTTCTGGCGGCGCTGACTGAACCACGAAGACGCGAAGACACGAGGACACGAAGCTCTAACGTGAGCCAGCCCGAGCCTGCGAGGCCATCTCCAGCGCGGTACAGCATCGAACGCTGGCATACCCTCCCTGCAAGACTTCGCGCCTTCGTGCTTTGGTATCTTCGTGGTCTCGCACTGCTCTACGCCGCCTGGGCCGGGGCGCTGCTGCTGTTCAGCGGGCCACTGGGGAACCTGGAGGGCTCGCTGATGGGCGACTGGCGCGAGCGGCAGGTGTTCCAGGCGGCGGCACTCCTAGACTACCTGGCGCCTAACCCATTGCACCCGCTGTGGGGCGCACAGGCGGCCGCATGGCTCGCGGCCCTCAGCCCGGCGGGCGTGGAGTCCGGCGCGGCGCTGGGGTACAGCGTGTATCTGCTCGCGGCCGTGGCGCTCGTGGCGCGCTGGCGGGTGGCCTGGCCGTGGGGGGCGCTGGCGCTGCTGGCCTTCCTGCTCTCGCTTGGCCCAGAGCTGAAGCTGGCCGGCGCACCTACGGGCGTGCCGCTGCCCTACGCGCTGCTGGACCTGCTGGCGCCCTTCCGCAACAGCACCCGCCCGAACTACTGGATCGGGGTGCTGATGCTGCCGCTGAGCGTTCTCGTAGCCCTTGGCTACCAGACGCTCAGCGATATGATAGAGCGAGATTTTGGCTCGGAGGGGCGCCGCCTCTCCGAACCTCCCCGCGAGATGACTGCCGGGCGCAGGGCCGCCTGGACGGGGCTGCACCCCGCCAGAGTCCCCCGCGTCGTTTCAGCCGTGGTGGCTGCCCTGCTGCTGTTCGAGCTGTGGCCGCGCCCGCTGCCGCTGCTGCCGCTGGCGGTAGACCCGCTGTACGCCGGGCTGGGGCGCGAAGCAGCGCCGGGGGCGGTGCTGGAACTGCCGCCGCGCACGAACGACAGCCGGGCGATGCTCAACCAGCTCTGCCACGGCCGCCCGCTCGCCGGGGGCTACCTGGCGCGCACACCGGACTACCCGCCCATCAACGCCGCTTCGGCCATGCGGCGGTTGTGGCTGGCGGAGCCGGCCCAGCCGGACATCTTCGCGCACCAGCCGGCAGCCGAGTTGGCGACGCTCGGGGTGCGCTTCGTCGTGCTGAACCTGGACGCGATGTCCGGCTCGCGGGCGGAGCGCCTGCGCGCGCTGCTGGCGGCCCCAGGGATCGCGCTCGCAGCCCGCACGCACACACGCGAGATGTACGCGGTACACCAGGAGGCGGCGCGCCCGGTGGCGGTCCCTGGGGAGGGCTGGCACGCGCCGGAGGCCGCCAGCGGACGGGTATGGCGCTGGATGGGAGCTGCGGCCGAGCTGCGGCTGCTGGCACGCACTCCCTCGCTGGTGCGCGTCGCGCTGGACGCCACCGCCTACGAGCGCGACCGGCCACTGGTGCTGGTGCTGAGCGGCGCGGCGCTGGCGGAGGTGCGCGTACCGGCCGCGCCGGGGAGGCGGGCGCTGCGCCTGCACCTGCTGCTGCCGGCCGGCGAGCACCGCCTCACGCTGGCAAGCGCGGCCAGCCCAGCCCCCGACGGGCGGCGGCTGAGCCTCGCGGTCAGCCTGCTGGCCGTGACCGGTCGCGCGCTCCCGCCCGCTGCGGGGCAGCGGGTGGTGGCATACCCGCCGGTGCTCGCGCCAGGGCCGGCCGCACTGTGTGGGACGTGACCACGAAGGCACGAGGGCATACAGCGTTGAAGCTTCGTGCCTTCGTGGTAGCGGGCAGCGCTGCCCGCTCTCAGCCTCCGGGTCGTTCGCGTCGATATAGATCTAGGAGGAGAGCGGCCGGCCGAGGATGGGCGTCAGGCCCTGGCGCTGGCTGAGCGGCGTGGCGCCCTGGATGCGCGGCTGGGCGTAGCGGATGGCGCGTTTCATCGCCACTCAGCCGGCGCCCAGGCCGAAGGAGCCGGCCATCAGGCGGGTGTAGCCGAGGGGCTGCGCGCGGGGAAAAGAAGCCGTCATCGTGCGGGAAGAACTCTTCACGTGAGGGGGAGACAAAAATGGGGTGTGGGTGCCCGTGGCCCCCACACCCCCTCGCGCGCGCGAGAGCGACGCTGCACTAGGGCGTAACCGCAAAGCGGGAGGTTTGGCGGGGCTGCGCCCCCAAGCCCCCGCAAAACGCAGTGTGCGGAGAGACCCTAGCCCTCGCCGGCCTCCTGCACACGGACCACGTCAACGTAGTCGGTCTCGAGCGCCTCGACGCCGAGCACGTCGGCCGCGATGAAGGCTGCCAGGTGGGGCGAGATGCGCCCGTTGTTCAGGCCCTCCTCGATGAGGGCCAGCAGGTCATGCTGGGTCATGCATTGGCTCCGTCTCACGTGTCCTATCCGAATGGCGGGCTGTCTCCGGGTTCGGATTATAAACGAAGTCCGGCCAGGTGTGAAGGGGGAGTGGCTGAGGCGGCGCGCCGCCTCACCGGTCGCTGAGGAAGGCAAGGAGCTCGGTAGTGACGGCCAACGGCACCGCACCACGCCCGGCGGCTGTTGAACGTTTACCAAATCATCGGGTACGTGGCAGCGTGCCACGTCCGGCGGCTGAAGCCGCGGGCGTAGTGCCCCGTCCAGCACGCATCCGCCCTATCCGGATAGGCACGTAGTGTTGACATCCGCCCGATAGCGGGATATCATATTCGTATACCCGAATATCATTATGATGTCCGATGGATGTGACAGCCGCAAACCCACCCCAGCGGAGCGCACCAGGCGCCACAGAAGCAGTAGCGCTGGTGGCCCGCGCCTTCACTGCGCTGAGCGACCCGACGCGCCTGCGCATCTTGTTGCTCCTCCTGGAGCGCGAGCGCAACGTCGGCGAGCTTGTTGCGCTGGCCAGCGCATCACAGGGGCGCGTCTCGATCCACCTGCGGTGCCTCCACTACTGTGGCTTCGTCACCAGCGAGCGGCGCGGCAAGTTCGTGTACTACCGCGTGCGCGACCGGCGGGTGCGGGAGCTCATCCGGCTCGCCCAGGAGCTTGTGGTGTTCCACGGCGAGCACCTTACGACGTGCGAGGTGCTCGGCGCCGACGAGCAGCGTACCGCCTCACACTGATGAATCTGCTACGACTGATAGAGCACGCTGCGCTGAAAGCGAAAGTTCGGGCGGGGTTTTAGGGGCAATCTGTTTCAAATACGGGAGGTATGGAGGGCGAAGTCCTCCAGATCCTCCCCCACTGGGAAGGGGTTTGCGGGGGCCTGCGGCCCCCGCACCCCCACGCTGCGGGCAGCGCTCGCTTATTTGAAAAGTATTGGTTTTAGGGGAGGGCTGCGCCCTCCCCTGGCCTCTCTCCTTTAGAAATCAATGCAGCGCGCTATACGAGTTTGCGAGCGACGCGAAGGAAGTCACGATACGCCGAACGCCTGGGAGGGATCAATGAACCACTATGACCTGGTGATACTGGGCAGCGGCTCAACTGCCTTTGCGGCCGCGCTTGCAGCCGCAGAACGTGGTAAACGTGTCGTAATGATCGAGTCGCGCACCATCGGTGGCACCTGCGTCAATCGTGGTTGCTTGCCCTCGAAAAACCTGATCGAAGCTGCTAAAATCATCTTTGATGCCCGCAACCCGCGCTACCCTGGGATCATCCCCCACGAAGCACAGTTTGACTTCGGCCAACTCGTCGCGCAAAAGGATGACGTTATCGCGGGCTACCGCGACAAGAAGTATCAAAGTCTCATCGGTGAGAACCAGCATATCGATGTGGTGTACGGGCGGGCACAACTTCTTGATCCACACACGGTTGCGGTGATGAGGTCGGAAGGTACGACCCAGCTTCGAGGAGAGAAGCTATTGATCGCGCTCGGCTCAAGCCCCACCATTCCGCCCATCGAGGGGCTTGCGCAAACGCCGTATTTGACCAGTGACATACTCACCAGCCAGGAGGAGCTGGAGCTACACGAGCTGCCATCCTCGCTGATAATCGTGGGGGGTGGGTACATTGCGCTTGAGTTAGGCCAGATGTTTGCTCGCTTCGGCACACGGGTCACCATCCTTGAGCGCAGCAGCCGCGTGCTCCGCCACGGCTATGAGCCTGAGGTCGGGCTGACGATTCAAGCGCTCCTGCGCGATGAAGGCATCGAGGTGCAGCCAAACGCGGAGGTGATGCGCGTCTCAGGCCACGCCCATGAGGTGACGGTGGTGACCCGTGTCAATGGCCAGGGACGGGAGTTTCGCGCGGCCCGGCTCCTCCTCGCAACCGGGCGCGTCCCCAACACCCACGGCGTCGGCCTGGCAGCCGCCGGGGTCGAGCTCACACCGGAGGGCGCGGTGAAGGTTGACGCCTACCTGCGCACCTCGGTGCCGCACATCTTCGCCGCCGGCGACGTTATTGGCACGCAGCATGGCAACCAGTTTGCCACCCCCGTCGGGGCCCACGATGGCGTCATTGCCGCGCACAACGCCTTCGCTGAGGAGATCGGCCGTGCCCCGCGTATGGTCAACCATCGGGTGATTCCGCGCACGATCTTCACCGACCCGCAGATCGGCATCGTCGGCATGACTCACGAGCAGGCCGTCGCGGCCGGTCATCGCTGCTGGTGCAACACGGTTCCGATGGAGCTCGTGCCACGCGCCGGGGCGGTGCGCGACACACGCGGCATCATCAAGATGGTCGCCGATCAGGACACTAACGAAGTGCTCGGCGTCTCCATGGTCGGGCTGAACGCTGGCGAGGTCATCCACGAGGCGGCGATGGGTATGCGCTTTCGCGCGACCGTCGACGACTTCATCGATCTGCTGCACGTCTATCCAACGATGGCCGAGGCGCTCAAGATCGTCGCGATCTCACGCTACAAGGACCCTGCGAAGCTCAGTTGCTGCGCGGAGTAACCAACCCACCCCAGTAGGTGAACGCCCTGCGCTCCAGACCGATGACCTGGACGAGGCCATCCAGCGTGGGCGGCCGCTCTATACGCAGGTGCGCGCCCACGCGGCGTGAGGGTATGCCGCTGGCCCGGCGCAGCGCAGCGGCGCGTGCCGGGCCTTGCGCCCTGTCGTATGATGGAGATGGCCCGCCCGACAGAGGAGACCGCCATGCTCCACACCCTCACTCCCGCGCAGCTGTGCCGGACGTTCGACGCCCGCCTGGTGGCCGAGGCGCTCGCCGAGGGCGCCGAGATCGCAGGCGACGCGCCGGCCGAGATCGTCGGCCAGGGGCGCGCCGTCGCCGCGCTGCGCTTCGGCCTCTCCATCCCCGACGGCGGCTTCAATATCTACGCCGCCGGCCCGCCCGGCATCGGCAAGATGACCGCCGTGCAGTCCTTCATCGAGGACCTGGCCCGCGCCCGCCCCACCCCACCGGACTGGTGTTATGTCAATAACTTCGACGACCCCTACCAGCCGAACGTGATCCGGCTGCCGGCCGGCCGTGGGCGCCGGCTGCAGCAGGATGTGAAGGGGCTGATCGACCACATCCGGCAGGAGATCCCGCGCGTTTTCGAGAGCGACGAGTACGGCACCCAACGCGACGACGTGCTGCGGGCGCTCACGAGCCGGCGCGACAGCCTGCTAGGGGAGTTCGGCGAGCGCGCGCTGGCGCAGGGCTTCGCCATCCAGGCCCAGCCGGTCGGCCTGCTGCTTATACCGCTCAAGGACGGCCAGCCGATGAGCGAGCAGGACTTCCAGGCGCTCACGTCCGAGGAGCGCGAGGAGCTGGTGCGCCGCCGCAATGCCCTGCAGGATGAGCTGAAGGCGCTGATGAAGCAGGTGCGGGCCTTCGAGCGCGACGCGCGCGACCGCCTGCAGGAGCTGGACCGCCGCGTGGCGCTGTTCATCGTCGGCGACCTGATCGACGATCTGGTCGAGCAGTACGCCGACGTGCCGGAGGTGCCGGATTTCCTGCGTGCCGTGCAGAAGGACATCCTGGAGAACATCGAGATCTTCAAGAGCGGCGGCCACGCCCCAGCCGAGGGCGGCGCCGAGGCCGCGCTGGCCTCCCCCTGGCTCAAAGAGCTCCCCTTCCGCCGCTACATGGTCAACGTCTTTGTGGACAACGGCCGGCGCGAGGGCGCTCCGGTGGTGATGGAGTACAACCCCAGTTACACCAACCTGCTAGGGCGCATCGAGAAGGAGACCCAGCTCGGCGCCCTCTACACCGACTTCACGATGATCAAGCCAGGCGCCATCCACCGCGCGCTCGGCGGCTTCCTGGTGATTCCGGCCGAGGACCTGCTGCGCGACCCACTGAGCTGGGACGGGCTAAAACGCGCGCTGCGCAGCCGTGAGATCCAGATCGAGGAGCCCGCTGAGCGCCTGGGGTTCGTGGCCGTCAAGAGCCTGCGCCCCGAGGCCATCCCACTCGACGTCAAGGTGGTGGTGGTCGGCCCGCCGGCGCCCTACTTCCTGCTGCACACCTACGACGACGAGTTCGCCACGCTGTTCAAGGTCAAGGCGGACTTCGACGTGACCATGCCGGCGGACGAGGGGAACACGCGCGGTTTCCTGCGCCAGATCGCCGCCATCGCCCGCAAGGAGGGGCTGCGCCCGCTGGAGCCGGAGGCCGGCGTGGCGCTGCTGGAGCGCTCGGCGCGCATCGCCGAGGATCAGCAGAAGCTCTCCACCAACTTCGGTGCGCTCACCGACCTGGTGCGCGAGGCGAACTTCTGGGCCGGGCAGGCCGGCGCGCCCCGCATCGGCGCCACCCACATCCGTAAAGCGCTGGAGGAGAAGGTCTACCGCTCGGCGCTGGTGCAGGATCGGCTGCGCGAGCTGATCGCCCGCGGCACGTTGCTGGTGGACACCGAGGGCGCGGTGGCCGGCCAGGTCAACGGCCTGGCGGTGCTGCGCATCGGCGACCACGAGTTCGGCAAACCGAGCCGCATCACCGCCACCGCCGGCCCCGGCCGCGGCATCATCCTGGACATCGAGCGCGAGGTGCAGCTCGGCGGGCCGATCCACAGCAAGGGGGTGCTCATCCTGAGCGGCTACCTGGCCGCGCGCTACGGCCGCGAGCGCCCGCTCACCCTGGCGGCGCGGCTGGTGTTCGAGCAGAGCTACGAGGGGGTGGACGGGGACAGCGCCTCGTGCGCCGAGGTCTACGCGCTGCTCTCGGCGCTCGCCGACCTGCCGCTGCGCCAGGACGTGGCGGTGACCGGCTCGGTGAACCAACTCGGCCAGGTGCAGGCGGTGGGCGGCATCAACGAGAAGATCGAGGGCTTCTTCGACGTGTGCGCCGCCCGCGGACTGACGGGCCAGCAGGGGGTGATGATCCCGCCCGCCAACGTCCAGCACCTGGCGCTGCGCGGCGATGTGGTGTCGGCGGTGGCCGAGGGCCGCTTCCACATCTGGGCGCCGGAGACGGTGGACGACGGCATCGAGTTGCTCACGGGCGTGCCGGCCGGCCGCCCGGACGCCGAAGGGCGCTACCCGCAGGAGAGCGTCAACGGCCGGGTGCAGCACCGCCTGCGGGACTTCGCCGAGCGGGTGAAGGAGGTCGGGGAGTCGCTGGACCGCTGAGGCGCTGCTGGCCTGAGGTCGCTGAGGGGAGGGCCAGTCTCGCTGAGCAACGCCTGGTGTATTGCCCGGCGCTGCGGCGCTGCTAGCCTGAGGCCGCTGAGGGGAGGGCCAGAGAGGGCGAAATCCTCCTGGCCCTCCCCTCACACCGAAGAGATCGTATGTCCCAACGTATCACCCTGTTCATCTGCTTCGCAGTCGGCTACTTTCTCTCCAACTTCTACCGCGCCGCCAACGCTGTGATCGCCGGCGACCTGGGGCGCGACCTGCAGCTCACCGCCGCCGATCTGGGGCTGATGACCAGCCTGTTCTACGCCGGCTTCGCGTTGGTGCAGCTGCCGCTCGGCGCGGCGCTGGACCGCCTGGGGCCGCGCGTCACGCTTCCGGCGCTCATGATGGCCACCGCCGCCGGCTCGCTGCTGTTCGCCAGCGCGCACTCCTTCGCGCCGCTGGCCGCCGGCCGCACGCTGATCGGCGTCGGCATGGCCGGCATGCTGATGGGCGCCATCAAGGCCTTCGGCGCCTGGTTCGACCCCCGGCGCGTCGCCACCATCACCAGCCTGCTGGTGGGCATCGGCGCGTCCGGCGGGCTGGCGGCTGCCACGCCGCTGGCCTGGCTGAACGAGCGCTTCGGCTGGCGGGCGGTGTTCCTGTGGGGCGCCGTAGCGGTGCTCGTGAGCGCGGCCGGCATTGCGCTCGGCACCCGCAACGCCCCGCGCGGGGTGGCCTGGCGGGCCGCTCCCGGCGCGCCGGGCGGCGGCTTCGGCCAGATCTTCCGCGACCTGCGCTTCTGGCGCATCGCGCCGCTGAACTTCTTCCTGATCGGCACGATGCTGGCAGTGCAGACGCTGTGGGGCGGGCCGTATCTGTTCGACGTGCTGCACCTGGCGCCGGTGCAGGCCGGCAACCTGCTGCTGTTCCTGAGCGGCGGGGTGGTGGCGGGCTACTTCGCCTGCGGTCCGCTGGCCGACCGCTTCGGCGCACAGCGGGTGACGGTCGCGGCGGTGGCGGTGTTCGCCGCCGCGCAGCTGGTGTTCCTGTTGCCGGGCTGGATGCCGCCCGCGGCGCTGATCGCCGTGGTGTTCTTCGGCTTCGGCTTCACCGGCGCGTTCAACCTGCTGCAGCTCGCGGAGATCCGCGCGCTGTTCCCTCCCCACATGAGCGGCCGCGCCGCCACCGCGGTGAACATGTTCGGCTTCGCCGGCGCGGCGCTGCTCCAGTGGTGGATGGGCCTGATCATCGGCGCCTTCCCGCGCGACACGGCTGGCCACTACCCGCCGGCGGCCTACGCGGCGGCCTTCGGCTTCACCCTGGTCGGCACTGCACTGGCGCTGGCATGGTACGCATCGCCTGGCGGCGCCTGGTGGCGGCAGGACGTGGAGCGCTCACCCGGTGCGTAGCAGGTGCCGCAGGTCGCTCGTCATATCATCCACCGATGCCTCGGGATCGAAGATCAGCCGCCAGCGGCCAGCTTTGTCCACCACGTACACGTAGCCCGAATGGTCCACGGTATATTCCGGCGCCGTAGCGCCATGCTCGTGCCGCTGCGCGAACACGCCGTAGGCGGCCTGCACGGCGTCTAGCTCCGCCTGCGGCCCGGTCAGCCCTAGAAAGGTCCGGTCGAAGCGGCGCACGTAGGCGCCCAGCGCCGCAGGCGTATCCCGCTCCGGGTCCACGGTGATCATGGCCACGCGCAACGCTTCGGCGTCGGCGCCAAGGTCGCGGCGCACCGCCGCCAGCTCGGCCAGCCGGGCGGGGCAGATGTCCGGGCAGTTGGTGAAGCCGAAGAAGAGCACCACCACACTGCCGCGCTGCTCGCCGAGGCGGAACGGCCGTCCGTCCTGGTCGGTGAGGGTGAAGTCCGGCGCGGGGCCTGGCGGCTCGAGTGCGCCACCACGGAACTCGTAGCTGCCACACGCCCCGAGCGCGAGCACGAGGGCGAGCAGCGGCGGTAACAGACGAAGGTGTCCCAAAGCTCTACTCCTGCGGATCATCGCGAGCTGCCCGCAGTATACGCGAAGTTGCTGGCCCGTGCTGGCCACCGAATCGTGCGGGTGTGGCAAAACATCGTGCAGGCACGGCATGCAAGAACGTTCCTCGCACCTGAATCGTGGCACCCTCCTTGCTCACCTCCCCCACAGCCCCCGCGCAGCGCACGCTCCACTTCAACGGTGGGGGTGTGGGAGCGCCGCCCCCCGCGCAGCACGCGCTCCGCTGTCAACGGCGGGGGTGCGGGGGCGCCGCCCCCCGCGAAAACATTTCCCTCAACCCAGAAACCCGCCAGGATTGTGATAGAGGAGGGCCACGATGAGCAAGAAACATGCGAACCAGGACTACTACAAGGTCTCCGGCCGGGATGAGAAGGGCCGGCTGCCCTCGGACCCGGACGTGACGAACGAGAAGCTCCCGCGCTCGCGGGCCCGCATCGCCCGCGGCGAGGCCGCCCCGCCCCACCCCAACCCCAACAACCCGGACGACCGCGAGGCGCTCAACCGGCCGGATGAGGAGCAGCGGGAGTCCGCGTAACCACGAAGGTACGAAGGCACGAAGACTTCAAGTCTCGTTGCTGTGAAGCGCAGGTGGCGCCGCAGATCGCCCTACTGCATCCCTCTCAGCAAAGAAACAACATCTTCTTCGCGTCTTCGTGTCTTCATGTTTCGTCCCAGGCCTATGGCGCGCGTAGGATGTCCAGCACGAAGGTGTGGCGCACGTCGTCGAAGCCGGGGCGCCGCACCAGCACCGCCACCTCCCAGCGCCCGCCCATGGCGATGTAGCTGCCGCGGGTGACGTAACGTCCCGGCCCCACCGGGCGCAGCTCCGTGCGTAGCTCCCCCATCTGCATGCCGGCCATGCCGAAGTCCAGCAGCACCTGCGCCGGCACGCCCGCGCCCCCCGCCCGCCGGTCCGTCACATCCACGGCGAACTCGTTCTCCCCGATCACCGCCGGCGCCACCCACAGCACCAGCTCCACCTCGCCGACGCGCGCCGCCTGGACCTGGCCGAGGCGCTGCTGCTCCTCCCACGTCAGGCGCGCCGGGGCCACGCTGGTGAGCGCGCCCACCAGCAGCAGCAGCCCGGCGCCCACCAGCGCCTCGGCGCCCACGCTGCGCACCAGGCCATCCACACGCCCGCCGCGCCGCAGCCGCGGGGTGAAGAACAGCAGGTTGGCGGCGCCCAGCGCGAGCAGCACGGCGAACAGCGCCAGCTTGGCCGCCAGCGCACGCCCGTAGGTGGTGCCCAGCAGCAGCTCCGGCCGCCCCACGTGCTGGACCGTGGCGTACAGGCCCGTCAGCACCAGCACCGCCACCGCTGTCACAGCTAGGCGAGTGAAGCGCGCGGCCAGCTCGGCCGGGTACGGCGTCCTCTCACCCTCCGCGCGGGCCACCCGCAGCGCGGCCAGCAGCGGTAGGAGACCGCCGAGCCAGACGATCATCGCCGCGGTGTGCAGCCAGTCCAGCGCCACGGCCAGCAGCACGTCGTGACCCATCGCCGCGGCGTGCGAGCCGAGCGCGAAGCTGAGCGCCGCGCCGCCACCCAGCGCCACCCCGGCCATCC
>DATMBA010000068.1:0-40697 GCA_035559635.1 Roseiflexaceae bacterium
GCTTCAGGCGGTTGTTGCGGTTGATCACCCGCCGGTAGAGGTCGTTCAGGTCGCTGGTGGCGAAGCGCCCGCCGTCCAACTGCACCATCGGCCGCAGCTCGGGTGGGATCACCGGCAGCACGGTCAGGATCATCCACTCCGGCCGGTTGCCGCTCTTGCGGAAAGCCTCCACCACCCGCAGGCGCTTGGTGGCCTTCTTGCGCCGCTGCCCCTGCGTGGTGTGCACCTCGTTCTGCAGGTCCTCGGCCAGCTTCTCCAGGTCCACCGTGCGCACGATCAGGTCACGGATGGCGCCGGCGCCCATGTCGGCCTTGAAGGCCCCCGGCGCCAGCTCCCGCAGCTGGCGGTACTCCTGCTCGGTCAGGATGCGCTTGAGCTTGATGCTCTCGAGCTGCTCCAGCTTCTCCTTCTCCTCGCGCACCAGCGTGTCGAGCTGGCGCTGCAGGCTCTCTTGCAGCCGCTCGCGCTCCTGGGTGACCTCGTACTCCTTGCGCTCGCGCTCGGCGCCGGTCAGCTGCTCGGCGTCCGCAAGGTCGCGCTGACGCCGCGCCTCGAGCTGCTCCAGCTCCTGGTCTAGCAGTTCGTCCAGCGCGTCCAGCGTCTTCTCGCTGATGATCTCGCCCTCTTCCACCAGGGTTACACCGTGGAAGATGATGTCCTCCTCGGCGACCTCGCCGTTCTTCTCCTCCAGGTCGGCCCGCAGCCGCTCGCCCTCGGCGGTCAGCGCCTCGCGCTGCGCCCGGTAGTCCTCCTCGATCCGCCGCTGCGTCGTGACCTGCGCGCTCTCCATGCCGCCTAAATCCTGCGTGAGCTGCGACGACAGCTCGATGCGCTTGTCGTCCGCCTCGCGCTGGATGCGGTCGCGCTTCTCTTTGTACTCCTCTTGGATCTGCACGCGCAGCGCCGCCTTCATGTCTTCGTCTACGTGCGTGATGATGTACGAGGCGAAGTACAGTACCCGCTCCAGGTTGCGCGGCGAGATGTCTAACAGCAGCCCCAGCCGACTCGGCGTGCCCTTGACGAACCAGATGTGGCTTACCGGCGATGCAAGCGTGATATGCCCCATTCTATCACGCCTAACCTTGGATCGCGTCACTTCGACGCCACATTTATCGCATACGACGCCTTTGTAGCGTACGCGCTTGTATTTGCCACAATAGCACTCCCAATCCTTTTGGGGGCCGAAAATGCGCTCACAGAACAATCCATCGCGTTCTGGCTTCAAAGTACGATAATTAATCGTCTCAGGTTTTGTTACCTCGCCATGAGACCAGCCAAGGATATCGTCCGGCGAAGCAAGGCTGATCCGAATCGCATTGAAGTCGTTGATCTCGAGCATTGTCCGCTCCTATGATCTTATTCGAACGAGAACTGAGATTGCACGAGTTTATCATCATCGCCGAAATAATTTATTTCGGCGCGAATATCGTCACTCGTGGCACCATGGACGTCCCGTCGTAGTCCGATATATGCCGCGAACCTCTCGCGCATCGGTTCAGTGATCGTCCCTCGCTGTGGCATCTTCTTCGGATACCATGCCAGGAACTTTTTCGCGATCTCAGCCTTGCGCGGAAGCGCTACTCCACCGTTCTCCGTGTAGAGCCAGGCAACCACGCACTTTGCGCGCACCGTGCTCCACTTCACATACCAGTTCTCGCGATTTGCCGTCAGGGTTGGTGCGGGAATACCGGTTGCACGCTCCACAGCGACGACGAGGCCATTGAGCAACGTCGGGGATCCGGAGTAGATCTGTGCCACAGGCCGGTTCCCATTCCACGCCAGGGTTCCATCGCCGTCGACGACCCCGCGAACGAAGTGGGGCAGCAGCGTTGCTGGCACGTCCGGGAAACCGATGGTACGAGACTTCCGAGGAGATCCGCCAAGATGTTCGATGTCGCGGTACATCTCACGGCTGCAGAAGGTGATCTTGAAGGTGCTTCCATCCTCTGCCACCTTCCGCAGGTGATACTTCCCCCCGATGAGATCCCCGACATGGATCAGGTGCTCGCGATCGTTGCTGGCGATCTCGATCTCATACGCGCCAGTGTTCTGCTTGACGCGCATGCACCCATCCGTCCACCACAGACCGAGCACATAGGCCATCTCGGGCGTCCAGATGCGAAAGAAATCGGCGTGCCGTGGCGGCCGTGCCATATACCCCTCCAGTAGAACAAACGTACTAGAGGAGTATATCAGAGATCGTGTAAACGATCAACCGGCCTTTGGGGGGGCGCGACTGGGGTCCGCGGCCCCCCGAAGGCCAGCCAGCTAAAACTCGCCGCGCTCCATCCCGCTCAGGTTAATCCCATCGAGCGCCGCGAGGTCGCTGTCCACATCATCGGTCAACTCCACCGGCGTCTCGTCGGCGGAGAGCACCTCCACCGAGAGGCCGAGCGACTGCAGTTCCTTGATCAGCACCTTGAAGCTCTCCGGCACGCCAGCCTCCTGGATCGGCTCGCCCTTGACGATCGCCTCATAGGTCTTCACACGGCCCACCACATCGTCCGACTTGACGGTAAGCATCTCCTGGAGGATGTAGGCCGCGCCGTAGGCCTCGAGCGCCCACACCTCCATCTCGCCGAAGCGCTGGCCGCCGAACTGCGCCTTGCCGCCGAGCGGCTGCTGCGTCACCAGGCTGTAGGGGCCAGTGGAGCGCGCGTGGATCTTATCCTCCACCAGATGCGCCAGCTTCAGCATATAGATATAGCCCACCGTGACCGGGTGATTGAACGGCTCACCGGTGCGGCCATCGTACAGCGTGATCTTGCCGTCCTCAGGGAGCTCGGCGCGCCGGAGCCACTCCTTGATCTGCTCCTCGCTCGCGCCGTCGAACACCGGCGTCGCGATACGGTAGCCAAGCCGCGCTGCCGCCCAGCCCAGGTGCGTCTCCAGGATCTGCCCGATATTCATGCGGCTCGGCACACCGATCGGGTTCAGGATGATGTCCACCGGGCGGCCATCCGGCAGGAACGGCATATCCTCGATCGGCAGGATGCGGCTCACCACCCCCTTATTGCCGTGGCGGCCGGCCATCTTATCCCCCGCGCTGATCTTGCGCTTCTGGCACAGCAGCACGTCCACCCGCTGGTTCACCCCCACCGGCAGTTCGACGTCGTCCTCGCGCATGAACACCCGCACATCGATCACCTTGCCGCGCACGCCGTTGGGCACCCGCAGCGAAGAGTCCTTCACCTCGCGCGCCTTCTCACCGAAGATCGCCCGCAGCAGGCGTTCCTCAGCCGTCAGGTCTGTCTCGCCCTTGGGTGTGATCTTCCCCACCAGGATATCGTTCGGTTGCACCTCGGCGCCCACATAGATGATGCCGCGGTCGTCCAGGTTGCGCAGGCTATCCTGGCCCACATTCGGGATATCGCGGGTGATCTCCTCCGGGCCGAGCTTGGTGTCGCGCGCCTCCACCTCATACTTCTCGATGTGGATCGAGGTGAAGATATCCTCGCGCACCAGCCGCTCCGAGACCAGGATGGCGTCCTCGAAGTTGCCGCCCTCCCAGGGCATGAACGCCACCAGCACATTCTGCCCCAGCGCCAATTCGCCGTTGTCGGTGCTCGAGCTGTCGGCGATGATCTCCCCAGCGCGCACCCGCTGCCCGCGCACCACGCTCGGCCGCTGGTTGATGCAGGTATCCTGGTTCGAGCGCATAAACTTGCGCAGCTTATACTCGCGCTCCTCGCCGCCGTCCTCCAGCACCACGATCTTATCGCCGGTGGCCGAGAGCACCACCCCGTCGGCGCGCGCCACCACCACCTGGCCACTATCGCGCGCCGCCAGGTACTCCATGCCCGTCCCCACGATCGGCGCGTCTGGCCGCAGCAGCGGCACCGCCTGGCGCTGCATGTTCGATCCCATCAGCGCCCGGTTGGCGTCGTCGTGCTCCAGGAACGGGATGAGCGCCGTCGAGACACTCACCACCTGCTTGGGCGAGACGTCCATGTAATCGATGCGGTCCACCGGCTCATCCTCGAAGTTCCCGGCGAAGCGGCAGGAGATCGTGCCGAGCTGGAAGCGGTTATGTTCGTCGAGCGGCGCGTTGGCCTGTGCCACCACGAACTTCTCCTCCTCGTCGGCCGAGAGGTAGTCCACCTCCTGCGAGACGATCGGGCGGATCTTGATCGTCTTGAGCGGCGTCTCCACGATGCGCTCAGCGAGTGCGCGGTTGATCTCCTGTCCCTCCTGCGCGATCACCTCATCCGTCTTGGGGTCGATGATATCCTCGCGCAGGATCTGGCCGCGCAGGAGCGCGATCGCGATCCGCCGGGCCGTCTCCTTATCCACCCGGCTACCGCGGGCGGCGATCAGGTCGCCGGTGCGCAGGTCGCGCACATCGCGCAGCAGCATCCCCTGGCGCTCCCACTCACTAGCGTTGAGCACCTCACGATACACCTTGCGGTAGGGCGTCTCGAGGAAGCCCATCTCGTTGACGCGCGCGAAGGTGGACATCGTGCCAATCAGGCCGATATTCGGCCCCTCGGGGGTCTCCACCGGGCAGATGCGCCCGTAGTGCGAGTGGTGCACATCGCGCACCTCGAAGCCCGCCCGGTCGCGCGAGAGGCCGCCGGGGCCGAGTGCCGAGAGGCGCCGCTTGTTAGTCAGCTCGGCCAGCGGGTTGGTCTGGTCCATGAACTGGCTGAGCTGGCTGCCGCCGAAGAACTCGCGCATCGCCGCCACCACCGGGCGGATGTTCACCAGCGCGTTAGGCGTAGCCGTCTCCGGGTCCTGCAGCGACATGCGCTCCTTGATCACGCGCTCCATGCGCAGCAGGCCGACGCGGAACTGCTGCTGGATCAACTCGCCCACCGTGCGCACGCGCCGGTTGCCGAGGTGGTCGATGTCGTCGGCGCGCAGGCCGGGGGTGCCAGTGTTGAGCTGGATGATGCGCTCGACGATCTTATAGATATCGTTGGGATGCAGCACGCGCACCTTAAGGTCCGGCGCCTGAGCGCGCACCTCAGCGCGGGCATCCTTCTCCCACAGGTTCTTATTCAGCTTATAGCGCCCGACCTTCGCCAGATCGTAGCGGCGGGCGTTGAACAGCAGGCTCTCGAGCAGCGAGCGGGCATTGTCGAGCGTCGGTGGGTCACCGGGGCGCAGGCGCTTATAGAGCTCCATCAGCGCCTCTTTGGTGTGGCGCGCCGGGTCCTTATCGAGCGTGACCTTGATAAAATGCAGCTCCTCGGGCGCCAGATGCGCGAAGAGCGCCAGCACATCCTCGTCCCGCCCGCGCTGGTCAAGCTCGTTGTCGGGCGCCCACTGCCCCTCGCCGTTGGGCTGGGCCTGCCAGCCGAGCACCGCGCGCAGCAGGATGGTGACCGGGATCTTGCGCTTGCGGTCCACCTTCACCGAGATCACATCGCGCTTGTTGGTCTCGAACTCGAGCCAGGCCCCGCGGTTGGGGATGAGCTTGGCCGAGTGCAGCGCCTTGCCGCTGGTGGGGTCCTTCTCCTCCTTGAAGTAGACCCCCGGCGAGCGGATGAGCTGCGAGACCACCACGCGCTCGGCGCCGTTGATGACGAAGGTGCCGTTCTCGGTCATGAGCGGGAAATCGCCGAGGAAGATCTCGCTCTCCTTCAGCTCGCCGGTGGTGAGGATGCGCAGCTGGACGTTGACGCGCAGCGGCGCGGCGAAGGTCATATCGCGCTCGCGGCACTCGTACTCGTCATAGCGCGGCTCCCCGAACGTGTAGTCCAGGAAGCGCAGCTCCATATTCTTGCCGGTGAAGTCCGTGATCGGCGAGATCTCGTCGAACAGCTCCCGCAGCCCCTCACGTCGGAACCAATCAAAGCTGGTGATCTGTGTCTCGATCAGCTTCGGCACCGCGATCGCGTCCTGGATGTGCGCGAACGAGTAGCGCTGGATCTTCCCGCGGTGCAGGCCGTCGATACCCGGATCGTTGGGCATGATCAGCGGCTGAAGCACAACACTTTCGGTCAACGGGGGCATGGGCACCTCGCACTAGCTTCGTAAACATGCCGAAAGCACGAAACGCCCTACCATCGGTTCCGCCCATCCGGGGGCTGGACCGCTGATATCGACGCTCGTGCCAAAGAAAAGCCTCCGGGGATGCTGCGCCCGGCGGCGCGTGCGGATCATCGCGTGTAGCTGGGGGTGGAGCCTCCTCCCTCTCCTGGCTCACCCTTTAGTTTGCGAAACGCAATGATATCATGCGCTCGTGCGTTTGTCAAGAGCTTGCGCAAGTCCCGTTCCCTACAAACTTCGGACGTAGTCGAAGACCTTGCCCACTTCCAGAGTCTCGAGGTGGCCGTAGCCGCCCTCTAGCTCCAGCACCGTCACCAGCGTCGTCCCACACTTCGGGCAGACCGGGTCCATCGCGGCCACAACGGTGGGGCAGGCCTCTGGCTCACGCGCCACATACCACACGTGATAGCCACGGCCGTCGGAGGCCACATACCACACCTCATCGCAGGCCCGCTCGGGGCAGAGGCGATATTCCCACTCCATAATCTCGCTCCTCTGGCGCAGCGCCCGCGCCGCGCGTCGTCTGCAGGGCTTCCGCGGCTTATACCGCGCAACTCCCATCATTATTGCGTGGAAGGCAACGCATAAGCCGTGCCGCGAGATGAGCGTCTGGCCCTATAATAGGCACGACGTACGTGGCGACGCTGCCCCGTACCCGGCGGGGCGGCCTGGAGAAAGCGCAGCCATGGCGGCCAGATCCCCCACACCTGAGGCACCAGATGCCCACTCGCGCCACCCACGGCTCGTCGCCATCGTCTTGATCCTGGGGATCGGCCTCGCGCTGCTCGGCTTCGTCGTCACCTGGAGCCTCGAGTCGCGCACCATCGCCGCGGAGTTCGCCGGGGATGCACAGGCCGCCCACGGCGCCATTCGCGGTGCGCTCGCGCTCGGCCAGCGCGACCTGGAGGTGACCGCCGGGCTGTTCTTCGCCTCCAGCGAGGTGCGCCGGGACGAGTTTCACACCTTCCTCCAGCCGCGCTGGCGGGGCGAGATCACGGCGCCTGGCCTGCGAGCGCTGGTCTGGGCGCCGCACGTGCCCGCCGCGCAGCGGGCAGCCCTCGAGTCCGCCGCCCGGCGTGATGGGCTGGTGGGATTTCAGTTCACCGAGCGGGACCCGGCGGGCGGGCTGAAGCGCGCCGGCCCGCGGGCCGCATACTACCCGGCCTACTACGTCGAGCCTCTCGCCGGGAACGAGGCGGCCTTGGGCTTCGACCTCGGCTCGCGACCGAACGTGGTGGAGGCGCTGTCCCACGCCCGCGACACCGGCCGGCCCACCGCCACCGCCCCGCTCACCCTCGCGCAGGAGATCGGCCCCCACCAACTGGTCCTGGTGAGCTGGCCCATCTACCGCGCGGGGGCGCAGCCGGGCGGTGCGCCGCCCGGCCGCGCCGCCCTCCTGGGCTTCGTGATCGGCGTGTTCCAGGCCGAGGATCTGGTTGAAATCGCGCTGGCGCCGCTCGCCGGCGGCCTCGACACCTACGTCTTCGACGACACCGATCCGGCGCGGCCCCAGCTCATCCACGCCTCCGCGCCCCTCCCGGCGCCGGGCATTGCGGAGGTGACGCCAGCCAGGCTGCGCGCCGGCCTGCACCACGCGGCGTCGGTCCCGTTCGGCCAGCGCACCTGGCTGATCATCTCGCGTCCCGGCGCGGGCTATGTCGCCGCGCGGCGGACGTGGCTGCCGTGGGGCGTGCTAGCCGTCGGGGCCGCCTTCGCCGCGCTCACGGCCGGCTACATCGCCCAGCGCCTGCGCAGCGAGGCCGCCCTACGCCACGAGCGCGCCTCGCTCGCGCGGCGCGTCGAGGAGCGCACGGCCGACCTGAGCCGCGCCAACGCCGAGTTGGCCCGCACCGCTCGCGCCAAGGACGCGTTCCTGGCCACTATGAGCCACGAGTTGCGCACCCCGCTCAACACCGTCCTCATGCTCGCCGACATTCTGGCCGAGCAGACCTACGGCCCGATCACCGAGCGCCAGCGCGACGCCCTGGACACCATCGACGCCAGCGGACGCCACCTGCTGGCCCTGATCAACGACATCCTGGACCTCTCCAGGATCGCCGCCGGCAAGCTCGCGATCCAGCCCGAGCCGGTATCGGTCGCGGAGATCTGCCACGCCAGCCTGCAGCTCGTACGCGCCGCCGCCGGGCGCAAGAGCCTCGCCCTGAGCCTGGCGCTCGAGCGGCCCGAAGCCGTGGTACAGGCGGACCCGCGCCGCCTGAAGCAGATCCTCGTCAATCTACTCGGCAACGCCATCAAGTTCACCCCCGAGGGCGGCCGGGTGGCCCTGCGCGTAACGGGGGACGCGGCGGCGCAGCGCATCTGCTTCGCCGTCGAGGACAGCGGCATCGGCATCGCGCCGGAGGACCTGGGGCGGCTGTTCCAACCCTTCGTCCAGCTCGACAGCGGCCTGGCACGCCAGCACGAGGGCACCGGCCTGGGGCTGGCGTTGGTGAGCCATCTGGCCGAGTTGCACGGCGGAAGCGTGGCGGTGGAGAGCGTCTCCGGCCAGGGCAGCCGATTCACCGTCATGCTGCCCTGGCGCAGTGTGCCCACCGGTCCGCCGCCTCTGGCCTCTGGTGGTCCGCCCCCCACCGATGCGCCCGCTCGCCGCGGCGCCACCGTTCTGCTCGCGGAGGACAACGAGGCCAACATCCAGGCGATCGGCGACTACCTGGAGCACCGGGGCTACCGTGTCGCCGCGGCCCGCAACGGTCAGGAGGCGCTCGAGCGCGCCAGGGAGCTGCGGCCGGACATCATCCTGATGGACGTCCAGATGCCGCTGCTGGACGGGATGGAGGTGATGTGTCGCCTGCGCGCCGAGGCCACCTTCGCCCACACCCCGATCGTGGCCCTTACCGCGCTGGCCATGCCCGGCGATCGCGAACGCTGCCTGCAAGCCGGCGCGAGCGAGTACATGAGCAAGCCAGTCAGCCTGGCGGAGTTGGCCAGGACGATCGACCGGCTGCTGCAGCGGTGATCCGTGTGGCTCGCCCGTGCTACAATACCCCCGCCGCTACTCCCAGACTCGGCCCCCGCCACGCGCACCCGGAGCTGCGCCCGGCGCGGGCGGCAGGAGCGAACCATGACCGAGCTGGAGCTTGCGGTGCGCGACGAGCGCCCGCTGGACGCCTACCGCGCCGTGGTCGAGCGCGTGCTGCAGCTGATGCGTGCCCGGCTGCACGAGCCGCTGGCGCTCGAGGACCTGGCCGCCGAGGCCCACCTCAGCCAGTTCCACTTCAGCCGGGTCTTCCGGCAGGTCACCGGCTCGCCGCCGGGCGAGTTCCTCGGCGCGTTGCGGCTGGAGGCCGCCCGGCGCCTGTTGCTCACCACAGGTCTCAGCGTCACCGAGGTGTGCTACGAGGTGGGCTACGCCAGCCTTGGCACCTTCACCACCCGCTTCACCCGGCAGGTCGGGGCGCCCCCCGCCGCACTGCGCCGCCTGGCCGCCGAGTTCGAGCCGGCGCAACTGGAGGCCATCCGGCGTCGTGCCGGCCAGCGCCGCCATCAACACGCCGGCGCCACCCTCTCGGGCCGGCTGGAGGGCGTGCTGCCCGGGCGCGGCACGATCTGCGCCGGCCTGTTCCCGCGCGCCATCCCCCAAGGCCACCCGGTGGCCTGCACCCACCTCGCCGGCCCGGGCCCCTTCCGCATCGAGCACGTGCCCGACGGCGACTACTACCTACTGGCGGCCGCCCTCCCCTGGTCCGACGACCCGCTGGACTACCTGGCCCCCGGGCACGGCCTGCTCGTCGCCGTCGGCCATACGCCTCTGCACGTGCGCGGCGACGCGGCCGTCGGCCCGCTCCAGCTCACCCTGCGGCCGCCCGCCCCCACCGACCCGCCGGTGGTCGCGTCGCTGCCGTTCCTGTTGGCGCGCTGGCCCGCCCCGTGCGAACTCGAACAGATGTGCGAAGATCGCAAGATCGAAGAAGCGCCGGCCCGCCCGCTCTGGTAGACTGCACCTATCGATCACCTGTGTCATATCGGGCGGCGCTCGGAGAGAGAGATGATGAAGTGGGTGGGGTTCAGGGGAGGGCCTGCTCTCCCCGCAACCATCCCCTTACGGAGATCGTATGGCCGAGCGCCGTCCGCTATCAGCGGACGAGTGACGAAGGAGGCAGATCATGGGTTCCCACCCGATCGTGCATGTCGAGATCGCCAGCCGTGACCCGAAGGCGAGCGGGGAGTTCTACCAGCAGCTGTTCGGCTGGAAGATCCAGACCAGCGAGGAGATGAACTACGTCATGTGGCAGCCGGAGGGCAGCACCGGCGGCGGGTTCTCCCCGATCGACAACCAGGGCGTCCGCCCGCACGACACGATCGTCTACATCGGCACCGACGACATCGACGCCACGCTGTCCAGGGTGCAGTCGCTGGGCGGCAAGGTGCTGATGCCGAAGACCGAGATCCCCACCGTCGGCTGGTTCGCGATCTTCGAGGACCCGCACGGCGGGCGGCTGGCGCTCTTCACGGGCACAATGTAGGAACGCTGAAGCGCTGAGGGGTGAGGGAGCTGAAGGTGTGAACGCAGCGCCCTCATTTCCCTCAGCGCCGCAGCGCTCTCACCCGCTCAGAGTTGCAGCGATTCCGCTGCCCGCACCGCCACCGCGATCGCGTGCTCCACCGCGCTGGCCTTCTGCTCCAGCACGATGCGCTCGCTGGCGGTGCGCTGCGCGATCACGCCGCACACGCAGCCGGCGGCGAAGCCGTACACCAGCCCCATCTTGAACAGCACGCCGGCCTCCATCTCGTAGTTCAGCACGTTCAGCCGGCGGTACTCCTCGGTGATCCCGCGCAGCTGCCGCAGCAGGTGGGGGTTAGCGGACGCGCTGCGCTCCTGGCCCTCATAGAAGGTATCCGTGGAGGCGGTGACGCCCACGTGGTGCTCCACCCCCAGGGCGCGCGCTCCCTCCACCAGCGCCATCGTCAGGAAGGGGTCGGCGGCGGCCGGGTACTCGGGCGGCGCGATATCGTTGGCGGCCCCCTGGCGGCAAAGCGACGCGCTGCTGATCACCACGCTCCCCGGCAGCACATGCTCCTGGATGGAGCCGCAGGTGCCCACCCGCACGATCGCCCGCACCCCCACCTGCACCAGCTCGTTCACCACGATGCTCAGCGAGGGGCCGCCCATGCCGCTGGTGGCAGAGAGGATCGGCCGGCCGTTCGCCAGCCTGCCGAGGTAGCTGTTCAGGCCACGGTGCTCGGAGAGGGTGCGCACCTCGCGCAGCTGCCCATGGGCGATCGCCCGCGCCCGGTCCGGGTCGCCCGAGAGCAGCGCGATACGCGGCGGGTCGTCGCCCAGGTCCGCGCGCCCGAAGCCGATATGGTAGAGACGGTCGGAGCTTGCCATCTATGCCTCCGCTAGCAGAAGGGGAGGGCCAGGGAGGGGGCAGCCCTCCCTCCACCTCGCCCTTCACGGCCCATGCACGGGGACGAAGGTGCCGAAGAGATGAGGTACTCCGTCGATAAGGTAGACGAGTCGCCAGCGTCCCACCAGCCAGAGGCGGTAGAAGCCCGGCTTTTCCTTCAGTTCCTTCGCACGCGGCGGCCGGGGATCGATGCTCAGACCATCGATCTCCCGGATGGCTTGCGCACGCACATCTGCCGGGAGGCTACGCACCTCTGAAGGTACGGGAGGTTCAAGCTCAATCTGGTACCTCACCGGCGGCCTCCGCTCTTGCCAGCTCCGCCTTGACATCCGCCCACTTCAAACGCGGATACGGATTCCGCTGATACTCCTCGTACTGCGCCAGTTCCTCGCGCACCACGCGGCGCATCAGCTCCTCGAGCTGGCCGATCGTCAGCGAGGCGACCGTGTCGCTGGTTGTCGTGCTCATGCCGCGCTCCTTCCTGCATCACTCCGCGGACATTCTACCACGCGGCGGTACGCGTTCCCAGCGCAGGTCATAGGGTTTCCGTCGGTCTATATGTGATATAGGCCCAATACCTAATGAGTTTTGACACCCGACATCGGTAGCTGGATTCGCGGCGTTCGCCGGTCAAGGCCGCCTGAAGGCGCGAATCGGGGGGTGTTCCCGAACTCGATCGTCAAAATGCATTAGGAGGATGTGGCGAGGGCCATAGGCCCCGCCCTCCCATGCCACGGGCAGTGCCCGCTGAGGTACGCTTGAGCAGGATCATGGCGCCGGGCACGCAGCGAGGCCGCCGAGCACACGCTCAGCGGCCTCACAGGTTCAGCGCTTCAGTGTTCAATACTTCGGGATGCTGGGGTCCACCTCGTCGGACCAGCGCAGGATGCCGCCGGTCAGGTTCTTCAGCTTGCGGAAGCCCGCCGCGCGCAGCATATCCACCGCGCGCCGGCTGCGCACCCCGCTGCGGCAGTACACCACCATCTCGCGCGCCGTGTCCAGCTCGTTCATACGGCTGGCCAGCTCATTCACCGAGATGCGCACCGCGCCCGGCAGGCGCCCGATCTCCCACTCGTTCGCCTCGCGCACGTCCAGCAGGAGGGGCCGGTCGTCGCGCTGCAGCCAGGCGGCCGTCTCCAGCGGCGTGATCTCATCGCTGAACGTCGCCGGGTCCGGCTCTGGCACGATCCCGCAGAACTGCTGGTAGTCGATCAGCTCCGTCACCGTCGGGTGGTCGCCGCACACCGGGCAGTCCGGGTTGCGCCGCAGCCGCAGCTCGCGGAAGCGCATCGACAGCGCATCGTACAGCATCAGGCGGCCGACGAGCGTCTCGCCGATGCCCGTGAGCAGCTTGATCGCCTCGGTGGCCTGGATGGTGCCGATCACCCCCGGCAGCACGCCCAGCACCCCGCCCTCAGCGCAGCTCGGCACCAGGCCGGGCGGCGGCGGCTCAGGGTAGAGGCAGCGGTAGCACGGCCCGCCGGCCCGCGGGTGGAACACCGTGGCCTGGCCCTCGAAGCGGAAGATCGAGCCGTAAACGTTCGGCTTGCCGAGCATCACGCTGGCGTCGTTCGTCAGATAGCGCGTCGGGAAGTTATCCGTCCCGTCCACGATCACATCGTACGGCCGCATGATCTCGAAGGCGTTCTCGCTGGTGATCTGCGCCTCGTAGGTGGTGACCTCGACGTGCGGGTTGAGGTCTTTCAGGCGGCGCTTGCCGGACTCGGTCTTGCGCACGCCGAGGGTGCTGGTGCCGTGGACGATCTGACGCTGCAGGTTGCTCTCGTCCACCACATCGAAGTCCACCAGCCCGATATGCCCGACGCCGGCCGCGGCCAGGTATAGGGCCAGCGGCGACCCCAGCCCGCCGGTGCCGATCAGCAGCACACTGCCCTGCTTCAGCTTGCGCTGCGCCTCCATACCGAACTCGGGGAGGATGAGGTGGCGCGAGTACCTTCGTATTTCTTCGTTAGACAAGAGTGGTGTCATCTGATGTGGCCCTCACAAGAAGTAAAGCGGGTGGGTCTCAGGGAAGGCACAGCCCTCCCTGCCCCCCTCAGCAGGTACCCCCCGCGATAGCGGGAATAATGCTCACCGTCTCCCCGTCCGGCACCTCCGTATCGGTGTGCTGCAGGTAGCGGATATCCTCGTCGCCCACGTAGATGTTCACGAAGCTGCGCAGCTGGCCCTGCTCGTTGTAGAGCTGCTTGCCGAGCTGCGGGTACTGCTCCACCAGGTTCGCCAGCAGCTGGCCCACCGGCCCACTCGCCAGCGTGACCGTCGCGTTCCCGCCGGTGTACTGGCGCAGCGCCGTCGGGATAGAAACTGTTACCGCCATGTCGATGACCTTTCTCAGTTTTGAGTTTTGAGTTCTCAGTTTTGAGTTGTGCGTGGCGGAACTCAAAACTCAGAACTCAAAACTGAGAACTTACCGCAGTTCTTCGGAAACAAACCGGTTGCCTTCATCCGCGAGCAACCAGGCCGTCAATTCGGCCGCCCGTCCGCCGTGGACACACTGGATCAGAAACGAGAACAGCGAGCCGGCGCCCACCCCCTGCGCCCCGACCCGGTCGCGCTCCGAGGGCACCGCCGGGTGGTCCGGGTGCGAGTGGTAGCACCCCACGATGTCCAGCCCGCGGGCCTGCGCCTGCCGGTCCGCCCGCAGGTAGTCCCGCGGGTCCAGGTAGAAGCGGTCGCGCTGCGAGTGCTGCTCCTCGGCGTCCGTCAGGCCCACCTCGGCCGTCCAGGTGTTCTGCGCGGCGAACACCTCCTCGGCCACCTTGCGGCCAGCCTCGTACCGCCCGAGCAGCAGGCCGACGCACTCGTTGGGATAGGCCTGCTCGGCATGGGCCGCAATGGCCCTCCGCACATTATCTGACACTACAATCATCGGTTCACTCGAATACAGAATGCAAAATGTAAAATGCTGTTGTCGTCACATCACGCATCACGCATCACGCATTTATATCCCCTCGCCGTCCGACACTGCGCCCTCGTCCCAGAAGCGATCGCTCAGGTACTTGGCCGCGCCGTCGCACAGCACCGTCACCACCACGCCCTGCGCCAGCTCGCGCGCCACCCGCAGTGCCGCCGCCACATTGGCCGCTGCCGAGATCCCCACCATCAGCCCCTCACTGCGCGCCAGGCGGCGGGCCATCTCGAAGGCCTCCTCGCTGCTCACCTCCAGCGTCGCGTCAGCCAGCCCCGGGTCGTAGATCCCCGGCACCAGCGTCGTGGAGGCCATATGCTTGACGCCCTCCAGCGCGTGGTACGGCCCGTCCGGCTGCACCGCCACCAGCCGCACGTCGCGGCCGTGCGCACGCAGGAAGCGCCCGGCGCCCATGAACGTGCCGCTCGTGCCTAGCGCCGCCACGAAGTGCGTCACCCGCCCGCCGGTCTGCGCCAGGATCTCGGGGCCAGTGGTCTCGAAGTGTGCCTGGACATTGGCCGGGTTGTTGTACTGGTCCGGGTAGAAATAGCGCTCGGGGTGCTCGGCCACCAGCGCGCGGATGGCGCGGATGGCGCGGTCCATGCCCTCCAGCGGGTCGGTGAGCAGCAACTCCGCGCCGAGCGAGCGCAGGATGCGGCGGCGTTCCAGGCTGGCGTTGGCCGGCAGCGCGAGCGTCACCTGGTAGCCGAGCGCCGCGCCGAGGGTGGCATAAGCGATGCCAGTGTTGCCGCTGGTGGCGTCCGCGATGCGTATGCCTGGTCGCAGGTGGCCGCTGCGCTCGCCCGCACGGATCATGTACAGCGCCGGACGGTCCTTCACCGAGCCGCCGGGGTTATACCACTCGGCCTTGGCGTACAGCTCCACGCCCGGCGGGAGCTCCGGCGCCACGCGGGCCAGGCGCAGCAGCGGCGTGTTACCCACCAGGTCGATCACGCTGCTGCGGCGATCGGTCAGGGCTGGTTCGATCTGATGCTGTGCCATAGCAGCGCTGTCTTCGTGTTCACGTACCTGCCTCAATGTCGGCCCGTCCCCGGTCGGCGCGATACTTGTGGATGGCCGCCTTGAGCGTCCCGAGGGCGAGCGTGGCGCAGCGCGGCCGGGTGCTCACCACCTCGCGCCCCAGGATATCGATCATGTCGTTGAAGTCCATCGCGTCGATCTCGGCCAGCGGCTTATCGGCCACCAACTCAGTCAGGATGGAGGCGGCGGCCTGGCTGATGGTGCAGCCCTTGCCCTCGAACGTCACCCGCTCGATGGCATCGCCTGCCCTGGTCACCCGCAGATAGATGGTGACGATATCGCCGCAGCCGGGGTTACCGCCCGGCATCACCACGTCCGCCGGCTCCAGCGGCCCACTGTTCCGCGGGTGCTCGTAGTGGTCGAGCAGTGTCTCGATGGCTTCCTGGCGATCCACAACTCCTCCGGAATGATGAAGGTTAAAGGCTGAACGCTGACCGCTGACCGATAAAGCCAGAGCATTGTATCGATGTAGTACTGCTCGATCAAACCAGGCTGTTCAGCCTTCAGCCTTCAGCGTTCAGCCTTTAGCCTTGATATGTCTTCTCGATCGGCAGGCCGACCCCGTTGCCCCACTCCGTCCAGCTCCCGTCATAGTTGCGCACCCTGGGGTAGCCGAGCAGGTAGGTCAGCACGAACCAGGTGTGGCTGCTGCGCTCGCCGATGCGGCAGTAGGTCACCACATCCTTGTCCGGCGTGATGCCCTCGCCCTCATACAGCGCCCGGAGCTCGTCCGCGCTCTTGAAGGTGCTATCCTCCTTCACGGCCCTGGCCCAGGGGATGTTGACCGCGGTGGGGATATGGCCGCCGCGCAGCGTGCCCTCCTGCGGGTACTCCGGCATGTGCGTGCGCTCGCCGCTGAACTCCTGCGGGCTGCGTACGTCCACCAGTGCCACGCCTTGCTGCCGGATGTGCGCCAGCACCTGGTCGCGGAAGGCGCGGATGGTCCGGTCGTCCCGCTCGGGCGCCGTGTAATTGCCCGGCGGGTAGCTCGGGATCTCCTTGGTCAGCTCGCGCCCCTCGGCGATCCACTTGGCCCGCCCGCCGTTCATGATGCGCGCGTCCTGGTGGCCGAACAACTTGAAGACCCACAGGGCGTAGGTGGCCCACCAGTTGTTCTTATCCCCGTAGAAGACCACCGTCGTGTCGTTCGAGATGCCCTTGGCCGAGAGCAGTTGCTCGAACCGCTCGCGGTCCAGGTAGTCGCGCACCACCGGGTCGTTCAGCTCTCCCACCCAGTCGAGCTTCACCGCGCCGGGGATGTGCCCCTGGTCGTAGAGCAGGATGTCCTCGTTGCACTCCACCACCCGCACCTTCGGGTCGCTCAGGTGGTCCGCCACCCACTGGGTCTCCACCAACACCTCGGGATGTACGTAGCCGGACATGGCGCCCCCTCCATTCTGAAGTAGCCAACGCAGGTTTGTTGACATTCTACTCCGGCGGGATGGGGGCGTCAAGCCGGTGAGGCGATAGGCGATAGGTGATAGGGGCCCGAAGACTACTCCTCTCGCCTATCATCTACGGCCCGCGCTGAAAGCGCCCTAGAGCCGCACGAGCACATCCTCGCCCTCCACGCGTACCTCGTACACCGCGATCGGCGTGAAGGCCGGGAGGGTGAGCGCCTGCCCGGTGCGGATGTCGAAGCGCGAGCCGTGCAGCGGGCATTCCACCGTGCAGTCCTCCGGCTCGAGCCAGCCCTCGCTCAGGTGCGCGTACTCGTGCGAGCAGATGTCGTCGGTGGCATACCAGCTTCCACCGATATGGTAGACGGCGATGCGCCGCCCGTTGTGCTCGAAGGCGCGCATACTGTCCGGGGGAACATCTCCCACGGCCGCGATGCGAACGAATTCCGGCATGACCTCCCCTCAAAACACGAGACGCCGCCGGCGCCGGACCGTGGCGTCACGTCTATCGAGCTTGTGGCGGCGCGCGTGCTGCTGGAAGTCAGGCGATGGGGCAGAGGTTGGCGGATCCCCCATCGTCTATCGCCTCTCGCTATTGCCTATGACCTGCCGTGACGAGCGTGTTGGCTGGCAGCCCGAGCGCCGCCAGCAGTGACGCCGGCTCATCCTCCAGCCAGCCGCTCTCGGCGTCCCGCCCGCTGGCCACCAGCACCGAGGCGATCGGCGGCACGAAGATGATGTCCACCGTGCCCTCGTCCGTCACCAGGCCCACCCGGTCGAGCTTGCCGCTGCGGACCTTCACCCACAGCTTGAGCGACATGATCCCGATACGGGCGATCGCCGGCGCCGCGCGCTCGAAGGCGGCGTCGCTGGCCCACAGGCACTGGCCATTGAGCGCGCACAGCGCGGCCGCCTCGATCCCCGGCGCGCGCGCCATCATCGTGCGGATGTGGCGGCCAGCGCGCGCCACCAGCTCAGGGGTCAGCACTATCTGGTCCATCGGCGTCGCACTTTCATGGAGATCAGCAAGTACATCGGCAGTGTTGTACTATTGTAGCATGTGCGCCTTCATGTGACGACTACGGGTGTGACGTACTGTCTTGCAGGTGCGGCACACGCCCGTGAACGGGCGAACTACCCTTGGCGCCGTCCCACGCCCGGCGGGACCAGCGGGCACCCCGCGGCGGGCTACCATTGCAACGCCCGCCTGCGCGGCCTGAGCGGCAGGCCGCGCAGGCGGCCTTCGTGACAGATAGCCCGCGGGTTGACCCGCCGGGCGTGGGACGGCGCCATACACCCGTTCTAAATGCAATGCTTTTCAAATACGGGAGGCGTGGCGGGCGAAGCCCTCCGCCTCCTCCCCCGGTGGGGCGGCGGAGCCGCCCTCACACCCCCACCAGGAAGGGGTTCGCGGGGGCCTATAGCCTCCGCACCCCACGCCGCGGGCCGCGCCCGCTCATTTGAAAAGACTTGGCTCTAAATGTCAACGTTCATGCGCCAGCCTGGTAGGACAGCGTGGCATGTCTCGCGGGCGATAGGCGAGCACAGCGACGACGCCAGCCGCCACGCTGCGGCGATCTCCGATATCGCCTATCCTCTCTCGCCTGCTATCCGACCGACCCTTCCATCTCGAGCTGGATCAGGCGGTTCAACTCCACCGCGTACTCCATCGGCAGCTCGCGGGTGAAGGGCTCCATGAAACCCAGCACGATCATCGAGAGCGCCTCGGACTCCGGCAGGCCGCGGCTCATCAGGTAGAAGAGTTGCTCCTCGCCGATGCGCCCCACGGTGGCCTCATGCGCCATCGTCACCCGGTCCTCCTCGATCTCGATGTACGGGATGGTGTCCGAGGCGGACTTCTCGTCCAGGATCAGCGCGTCGCAGTTGACGTTGATCTTCGCGCCGGTGGCGCCCGGCGCCACCTTCACCAGGCCGCGATAGGTCGTCTTGCCGCCGCCCTTGGAGACCGACTTATTCGTGATGCGGCTGGTGGTGTCGGGCGCGATGTGGATCATCTTGGCCCCGGCGTCCTGGTGCTGGCCCTTGCCGGCGTAGGCCACCGAGAGCACCTCGCCCTTCGCGCCGCGCCCCATCAGGTACACCGAGGGGTACTTCATCGTCAGGCGGCTGCCGATGTTGCCGTCCACCCACTCCATCTGGGCCTCCTCGTAGGCCACCGCGCGCTTGGTCACCAGGTTAAAGATATTGTTGGCCCAGTTCTGGATGGTGGTGTAACGGCACTTACCGCCCTTGTTGACGATGATCTCCACCACCGCCGAATGCAGCGAGTTGGTGGAGTACACCGGCGCGGTGCAGCCCTCGATGTAGTGCACCGAGGCGCCCTCCTCCACGATGATCAGCGTGCGCTCGAACTGCCCCATGTTCTCCGCGTTGATGCGGAAGTAAGCCTGCAGCGGGATGTCCACGTGCACGCCCTTCGGCACATAGACGAACGACCCGCCGGACCACACGGCGGTGTTGAGCGCAGCGTACTTGTTATCGGCCGCGGGGACCACCGTACCGAAGTACTTCTTGAAGATCTCCGGGTACTCCTTCAGGCCGGTGTCGGTGTCCAGGAAGATCACGCCCTGCTTAGCCCACTCCTCACGTAGCGAGTGGTAGACCACCTCGGACTCATACTGCGCGCCCACGCCGGCCAGGAACTTGCGCTCGGCCTCGGGGATGCCCAGCTTCTCGAAGGTATTCTTGATCTCCTGTGGCACCGCGTCCCAGTCGCTCTGTGGCCGCTCGCCAGCCCGTACGAAGTAGTGGATCTGGTCGTAGTCCAGCTCGGCCAGCTCCGGGTTCGCCCACATACCCTGCAGCGGCACCGGCTTCTGATTGAAGATCTGCAGCGCCTGCAGCCGGCGGCGCAGCATCCACTCCGGCTCGCCCTTCATGCCGGAGAGCTCGCGCACCACCCGCTCGTTCAGGCCCTTGGCCGCTTTGAAGAGGTAGTTCTCCTCGGTGTGGAAACCATACCTGGAGTAATCGAACTCCAGATTCTGCGCGGTGACGGTCATAGCTCTGCTCCTCATATCTCCGGGAGGGCCGAGGGTAGGCTTCACGTGCGCCCAAGGCCCCTCCCTATCCGTGTCAGGTGCGCTCATCATCGAGATCAACCGAAGCGACACCGTACAGCCCGGCCTTGAGCGCCTTGAGCGCGAGCAGGGCGCACTTGATGCGCACCGGGTTGCGCTCAAGAGGGATGCCGATCAACTCCAGCAGATCCTCCTTGCGGTACTGCTTGGCCTGCTCCACCGGCATGCCCTTGATCTCGTCGGTGAGCATAGAAGCCGACGCCTGGCTGATCGCGCAGCCGCGGCCGCTGAAGCGCACGTCGGTGATCACACCGTCCGCCACCTGCAGATCGATCCGCACCCGGTCGCCACACAGCGGGTTGTGCTCCTCGCGCGAGATGTCCGGATGCTCGAGCGTACCGGCGTTGTGGGGGTACCTGGCGTGTTCGAGGATAAGTTCGCGGTAGAGATCACTCATTGAATTCACCGTCATCCGTAATCCGTGATACGTCCTTTCCCCCCTGACAATCGTTGACGCATCACGCATCACGTATGTTAGATTAGGCGAACAGCTTCCTGGCTCTGAGCAGCCCCGCGGCCAGCCGGTCCACCTCTTCCGGGATATTGTACAGGTAGAACGACGCCCGCGTCGTGGCCGGGATGTCCAGCAGGGCGTGCAGCGGCTGGCAGCAGTGGTGGCCGGCGCGCACCGCCACCCCCTCGCCGTCCAGCACCGCGGCCACGTCGTGTGGGTGGATGCCCTCCAGCGTAAAGCTGACGGCGCCGCCGCGCGACTCCAGCGAGGCCGGGCCGTAGATGCGCAGCCCCGGGATCGCGCTCAGCCGCTCCAGCGCGTAGCCGAGCAGGTGCTGCTCGTGGGCGTAGATCTTCTCCATCCCCACGCTCTCGAGGAAGTCGCACGCCTCGCCGAGCGCGATCGCCTCGCCGATCGCCGGGGTGCCGGCCTCGAAGCGCGCCGGGATGTCGGCGTAGGTGCTCTCGTGCAGCCCCACCGCCTTGATCATCGAGCCACCGCCCAGGAACGGCGGCATGCTCTCCAGCACCCGCCTTCTACCCCACAGCACCCCGATGCCCGTGGGCGCGCACATCTTGTGCCCGCTGAACGCCAGGAAGTCCACCCCAAGCGCCTGCACGTCCACCGGCATGTGCGGCACGCTCTGCGCCCCGTCCACCAGCATCAGCGCGCCGGCGTCGTGCGCGCGCCTGGCGATCTCCGCCACCGGGTTGATCGTCCCCAGCACGTTGGACTGCTGCGTCAGCGCCACCAAGCGCACCCCCCGCAGCCGCGCGTCCAGGTCGTCGAGCGCCAGCCGCCCCGCGCCGTCCACCCGTAGGAAGTCCAGTTCGGCGCCGGTGCGCTGGGCCAGCTGCTGCCAGGGCACCAGGTTCGAGTGGTGCTCCATCTCGCTCAGCAGCACGCGGTCGCCAGGCCGCAAGTTCGCGTCGCCCCAGGCGCGCGCCACCAGGTTGATCGCCTCGGTGGTGTTGCGGGTGAAGACCACCTCCTTGGGCGTGGACGCGCCGATGAAGCGCGCCACCTTGCCGCGCGCGCGCTCGAAGGCGAAGGTGGCCTCCTCGCTGAGGCGGTAGACCCCGCGGTGCACGTTGGCGTTGTAGCGCCGGTAGTAGTCCTCCAGGCAGTCGATCACCCGCCGCGGCTTCTGCGACGAGGCGGCGCTGTCCAGGAACGCCAGCGGCTTGCCGTTCACCTGCTGCTGGAGGATGGGGAACTCGCGCCGCAGGGTCAGGACGTCGAACAGGGTGAACGTGCTGGTAGTCATATTTTGGCCTCAATCAGCCCACCGATCCGCTCCCTGAGCTTCTCGCTCGGGATGTGGTCCAGCACCGGCTCGAAGAAGCCCATGACGATCATATGGATCGCCTCGGTGCGTGCGATGCCGCGCGAGCGCATGTAGAACAGCTGCTCCTCGTCCACCTCGCCACTGGTGGAGGCGTGGCCGGCGCGCAGCACGTCGTTGGTCTCGATCTTCAGGCCGGGGATGCTGTCGCTGCGCGCCTTGGGCGTCAGGTGCAGCGCGTGCTCCTCCAGGCGGGAGATCGTGCCCCGGCTCTCGTGCTCGATCTTGATCATACCGTCGAAGGTGGCGTAGGCGCGGTCCTTGACCACCGTCTTGAAGTCCATGTGGCCCTCGGTCCTGGCACCGATGTGCCGCAGCCAGGGGGCGGTGAGCAGCGTCTGCTCGCCGCCGCCGAAGGTGGCCGCCACCCAGTTCACATGCGAGCCGTCGCCCACCAGCGCCGTCTCGGCCTCGGTGTGCTGCAGCGAGCCGCCCAGGTTGATGGCAGCCCACTCCAGGCTGGCGTCCCGCCCCGCGCGGGCGCGCTGACTGCCGATATGGTAGACGCCCCGGCCCCAGGTCTGGATCGACACGTAGCGCACTGACGCGCCGTCGCCGATGAACAGCTCGGTGGCCGGCAGCGCCAGCGCCTGCCCGTCCACGTCCGGCGAGGTGAACTCCTCGACGAAGGTCACGCTCGCGCCGCGCTCGACGACGATCAGGTTGTGCGGCGCCGCGGCGTGCCCGGCGCCCGCCAGGGTGATCACCGCGTGCAGCGGCACCTCGATCGCGGTGTCCTTCGGTACGTAGAGGAACACGCCGTCCTGCCAGAGCGCGGCGTGCAGCGCGGTGAACTTGTGCGCCAGCGGGTCCGCCGCAGCGCCCAGGTGCTGCCGGACGAGCGCCTCGTGCGCGCGCACCGCTGCCGCCAGCGTGGTGAAGACCACGCCCTTCGCGGCCAGCGCGGCGTCCCACTGCACGGCGGTGTGGTTGGCACCCAACGGCGCGCGGATAACGCCCGGCTCGAACTTCGTCAGGTCGGTGCGGCGCCAGAAGGGGGGCTCGCTCTGCGCGAAGTGCCGCCAGGCCGCCGCGCGCCGCTCGACGAGCCACTCCGGCTCGCCCGCGGCGCGTGCCGCCGCTGTGAGGGCGGTATCGGAAAGCTCTGAAAGGGTTGGGAGATACTTCATAGTCTCTTTCGCAGTAGCCAGTAGCCAGTCGTCAGGAGCCGGTCGTCAGTACGACAGCGCGATCATCGACCTGCAGCGATACTGGCAACTGACTACTCAGTGCCGACGACTGAGCGGATGAAGTCGTAGCCCTGCTCCTCCAGCGCCAGCGCCAGCTCCGGGCCACCCTCGCGCACCACCCGGCCGTCCAGCATCACCGAGACGAAGTGCGGTTTGATATAGTTGAGCAGCCGCTGGTAGTGGGTGATCACCAGCACGCCCATCTCCGGGTTCTGCTCCACCAGCGCGTTCACGCCGGCCGCCACCACCTTGAGCGCGTCGATGTCCAGGCCAGAGTCGGTCTCGTCCATCACCGCCATGCTTGGCTTGAGCATCGCCATCTGGAGGATCTCCACCCGCTTCTTCTCGCCGCCGGAGAAGCCCTCGTTCAGGTAGCGCCGGGCGAAGGACTCGTCGATGCCGAGTTGGGCCATCTTCTCGCGCAGCTCCTTGCGGAACTGCGCCATCGGGATGGCGGTCTCCTTCGGGTCCCGCCCCTCCTCGGCCCGGTGGGCGTTGATCGCCGCGCGCAGGAAGTTCGCCACTGTCACGCCGGGGATGGCCACCGGGTACTGGAACGCCAGGAACAGCCCGAGCTTGGCCCGCTCGTCCGGCTCAAGTTCCAGGATGTTCTGCCCCTTGTACCAGATCTCGCCGCCGGTCACGGTGTAGCCGGGGTGCCCGGCGATGGTGTAGGCCAGGGTGCTCTTGCCGCTGCCGTTCGGCCCCATGATCGCGTGGATCGTGCCCGGCCGCACGATCAGATCGACGCCCTTGAGGATCTCTTTGTCCTCAATGCTGACGTGCAGGTCCTTGATGACGAGTTCGCTGTTCACTCCGTTCTCCCTGTAGTCATGCGCGATGCGCGATATACCAGGATCACCAGAACAAATGAGGGAGGAAAGATTCTCTCGGGAGCTGCGCCCCCGTAACCTCCGCTCTGCACTGGTGCGCGTTCACTCTTCCTCCGCCGCCCTGGACACGGTAAACCGGCAGGAGCGCATCCCCTCGCGGATGGTGCCCTCGAGCCGGATGGTCTCGCCGAGCACACTCTCCAGCATACGCCGCTCCATGGTGCACACCGCCGCGTGCTCCTGCGCCACGTCCAGGTACGGGCAGGCGAACACCCGGAACCCCTCGCCCGAGGCCTGCACCTCAGCGGGGATACCACGCGCCTCCAGCGCATCCCGCAGCCGGGTGAGCCGCTCGCGCAGGTCCTCGCCGCTGATCTGGCCGCGGTACTCCTCGGCCAGCCGCGCCGCCACCGCGTCCAGCAGCGCTTGCAACTGGTCTGGCCCCTCGCGGTTGGCGATCTCCCGCAGCAGCAGCGTCACCAGCGTGTCGTACTCTTTTGGGAACAGGTCCTGCGCCCGCGCCGTCAGGAAGTAGACCAGCCGTGGCCGGCCGGGGCCGCTGCGCACCAGCCGCGTGGCCAGCAGGTCCTTGGCCTCCAGGTGCGTCAGGTGCTCCCGCACGGCTGTAGTGCTGATCCCTAGCAGCTCCTCCAGCTCCTTCACGGTGGCCTCGCCGTGCCGCTGCAGGTGCGCCAGGATCTTGCCGGCCGGACTCTCGGGTGCGTATGGGATCATACTCATAGCCGCGCTCCTGTGCGATCGCTGCCCACCACTCTACCACAGATCGCGGCGATTGTCCAATAAAAACAGGAGAAACCGTCTTAATTAATAGGGGTTCCGCAGGGGCGGCGCCCCTGCCCCCCACGGGGAAGGTCTGGAAGGGCTTGTCCCGCCAAACGCCCCTGCGCGAGGTCTTTTCGGAGCCTGTGGCTCCCATCCCCCGCGCAGGGGCGGCGACTGGGGGAGGGCGTCTGCGTTCTTTGCGGGGCACCACGCCCGGCCCGTGACCGGGCAGGCTCGCTGGCGCACCGGCCGGCTGCGCGGCCTGCGCCTCAGCCCGCGCCGGCGGGCTTTGCAGCATCTCGCCCGTGGGTTGACCCGCCGGGCGTGGGAGGGCGCCCGCTGCCCACGGCGGGCGGACCCGTGCAGCACCGGCCGGGCGCTGCCGGGCGTGGCGCGAACGCAGACGCCCTACCGACTGGGGTGTACCACCTTGACCGGCGCCGCGCGGTGTGCTAGCCTGAGCCATCCCCTTCTGCCGGCTCGGCAGCAGATCTACTGGATCGGCCATCCGCGCTCGCACCAAAGGAGGTCGCCATGCGCACGCTGGCTCGCCCCGGCCGCCCGCTGCTCCTTGGATCCACACTCGCGCTGCTCGCCGCGTTGCTCGCTGCCTGGCTCCTGGCCGTCTGGCCAGGCGCGGACGCCGGGCAGCCCACCAAAGGCAAGCGCCGCAGCGGCCAGGTGGAGGCCGCCGTCATCGCCGCACCCCAGGTGCAGGAGGTCCGCGCGGTGCCGGCGCCGCGCACCGGCTTCGCACCCCAGACCCGCCTCGGCTTCACCGAGGGCGACCAATGGGAGCCAGCGATCGCCGCCGCCCGCACCGGCCACATCTACCTGCTCTACCCGCAGTACCTCGGCGTCCCCGGCTGCGCGGAATGCGCCAGCCCGACGATGATCCTGCAGGTCAGTGCGGACCGCGGCGCCACCTGGGGGGCGCCACGCCCGATCCACCCCGCAGGCAGCACCACAGGCCAGTGGGATCCACAGATCGCCGTCGACCCCATCGACGGCCGCACGGTCTACGCCGCCTGGCTCCAGAACGGCAAGAGCGACACGGTCGTCGCGAAGTCGACCGACTTCGGCGCGAGCTGGTCGGTCGTCGTCGCCAACAGCACCAACGCCGGCACCGACAAGCCGATCCTGGCCGTCCGCGGACAGGATGTGTACGTCGGCTACAATCACGCTCAGAAAGTCTGGGTGTCATTCTCGCACGATGGCGGCGCTACCTTTCGCTCGGTCAACGTGAACAAGACCGGCAAGCTCGGCTGGTCGCTCGCAGGCGGCGGCACGGTTGACGCGGCCGGAAACGTCTACTTCTCGTGGGCCGGCTACACACAGAACGGCGGCGCGAAGGGGCCAGTCTACCTTTACATGAGCAAGTCGTCGGACGGGGGAAGCACCTGGAGGACCACCACGATCGATGTCTCAGGCGCGCCGCCCGACTGCTCGGACTACCTGTGCGGTTGGGCCTACCTCGGCGCGCAAATGACGCTGGCCTCGGACGCCGCCGGGACGCTCTACGCGCTGTGGAACGCCGGGGTAGAAGACAAGGGGCCGGAGCGGATCTACTTCGCTCGCTCCAGCGACGGCGGCGCCACCTGGTCGGCCAAGGCGGACGTCTCGCTCGCGCCGCAAGGCGTCTCGCACGCCTTCCCGGCCATCGCGGCCGCATCCCCCGGCGACGTGCGCATCTCCTGGATGGACACGCGCGAGGGCGGGGTGTGGAACACTTACTACCGTAGCTCCCGCGACGGCGGCGCCACCTGGTCGGCGGAGAGCGACCTCTCTACCTACGTCGAGGGGTTCAGCTACATCCAGCCGGACGGCTTCAGCTTCCCATTTGGCGACTACTACGAGCTGGACATCGACGATCAGGGGATCACCCACGCCGTTTGGGGCGAAGGGCTGAACTACGACTCGCCGGGGTCCATCTGGTACACCCGCGGCCGGTAACCTCTCCACATGGCCTCCGCGCGCCTACCGGGAGCGGAGGTCGCCCGGGCGCAGTGCGTCTGAGGCCCCTCCGCTCCCGCTCCCTCCGCGCGCTCCGCTCCCCGTCTATTACCAGACTCCGCTTCACGCCTACGTAGCCAGCCTACGTAGCCCGCACGCCAGCATTACGCGATTCTCACGATGCGCCGCGCCGCCTGCCGGCGTATGATGCCGCCAGATGAACGAGGCCACGCGAAAGGAGTCACCATGAGCAGCCCGCTGATGGACGATGTCGCCGGCGGAGCCTGGCACGACAAGCCGCTGCGCGCCGCGCGGCGCATCCGCGCGCAGCGGGATGCCGAGCGTGCGGCCGGCGAGCACACCCGGCGTGCGCAAGCCCCGTTCGAGGACCGCCTGGCGCGCGCCCTGGCCCTGCTGATGGCTGTGATCGTACCGCACTAGGGCGTATCCGCAATGCGGGAGATTTGGAGGGGCTGCGACCCAAAGTCCCCGCAAACGGCGTTTGCGGATAGGCCAGGCCCTGTACCAGGAGGCCGCAATGCCGATCGAGATCCGGAGGCACCCCCCCATCCTCATCGCGCCGCCGATCTACGTAGCGAACGGGGCGGCCGTCCCGCCGCAAGCCCTGCCCGGCGTGGTGCGGCCGGAGGAGCCGCCGCCGCCCGAGGTCGCCCGCGCGCGTGGCCTTCCGCTGCAGCTCGGCTGCTGGTGGGAGCCGCGCTTCTACGAGCGGTAGCCGCCTGAACAACGGGGAGGGTCTGCAAACCTACCAGCCCTCATCACGGCGGCGGACCTCTCAATAGCTCCACATACACCGTGCGGTGGGAGGAGAGGGCCAGGGAGGGCTGGCCCTCCCTGGCCCTCCCCGTACCGGAGGACGATTTCCGTTTAGCCATGGGTTCGCTGCGCGGCCTCCAGCCTTCCAGTCTGGCGAGGCGCGGAGGGGCGAAGCTCCTCCGAAAAGCGTTTGTGGGGGGACCAGAGGCCCCCACGCCCCCCATGCGCGTACCCTTCGGGAACACCTGCGGCGTGCGCGCGCACCTTGTCTTAGAGATCGATGCCCGCCACTCCATGCATCCCGAGCGCATACGACAGCTCACCGCCATGGTGCACGTCATGCTCGATGACGTGCCAGATGATCCACTGGCGCGAGTAGGTGCGCTCAGGCGCGCGCGGGCGGGGGAAGATCTGCACCAGATCGGCGGGCGTCCAGCGCTCCAGCGCAGTCCAGATCACCTGCCACGTCGCCTCCAGGCCGCGCACGAGCTCGTCCGCCGTGCGCGCCGGCTGGTCGTCGTCGTCCCAGGTGGCGAGCGAGGCCAGATCGTCGCCCCCCTCGCCCAGCACATAGTGGAACCACCAGACCCGCGCGGCGATGATATGGGCAACCAGCACACCGATCGAGCGCAGGTGTGGCGCGGGCGACATCGCGAGTTGCTCGGCTGAGAGCGGCGCGACCGCGCGGACCAGGTGCTCCTGGTAGCGATCCCATCCCTTGTAGAACGTCGCCAACGAGGTGCTGTTCTCAGACATTGTGTCCTCCGGCTTCATACCCCACGCCGGCCGTGTGCTCCAGCGTGCCGGGCGGGTTGTCGGACAGCGCGCCAACGGCCCTCATACGCACCACGTCCTACCCCTCGGCGAGCACCGCGCGCACCAGTGCCTCTGGCACATCGTCGCGCACGGTGGCCCCGCCAAGGCCGGTGGGGAGCGCCCAACGGATCTTCCCGGCGCGCACCTTCTTATCGCGCAGCGTCAACTCCAGCACCGCCTCGGTATCCATCCCCTCCGGCGGCTGTGTGGGCAGACCGTAAGCCGCCAGCAGCGCCCGTTGCCGCTCCACCACCGCCGCGTCCACCATCCCCAGGCGCTCGGCGATGCGAGCCTCCAGGTGCATCCCGATCGCCACCGCCTCGCCATGCAGCAGTGTCCCGTACCCCGCCGCCGCCTCCACCGCGTGGCCGAGCGTGTGACCGTAGTTGAGCAGCATCCGCTCGCCGGTCTCGCGTTCGTCGCTGTTCACAATATCGACCTTGACCTTCACGGCGCGCCAGATGAGATTGCAGATAGTAGCTTGCCGATTGCCGATGGCCGGCCCCGAGCAATCCGCCATCTGCCATCTGCCATCTGCCAATGCCTGGAACAGCCCCGCGTCCCGGATCACCGCGTGCTTGATCACCTCAGCCCAGCCGCTTCGCAGCTCGCGCGGCGGCAGCGTCACGAGCGTCTCGGTGTCCGCCAGCGTCAGCCGCGGCTGGTGGAAGGCGCCGATCAGGTTCTTGCCGAGCGGGTGGTTCACCCCGGTCTTGCCGCCGATCGCGCTGTCCACCATCGCCAGCAGCGTGGTAGGGAGCTGCACCAGCGCGATGCCGCGCAGCACCGTGGCGGCCACGAAGCCCGCCAGGTCGCCCACCACACCGCCGCCGAGCGCCAGCACGACGTCGCGCCGCTCCACCCCCCCACCGATCAGCCAGTCGTAGAGCCGCGCGGCGGTCGCCAGGTCTTTGCTCGTCTCGCCGGAGGGCACGCTGGTGGCTCGCGCCGTGTAGCCCGCACCGCGCAGCCGCCCCTCGAGCGCCTCTCCGAAACGCCCATACACCGCCGCGTCGCACACCAGCCACAGCGCCCCGCGCAGCCCCAGGGCTGCCAGCCGCTCCGGCAGCTCCGCCAGCAATCCCGGCCCCACCGCCACCTCGTAGCTCCCGCCGGGGGTGTGTACCAAGAGCGGATCCATGAGTCTACCCTTTCCTCCCCCACCGGGAAGTGGTTCGCGGGGGCCTCTGGCCCTCGCACCCCACGCCGCGAGCAGCGCCCGCGTACTTGAAACGTATTGTCCCTAGTGGCTTGTCACCTTGATTTTTGCTGGAGTGGGGAGGGGCCAGGGGAGGGCCACAGGCTCTCACCTGAAACCCCACCCTCACCGTTATGGTGACACACCACGAGACCGCCGGTGGCATATCGCGTGAGGCGGTTACGGTGTCGGTGTGGGCAGGCCCAAGGCCGGCGTCTCCAGCTTCGCCGCGTCCTCCGGGGCCTCCACCGTGATGTCCGCGTCGAAGTCGTACAGCCGCATCGTCAGCGTGTAGGCCACCGGTGTCTCCTGTCCCTCAGGCACGCCCTCGGTGTCCAGCACCAGTTGATGGAAGTAACCGTCCTCACAGATCCAGAACCTCAGTTCGGCCCGGCGCACCTCCGCGAAGCTCTGCGGCCCGGGAAGCCCCTGGCTGCCGACCTGCTCGAAGGCTTTGATCGTCGCCTCCTTGTCGCCGGTGTACACCTGGCACCGCTGGCCGTCCAGCTCCTCCTCACCGGCCTCCTGGAAGCCCGAGAGATCCATGTTCGCCTCGGTCAGCCCGCCGACGATCGCATCCGAGCGCAGCGAGCTGGCCGGCGAGCTGCCGTCCTGCGGCAGTTCGTACCACTTCGCCTCGGTCGCGCCCAAGAGCGGCGCCGGACCGCGCACATAGCTCTTGCCGCCCGCGGTGATTAGCTCCAGCCCCTGCTCCGGGTCGGCGCCCATGAAGGCGCTCAGCACCCCCTTGAGCGTCACGTGCGAGTCCGCCCCGGCCACCTCGCCCTCCATGGCGATCAGCTGCAGCGGCCCGCCCTGCGCCACCTCCGGCGCGCCAAGCCCCAGGTCGCCGCTGGCGTCCATCTGGATCGACACCCGGTACGCGCTGGCGTCCTTCACCTTCTCCAGCCCGGCGTTGATCGCCTGCGCCGCGCCGCCCCCCGCCGCCCCCGCCGCGGGTATGGGCGTGTCCGTGGGCGCCGGCGTATTTGTCGGCGCTGGGGTGTCCGTGGGCACCGGCGTATTTGTCGGCGCTGGGGTGTCCGTGGGCGCCGGTGTACTCGTCGGCGCCGCTGTGGGCGCCGCCGCGGGCTGGCCACCGCACGCCGTTAGCAGGGCCGCCAGCGCTATAATCCATACTACCTTGAGAACTGTGCTCACCAACCGCTCCTCTCTCCAGCGGCGCCATGCCCGCTTGGTGCCTATGCGGATAACCCGGAGCGGGCGAGGTTTCAGGGGAGGGATCCGCCCTCCCCTGACCTCCCCGAGGTATGCGGATAGGCTCGTAGCCGCTTATCCGCTTTCTATCCGCTGCCCAGCCGGTCCACGATCGCATCGCAGATCGCCTCCGCCGCTATCCCCGCCGTCGCCAGCGTCAGGTCGGCCAGCCCGGCGTACAGGCCGGCGCGCGCTGCCCGCAGCGCCTCCAGGCGGGCCGCCGGGTCATCGCCGGCCAGCAGCGGCCGCTCCTCATCGTGCGCCCGCAGCCGCGCCACCAGCGTCTCCGTCGGCGCGTCCAGCCACACCACCAGCGCCCGCTCGCGTAGCAGCACCCGGTTCTCCGGCCGCAGCACGATCCCGCCGCCGGTGGCCACCACGCATGGCGCCGCATCCAGCGCCGCCCGCAGCGCGTCCGCCTCCAGCGCGCGGAAGCGCGCCTCGCCCTCCTCGGCGAAGATCGCCGCCAGCCGGCGCCCCGCCGCCGCCTCCACCAGCGCGTCCGTGTCGCGCAGCGCCCAGCCCAGCCGGGCCGCAAGCGCCCGCCCTACGGTGGACTTCCCCGCGCCGCTCAGCCCGATCAGGGCCACAACACTATGCTGCCGCGTCCGGTGCGCCATGTCGCGCATAGATGGCTATCCTGTCGGTCACTCGTGAATGGGACAGGAGCATTGTTGCGGGGGCTGCGCCCCCACACCCCCGCCGTGCGCTAGGGCGTATCCGCAAAGCGGGAGGTTTGGCGGGGCGCAGCCCTCAAGCCCCCGCAAACGCAGTTTGCGGATAGACCGTCGTGCGCATTGCAGCCCACATAGGTCCGCTATACTAGCAAACATGCGGCCACCGCGCAATGCTCCCCTCCCCCTCCGTTCCCGGCCCCTCCGCTCCCCCTCCGTTATCCCCCCGGCCCGTGCTATAATGCCTGTGGCGGCATAGTGGCGCAGCCCCGTGGCCCACACCCCGGAGGACCCGAGGATGACCCGCTACTTCACCATCGACGAGGCCAACGCCCTGCTCCCCGTCCTGCGCCCCCAGGTCGCGGCCCTCGTGCGCGCTTGGCGGCGTCTCAGCGCCAGCCACGCCGCGGTGATCGCCATCCTCAACCGCGCCCCCCGCAGCGACCTCGGCGGGCCGCCGCTCTCCGATGCCGCCGCGGATATCATCCGCGTCCAGAACGCCCTCTTCGCCATCCAGTCCCATGGCGTCGAGCTGAAGGACCCCGCCACCGGCCTGCTGGACTTCCCCGCCCTGCGCGACGGCGTGGCGGTCTACCTCTGCTGGCGCTACGGCGAGCCCCGCGTCGCCTACTGGCACCCGATCGAGACCGGCTTCGCCGGTCGCCGACCGATCGACGATCTCTAGCTAGCACATCCACCACGTTCGCTCGTTCCCCGCCCCCCCCTGCACCTCCTCCTTCCGCCGAGGGACGGGTGGACATGCCACTGCGCATCCAGCGCCGGAGCACAAACAAGGGCGCGGGACGGCCGTCCCGCGCCCTCCAGCTGCGCCTTGGTCCCGTCATGTGCCTGCCGCACGCACATAGTTCCGCGCCTGTGCCGCCCGCTCCGCCGACGTCGGCCCACCCCGCCCATCAAGCACCAACGCCCGCAGCACCTTCAGATTTGCGATCACATCTGGCGCCGCCAGCGCCAGCGCCCCCTGGCTTTCTCCCGCCGGCGACTGCAGCACGCGCGTCCGATAGTGTGCGCCGTCCCAGCTGCGCACCCGGATGTCGAAGTTGAGATAGGCGCGTTGATCGCTCATCGCATTAGCGTATCGTTATCTTCTGGCCACATCCGCCGCAGAACTGGTACCCGTCCGCCACCGGCCTGCCGCAGAACGGGCAGCGTCCGTCACGCACCAGGCCCGCCCGGCGCGGATAGGTGCGGTGTACCACGATCTGCTCGTAGTCGGCGCTGTCGATGTATCGATTGAGGTGCTGCGCACGCTCCACCGCATACGGGTGGGTGCCGCGGAACATCAGACTATTCACCACCCGGTAGAACTTATCGGTGACGCTGCGGTCGGACTCCTCGCTGTAGGAGCGCGCCTGGGCAAGAAACTCCTCCGCGCTCACCTCCTCGCCCTTCCAACCCACCGCCGCCTGCTGCTCAAGACTTGACATCGCGCCCCGGATGCTATATAATTAGTGTTACATTGGCACTAAAGGAGTAGCTATGGCTCCCTCGATCACCATCGCAATCGCCCAGCTCCGGCCGACGAAGGCGGACTACGATCGGAACATGGCTCGTCTCGCCGGCGTCTTCGCCCAACTCCAGGCACGCGAGCCGCGTCCGGACGTGCTGGTGCTGCCCGAGGCCTACTTCAGCGGCTACTTCCTCGAGGGCGGCGTGCGCGAGGTGGCGCGCACCGCCGGCGAGCTGTTCGCCGACCTGCAGCGCACCTACCTGGCCGCCTGCGGCGCGGGCGCTCCGCCGCTCGACATCGTGGCCGGCTTCTACGAGCGCCACCGCGACCGGCTGTACAACTCGGCCCTGTACGCGACGCTGGGGATTGAAGATTCAACATTGAAGATTGCAGATTCGGCATGGCCATCGTCGCACGGCAATGCTCAATCTTCAATGTTCAATCTTCAACCTTCAACCGCCATCCACCATGTCCATCGAAAGGTCTTCCTGCCCACCTACGGCGTGTTCGATGAGGCCCGCTTCGTGGACTCCGGCCGGCAGGTGGCCGCCTTCGACACCCGCTTCGGCCGCGCCGCGATCCTGATCTGCGAGGACGCCTGGCACAGTCTGAGCGGCACCGCCGCCGCGCTGGACGGCGCGCAGGTGGTCTTCGTGCTCAGCGCCTCGCCGGCTCGCGGCGCCCACGGCCGCCGGCCGGACAACGTGGAGCACTGGGAGGACCTCATGCGCCGCATCGCCGACGAGCACGGCGTGTTCAGCGTCCTGGCGCAGCTGGTGGGCTTCGAGGGCGGCAAGGGCTTCCCCGGCGCATCGCTCGTCTTGGGCCCCCGCGGCGACGTGCGCGTGAGCGGGCCGCTCTGGCAGGAAGCGCTCGTCACCGCCACGCTGGACCTTGGCGACCTGGCGCTGGCCCGCGCGGACCTGCCGCTGCTGGCGGACCTGGAGACCATGCTGCCGCACCTGCAGGGCGAGCTCGAGCGGGCCAGGCGTGGGGAGAGCGCCGTGGTACGGTGGGATGCCTCCATCGAGCGTCCCACGTTGCACGTTGCACGTTCTACCCTGCGCAGCCCCGCCGGCAACCAGCCAACGTTCAACGTGCAACTCCCAATCGTCTCCGCCAAACCGTTCGACCCCATGGACGATGTGACGCTCCTCAACCCTGAACTGGTGAGAGGCTGGCTGGTGGAGTTCCTGCGCGATGAGGTCACGCGCCGGCGCGGCTTCACGCAGGTGGTGGTAGGACTCTCCGGCGGCGTGGACTCGGCGCTCACGACCTACCTGTGCGCCGAGGCATTCGGCCCGCAGAACGTCCTGGCGGTGCGCATGCCTTACCGCACCTCCAGCCGCGAGAGCCTCGAGCACGCCCAGCTCGTGATCGACGCCCTCGGCGTCCGCAGCCTCACGGTGGACATCAGTGACGCGGTGGACGGCTACGCCCGCCTCGACCCTGAGATGGACGGGCGGCGCAAGGGCAATATCATGGCCCGCACCCGCATGATCGTCCTGTTCGACCAATCCCAGAAGCTGGGCTGCATCCCGATCGGCACCGGTAACAAGACCGAGCGCCTCTTCGGCTACTACACCTGGCACGCCGACGACTCGCCGCCGGTGAACCCGCTCGGCGACCTGTTCAAGACTCAGGTCTGGCAGCTCGCGCGCCACATGGGCGTCCCGGCGCCGATCGTGGAGAAACCGGCCTCGGCCGACCTGATCGTGGGCCAGACCGACGAGGCCGACTTCGGTATCAGCTACCTACAGGCCGACCGCATCCTGCACTTCCTGCTGCAGGGCTACAGCGTGGAGCGTCTCACCGCCCTCGGCTTCCCGGAGAGCGAGGTGCTGCTGGTGAAGCGCCGCGTGGACACCACCCACTGGAAGCGCCGCCTGCCTAGCACAGCTATGCTCTCCTCGACGGCGATCGGGGAGTACTATCTGCGCCCGGTGGATTATTAGGGCGGCTCGGAGGGCTTTGCCCCTCCGAGCCCACCCCTTCCCGCCCGGCAGGGCGGGCAGAAGGAGCAAAGCGATGACAACGCGAGCCAACCTGGTAGAGACCAGCAGGCCATTCCTGCGGTACCTGGACGAGTGGTACGCCGCGCTGCCCGAGCTGCCGCTGGCCCAAGTGGTGGGCCGCGAGCCGGAGCGCGTTGCGCTGATCTCGATCGACGTGATCAACGGCTTCTGCACCGAGGGGCCGCTCGCCAGCGAGCGCGTCGGGCGCATCGTGCAGCCGGTGGCGGACCTGTTCGCGCGGGCCTACGATCTCGGCGTGCGCCACTTCGCGCTCACCCAGGACACTCACGACCCCAACACGCCCGAGTTCGGCGCCTACCCGCCCCACTGTCTCAAGGGGACCAGAGAGAGCGAGGCGGTGGACGCCCTCAAGGCCCTGCCGTTCTACGACGCGATCAAGATCGTGCCGAAGAACTCGATCAGCTCACACATCGGCACCGAGCTGGGCATATGGATCACGATGCGCCAGCGGGTGGACACCTTCGTGGTGGTGGGAGACTGCACCGACCTCTGCACCTACCAGGCGGCCATGCATCTGCGCCTGGAGGCCAACGCCGGCAATTTCACCCGCCGCGTGATCGTCCCGGCCAACGCGGTGGACACCTTCGACACGCCGGTCTCCCTGGCCCGCGAGCTGGGGATCAAGGCCCACGACGGCGACCTGCACCACGTGCTGTTCCTGCACCACATGGCGCTCAATGGGATCGAGGTGGTGCGGCGGCTTTCGTAGGCTGAAAGACAGCCAAGCCAGTGATCGGTCAGGGGCGCCAGGCGACAAAGGGGTGCAGAAGCCTGATGCCTATCAGAGATGCGTGCGGGGGCCTGCGCCCCCGCACCCTTGTGCATTCGCACGGGCAGTCAAGCGCGCGCGAACAGGCTATGCCTATGCCAGTTGATGCGCGGCTATCCCCATCTTGGCCGGCGGGCCGAAGCGCTGCGCCAGTACGAGCGCTGTGTGGCACTTCTGGCAAGTAAACGACCGCACGCCTAAAGGCGGCGGCTTTGCTCTGGCGCGACAGACGCATCTGCCTCCGAGCAGTATGGCCGGTTTACAGCGGCCCGGCGAGCAATAGTGCCCGCCGCGATCACATCCGCCGGGCCAGCGAACCCACAGGATGTGCAGACGAAGGAAGCCTGTGTTTTGCGGTTCTCTTTCGCACAGTGCCCACATTCGGGACAGGTGCGCGAGGTATTCCGGGGGTCAACGAAGTGGACAGGCACACCGCGCAACTGCGCCTTATACGCGATAAAGCTGCGCAGTTGCGCGAATGCCCATGCATGGAGTGTTGCGCGCTGCGACCGGCGAGCCTTCATCCGCGTGCGAATGTGCCTCAGGTCTTCCAACGCAATCGCCCGCTTCGTGCATTCGGCCTTCGCAACAATCCGTTTGGAGAGGTTGTGGTTTACCCAGGTAGCAAACCGACGCTCTTGACCAGCAAGCTGCCGCAAGCGGCGGCGGCTACCGAGTGTGCCGCGCTGTTGCAGCTTGTTCCGCAACCGACGATGCCGGTAGCGCACGTTCTTAATCACCTTCCCCGAATGTGTCTCGCCGTCGCTATCCGTGGCGATGTTCGTCACGCCCAGATCGATGCCAAGGACGCTATCCGCCTCAAACACTTCTGGCGTCTCAACTTCACACGTGGCGAACACGTACCAGGAGCCGTGGGCGAACACCAGATCGCTTTCGCCGCGCTGATGGTTGAGCAAGGCACGCTGCCGTTCGCCACAGACAAACGGGATCGCCTGCCGCCCATCGAGGGTCCAGATCGAAACCAGCGAGTCGGGCAGCGCGAACGAGAGGATGCGATTATCATAGGCAATCGCGCCGTGGGGCGCAAACAAACGCTGCACCTTCCGATCCAGCTTGTAGGCATCGGCGACTTTGGCAATACAGCGCACGGTGAGTTGCGCGGCAAGGCCGAACGTCGCGCGCACGGCCTGGTAGGTCAGCCGGTGGATGGCAAACTGCTGAAACGTTTTGCGCTCCCATGCCACCTGACTGATGTAGTTGCAGGCAGCGTTCGCCGTTTCAAGCGTGCGTTTGAGCGCATCAGCTTGTTCAGGTGTCGGCTTCAGCTTCAGTTGGACGGTGAGCTTCATCTAGCTGCGGTTCTGTGGTTCCATGTAGGTTTGGATCGGTTCCGTCGAGACGTGTCCCGTGCTGCCGACGGCGTACGAACGGCTCCACAGCGACGGAAGACGGCTTTTCAAGCCGGGGAACTCATCGCGCAAGACGCGGGAGGTGGAGCCTTTGAATTGATTGGCGAGGTGCTGAGGGGCAAGCGTCGGCGAGCAATCCACACACAGCTGCAGGTGATCGGGCATCACTTCACGCGCCTTGACGGTGCAATGCAGTTCGGCTGCCTTCTCATGCAGCAGTTCGTTCAGCCGCTCCGCGACCGTACCCGTCAGCAGCGTGCGGCGGTACTTCGGACACCAGACGAAGTGGGAATTGATGGTCGAGACGCTGCCGCGCATGGGGCGATACCGTTCAGCACGCATATGCGACAGCATACCACGGTATTCGATAAGCGTCACCTCCGTAACAACGTGGGAGGGCGCGCTTCCTCCGCACACCTGAAGGCGGCGGTTTCCGCGCGCACATTTCGATGACCTGGGGTTGGCGCCGATGGCGGCACTGGAGGGATCGATGACAATCTACAACGCCCTGCTCGTCGGGGCTGGCGGCATGGGACGCGCCTGGGCCAGGAACCTGAGCGCGTGCGAAGAGACACGGATCACCGGCTGGGTGGACATCGTGCCGGGGCAGGCGGCGCGGGCGGCGGGGGAGCTGGGGCTTGAGGTGCCGCACACCGGCACGGACCTGGAGCGGGCGCTCGCCGAGCTGCGGCCGGACTTCGTGGTGGACGTGACGATCCCCGAGGCGCATCACGACGTAACGCTCGCGGCGCTGGCAGCCGGCGTGCCGGTGCTGGGCGAGAAGCCGATGGCGGCCAGCATGGAGCAGGCCCGCGCCATGGTGGCCGCTGCGGAGCGCGCCGGCGTGCTCTACATGGTGAGCCAGAGCCGCCGCTACGACGCGCGCCTGCACGCCTTCCGCCGCCTGATCGCCGAGCATATCGGCGCGCCGGGCATCCTCAACTCGGACTTCTACATTGGCGCGCACTTCGGCGGCTTCCGCGACGAGATGGCGCACGTGCTGGTGCTGGACATGGCCATCCACACCTTTGACGCGGCGCGCTACCTGCTGGGCGACGCCGCGCCTGTGGCGGTGTACTGCGAGGAGTTCAACCCGCCATGGAGCTGGTACCGCGGCGACGCCTGCGCGACGGCGATCTTCGAGTTCGCCGGCGGTGCGCGCTACACCTACCGCGGCAGTTGGTGCGCCGAGGGGCGCCACACCGCCTGGGAGGCCGAGTGGCGCGCGGTAGGACCCCACGGCAGCGCCACGTGGGACGGCCGCGACACGCTGCTGGCCGAGGTGGTGACGGAGCGCGGCGGCTTCCACTCCACCGTCGAGCCGCGCACGGTGGAGGTCGAGCAGGGTAGCCACAGTGGGATCGCCGGCTCGCTGCGTGACTTCCTGCGCGCCCTCAGCACCGGCGCCACGCCCATGGGCGAGTGCCACGACAACATCAAGAGCCTCGCCATGGTCTTCGGCGCTATCGAGAGCGCGACCACCGGCCAGCGCGTGCGGATCACCATCTAAGACATGGGTTCGCTGCGCGGCCTCCAGCCATCCAGTCTGGGGAGACTCGGAGGGGCGAAGCCCCTCCGAAAAGCGTTGGTGTGGGGGCCAGAGGCCCCCACGCCCCCCATGCGTATTCGCGCGAACTGTACTGTTCACGCGAACCTTGTCTAAACACGAGACCCCTCCCGCGTGTCGTACTTGCGGAACAGGTCCTCCAGCGCCTCGCGCAGTAGCCGCGACTCGCTGCGCTTGAGACGCTCGGCCAGAGCCTTGAGGCGCCGCAGGCTGGTGGCCGGGTAGTAGGCCGACTTCATCACCATCTCCTCGTTCGGTGGCAGGCAGACGGTGTTGCGTCCCACCTCGCGCGCCGCCTGCAGCGCCGCATCCGCCGCCGAGACGAGCCCGCGCTGGTCCTTGGCGTCGCGCGGGGCCTGCGCCACGCCGGCCTTGATCGTCACCGGGCGCTCCCCGCTGGCCGCCGGCGCCCGCAGTTCGGCCTGCGCCCGCGCCCGCAGCCCTTCCAGCCGCAGGAACGCCTGCTCCAGCGTGGTGTCCGGCAGGATCAGCGCGAACTCGTCGCCGCCCAGCCGGAAGGCATGCCCAGGCGCGGCCTGCTCCAGCAGCGGGCCGAGCGCGCGCAGTACCTCGTCTCCCGCCGCATACCCCTGCTCGTCGTTGATCTCCTTGAGGTTGTCCACGTCGATCAGCGCCAGCGCCACGCCGTCGGATGCAGCCAGCGCCTGCTTCAGGGCACCCTCAAAGGCGCCCCGGCCCTGCAGCCCTGTCAGCTCGTCGGTCTCGGGGGGCATATCTGTCTCCTTTCGTTGCACATACGTCGCACCGTGCCGCCCGCGTCGGCACCAGATGGGAGAGATGGTAGGGACATCCCCTCGCGCGCCACGGGTGGGTTGGCGGGAGGGCACAGCCCTCCCGCCCCCTTCTGTCCAGGGGCCTGATATGTATCATTATATATAATAATATATTTATAAATATACCACTATAATTCATCAATCACCCGCTAGTCCTGCTTGCAGATAGTACTCCCCACTCAGCGCGCTCACACCCTCAGCGCTTTAGTGGTCCTCCTCCCAACGGCCAACAGAGAAGCGGGGGGATCTAGATCCCCCCGCTCAGTACGCGCACCTCCTCAGCGCCTCAGCGTTACCCCACCCCGGCAGCCTCGGCCATCTCGCGCTCGACGATCCGCACCACCAGGTCGTCCAGCCGCTCGACGGTGAACTCGGCGGGGTCCACGTTCATCTGGGTGGTCTCGCCGGGCGCGCCGCTGTTCTGCCCCGGCTGGTAGGTGAGGAAGATGAAGCGCGCCAGGGTCTGCTGCGCCAGCTGGCGGAACACGTACTCGGCCTGCGCGTCGGTGTTGCTGGCGGCGATCGGGTAGATCTTGATGCCCGAGGCCACGGCGGCCCGCGCGCCGTGGGTGTAGGTGAACTGCTGGCCGTAGTCCAGATGTGGCGGGGCGTCGGCCACCAGGAAGGTCAGGCGTACCGCGTCGTCCGCCCAGGAGAGCTGCCGCAGCGCCACGAGCAGCGCCTCGTTCAGGTCCTCCGGGGTGTCGCCGCCGCCGTCGGCCCGCACCTGCAGCAGCGCCTCGCGGAACGCGGCCACGTCCGGCGTGAAGTCAGCGTAGGTGCGCGTCACGTACTCGTCGCCGCGGTCGCGGTAGGCCACCACCGCCAGGCGCAGCTCCGGGCGCGGCTGGATGCGGTCGATCCGCTCGACGATGCTGGCGATCGTCTGCTGGATGCGGTCGATCTCGTCGCCCATGCTGCCGGTGGCGTCCAGCAGGAACAGCACGTCCAGCCGGGGCCGCTGCGGCAGCGCCTGCGCACCGCGCAGCACGAAGCTCTGCTCCAGCTCCGGGCCGCGCCGCAGCACGCCTTCAACAGCGCTGTTTCCCTTCTCCACCGTTACGCGCAGCTCGCTGCTGTTCTGCGAGATGCCGAGCGCGCGCGGGAAGAGGATCGTCCGCCCGCCGGCATAGGTGCGCCCCTCGAAGATCAGCGCCTGCCCGTCATACACCCGCACGCGCGCGTCCAGCACCGGCTGCTGCTGCTCGTTCACCACGCTCAGGATATAGCGCTCGCCCACGTCCACCTGCACCGCCGGCGGCCCCTGGTAGGAGCGCAGGTAGGCCATGTAGTCGTCGAAGTTCAGGTTGTCGTCCACCTCGCCGGCCTTGATCGCAGGCAGTTGCTGCTGGTTCACCGGGATGGGCGCCGGCTGGTGGGGGGCAGGCGGGCGTGGGGCCTCGCCAGGGACCGCCTCGGCATCCACGGCGACGCCGGCGCTGGCTGGCTCGGCGGGAGCAGCGGCCATCTCAGCCACAGCGGTGGCTGCGGGGGCCATGGTGGGTGCGTGGGCGGCCACGGGCGATTCGGCCCCCGGCGCGGCGGTGGGCTCCGCAGCTGCTTGGCGCTCCATGCCGGTGGCCGGAGGCGGGGCCGCGGGGCGCTCGGCGTCGCT